>JAYUVP010000053.1:0-24797 GCA_043753995.1 Fibrobacterota bacterium
GTCTAAATCCCGTTCGCTTGAGTGTGGTGATGGAGGCGGGAAGGCCGACCTTTGAACTAGCACAGAAGGTCGGATATTTCACCGTCAATATCCTAGGGGAAAGCAATACTCCACAGATGAAGCCCTTTTGGGGTGGCCTCAAATCGGGACAAGCTCCCCTCGATGTGGTGGCCTATACGGTAAGTGAAGCTGGCGCTTTAATCATTGATGGAATCTTGGCTTATGCACACTGTGAGATTGAAGCCATTCATGAATTCGACCAGCATCGCCTTGTGGTGGGCAGGGTTGTGGATCATGCCGTTTTGAATGCCCAGGATAAACCCAAGGTGCATATTCGCACTAAAGGGACGAGTTACTGACTTCGGTTTAACTGCGGAAGACCGCCGAGGTCATGGCGAATTGACCACGTGTCGTCGTCAGTTCTGCCCGCGCATAGTTTACGCCAGCAGGGAAATCGATTCGCTCATCGCAGCGAAGAGCTTGCGGTTGCCATTCTTGGATGCGACTTTCATGCCGCTGCCCGACCTGCCCGCCCACCAAATCGATTTTTTGAATGTCTCCAAAATCCAAGCTGCTCTGGGCTGCCAAAAGAAGCTTTCCATTTTCAGTCTGTAAGGACAAAAAAGGCCCGTCGGTGGCCGTGCATTGCCCTGCATGCACCGAGCGCTGCAAGGTGGTTAGCTCGGCATTGACCGCTGGAAAAAGGGTGCGCACCTTACCAAGGACATGGCTTCGGCTACGGTATAGGGAGAAAAGCGGAAATTTCACTCCGACATTTTGATTGAAATCCCCATGAGCATCGTTGGCGCCAATAGGCAAAAGACGATGTCCTTGGAGCAAGGACTCCACCCAAAAACGACGGCCTTCTACATAGTCCCTGGATTTAGATCCATTCCAGAACTGTAGGCCACTCAAAGACTTAGGATTTTGCTTGGTTTCAAGGTGGGGGACACCAAGGTCGGTATTATCCCAAGGACCGCGCCTGAAAATGAACCGTTCTAAACGCCCGATATTCACCTTGGGATGAGCCGCGAAACTCGGCGTTGAGCCTAGCCTAGCTAAAACCTCTTCGATGCGAAGATCAGGATGATTTTGTAAACCACGTCGGCCTCCATCCCCGAGGCCAGGCAAATATTGGTCATGCCCCATGACCAGGAGATGGACATTCTCTCCGGCGCTATTCCCGCAAGAAACCTCTTCACCTGGGATGAGTCGGCAGCCTTGAGTTGAGGCATTGATGCCCAAGGCCTCGGCCTGATAGGCAGCGTAAACCTCGTGGGGATCGCAGGCCTGCATATAACTGTCTTTGCGATAGCAAAAGTCATAACTGTGATCGGTGACTTGAATGAAATTCAAGCCCAGCGCTTCGCCGGCAGCCTGCATGGCAGCCAAAGGCGCGCCGAATTCCACCGGGTCACTGCTATAATCGCTGTGGCAATGCATTTCCCCTGCTTGCCAATCGGCAGGGTAGGGTGGGGTTTGTTCCAAACGCCGAATGCGCAAGGGCTGGGGCGGTAAAAACGGATAATTCGCCTGGAGAATTCGAGTTTCTCTCCCCTTTTCATTACGAACCGTCAGCGTGGCATGCAGGGAATATTCGCCAGGAGTTTCAGGCAAATCAATAGGCAAGAGTTCAAAAGAAATCGGGGCTTGCAGGCCTTGCTCCCGACTCCAATGACCGCTTTGCCGCCATCCTTCGGGGCCGAGCAGCACCCAGTCCATGTGAATATTGCGAATGGGGAAAAGGTGCGCATCCTTCACCGCCAAGAAAATGGGGCAGGAGCGTCCGGGTAAAACAAAGCTGGGTGCGTCTAAAAAAATCTCAGGCCATGGACGCCACAGCGGGCTCCAGGGAAGTCGAAATTTAAAATGCGTTTCCGCGTAGGCAAGGGACACAGGACATAAAGCTAGCGCATACGCAAAAGATTTGAGTCGAAACCATTGCGAGACGATTGAGAATTGTCGACTTGCTTGGCGAATGAAAACCGGCGCTCTTCCTTACGACGTTCAGGAAAATTGATATCCACCTGATTTTTACGACGTTCGTCCTTGCGCAAATCCCATCCGCCTCCGTTGAAGCGTCGAGCGGTCGATGCGACCATTTTCATGTCTCCAGGATGCGGGTTAAAAGGCACTCAAACGATAATTAACCATGGACCTTAGTTTACCCGGAGTATATGCAAAACCCCTGTCAAAAGTCGAGAATTTGGTGTTTGGCCTACTAAGTTAACATAATATATCTTATGCGAACTATTGGCTTGGGGAGGCGGGGGAGGAGAAAGGTCGCAACCCACCCTTTAAAAGTCCCTCTTCGAAGGAATAACATCCCAAAACCCATTCCAAGGAAGGAAATCATGCCTACCCATCCTGAAATCATGGATCCACCTCAATAAGTCGGGTTTAAAACATCCACCTGCCCATGCTGTTCTGGGCTGCCCTTTGAGGTCTGCTGCGAGCCCATTCTAGCTGGCACTCCTGCGTCGACCGCAGAAGCCTTAGTGCGCTCCCGATACACGGCCTTTGCCAAAAAATGCCTGGACCATGTCGCGAATACGCATGCGGCCGAAATCAAGGAAGACTTTAATCGCGCGGAAGCGGAGCGCATGGCTGACGAATGTGAATGGTTAGAACTTCGCATTCACAAGGCGGTTGAAGAAGGCAATGATGCCGAAATTGAATATGTGGTGCGTGTCCGACGAGATCAACTCACTATGACCAAGGCGGTTCAAAGTCGCTTTCGTCGTGACCAAGGCCAGTGGTTTTTTGTCAGTAGCAAACCCGCGCCGCATCTTGAAAATGCCCGCAGCAATAAAACGGGACGCAATGATCCTTGCCTTTGCGGATCGGGCAAGAAATACAAGAAATGCTGTGGTGCCTTGGTTGAAAGCCGATGAGCGATTCGAAACATTTCCTTTGCACGTCTTGCGGCAAATGCTGTTATGGATCCGTGCCTTTGACTCTCAAGGATGCCTTGACTTTCGTCGGAATTTTTCCGCTTTGCCTAGTATGGACCCCCGTACAAAAAGGCAGCAAAGATTTCAAAATGGCGAAAATGCTTGGGGCCACTTTACCCTTAATCAAGGGAATAGAAATCGCCACTTATATAGTGCCGACAGCGTTTATTCCTAGCTCTTTTCCCTGCCCTGCCTTGGTGAATGAAAAGCTATGCGGTATTCATCGCGAGAAGCCTTCGCGATGCAAAACCATGCCATTGTATCCGTATCGCGAAGAACGATATCAGGAAGAATTGCTTAAACCACATTCAGGGTGGGAATGCGACATTTCCCCGGCAGCGCCGGTTCTCCTCCAAGGAAAGCAAATACTCCAACGTCAGGATTTTGATCTTGAAAAACAGGACTTAGTCGAGCAAGCGCCCATTTTACGCCGCTATGCCGAATACATGCTTAAATACACTCCCCCACTTGCTACCAGCTTGTCCATGGCCTCGAATCAAAGCAAGGGAGGCCAAGTCGTGACTAGCCTATCGTCTTTTATAACGGCCACCAAGCATGGAAATGCTAAAGAAATCGCCGCGAAGCAATTACCGGTACTTCTGCGCTATGCCGATCAAACGTCAAATGACGCTAAGCTTTTGGATTATTACAACTATTACACGATGTGGAGCAAAGAAATGGCCTATCTGTCGCAGCGGCCTTAATTTCAACCCTCGGCTTTGCTCAAGCCGAGGGACTACGCAAGGAATTTTGAGACCGGCTTCAATTACAAACCGAGAATATCGCGCATGACACGTTCGGGATCGTCAATGAATTCAGGCAAAACATCCATCACCCCATGTCCTGGTAGGGCCCAATTATTGGTTTCGCAGCAGGAATTACTGCCCGGCGAAGTACTGGATACCACCGAAATGGCATCGCGGCTATTGTGACAACAGTTTTCTGAATAGCAGTATTGATCCCCGGGACCGCTGTCCACTGACGGAATTTCACGGTAACATGTCTCGCCCCCATGAGCTTGCTGACTATCTACACACCAATTGGGGCTGGCCGCAACCTCCGCTTGGGTCAGACGACAAGGTTCGAAAGCATGTGATTCGGTGTGCGTGCCTCCCACATCCGGCAAATGCGCGCCATGTGGGTTGGGTGTGCATCCCGTGGCGGTTTCCTGGGTGCGGCTGGGCGAGCAATTCTCCGGAGTCGAGGGTATGGGCGCGGGTGTTTCCGGATCGGCAGGCGTGGGATCAACGATTTGAATATCCAGGGTCGCGCGACGATTGGCCTCCAATGTAGGACCGGCGGCATCGCTTTCGCCATGCGCCCAGCTTTGCAAGTCTGCGGCATCGATGCCGGTGCCATAAGCGGGGTGGGCCAGGCGATGGACTACGGCCCGAGCGCGTTCACAAGACAAATTCCAATTGGGAACGCAACCACCTTCGGCGCTGGCATAGCCGTCAATGCGCAGGGCAAAGCTGTTGGGACCCATATTCCAGATGACGGCCAACCCATCCAAAATGCGTAAGTCTTGCGGGCGCATAACCGCCGAGGCGACGCGAAAAGGAAATTCCATGTCATAGTCGGCAGGAGAAGGGCCAGTTTGGCAGGGCATTTCCCCGGGAGGCGGACAAAGTTCAGGAGATTCTTCGCCGGAAGCTCCGCCACCTCCCCCATTTCCCCCACCTCCGCCGCCGCGTTGTCCTCCTCCACGTCCGCCCCAAGCTCCTCCCCTAGGATCGAGCTCAGGGGGGAATTCGCCTGAAATCGAAGGATGGCCCTCGCCTTGTTGCGGCAGGGGTGGCGGATTGTCGACCGAGCTGCGCTGCACCCACCCTTTGGCCGCATTCGCATCTTCTCCCTGCTGCACCACATGGGCCAATTCATGCGCTAAAAGGTGACGGCCGGCGGAGGATTGCGGTTGATACTGGCCGGCACCGAAAACGATTTGCGATCCGGTCGTATAGGCGTGCGCATGCAGGGCGCGAGCCGATTCCGCGGCTGCGGCATTCGAGTGGATGCGTACCGCGCTGAAGTCATGCCCGAAACGGGACTCAAAAAAACCGCGCGTCTGTTTATCCAGCGGGTTGCCCCCGCGCAAGTTGCCTAGGATGGGTTCGGACGTGACGGCAAGGCCAGGATTCGGTGCGGTGGTTTCGGCTTTTCGAAAAATGGGTTCATCTTCATTTTCACATTGTAGGCATTTACGATAAACCCCGCCCCCCAAGGGCGAGCGAGAGGTCAGCGACGGTTTCGGCATTCTCTGGGACGAGGACGACGATGAAAAAATCCCACGCGGCATGCGCAGGACCTGGTTGGCGACGCGATCGGCTTCGATTTCGAAAGGATCTCCCGGCGCGCTGAGACGAAATCCCGCTTGTAAAAGAGGTTTTGACGGTGTGAATCGCGTTTCCGACTTGGCGGAAGGTCGGGCTGGGACGGGTTCGGCGAAAGTCGGCATGCTCGAATTCCTCTCGTTCAGAACGCGACGGCATGTATAATCTAAACTCGTTTGACGGAGTAAGCGTTATCCCCCGGCTGTCCAACGTCCAAATTGATCTTCGAGATTCTTGGATCGCATGGCACCTAGGCTTTCCAGACGTGACAAGACTTTATGGGCTAAATCCATAAAAGCTTGCTCGCGGGGTTTCCAAGCCAAGCCCAGTAGCTTGGTCAGGGTCTCGCGATTGAAATCGACCGTGAGCGCATCTTCAAAGGCAATATTGCGGCCATGATCCATGCGGCTGAGCAAATCCCCGGCGACCATTTCTAATCGGCTATGGAAGCCGGTCGGATCACGTTGCAGAACTTGCATCAAGGCATGCAAGGTGAAAAGCGAATTGAAAACGTAGCGGCGATTTTCTTTGGAGCTTTGCACCGGATAGAAATATTCGCAAATGGCCTCGCCTTCGCTTGTTTTAACCAAGGAGCGGTTGAATAAGGCTTTGAGCGGTTCAAAGGCTCTTGCGCGCTGGCTGCGATCGAGAAGCGATTCTAGTGAATTCGCGACGGGATGTGGGGCGGGGGCTGATACCAGGGTCCCAGAAGGCGATACTGGCGCGCTTGCCAAAACAATGGTCGCCTGGCCACTGATGGCTGTGGGAGAAATAGCGGGCTTAGACTTGGGAGCGATAGCATCGAATAATGTTTTTTGCGCAGGCGAAGCGATGCGGGTCGCCGTGGCCTTAGGTGCGGGAGTGGGGTTGCGCTCCGCAGGATTGAGGGTTCCAGCCTCTTCTTCCGAGTGAGGCACGTGGGGCAATGACGACAGGATTGAAAGCGGACTTTCAGTTTTCTCCTCCACCCTCTCGGTTACGACCGCCGGTGGGACATCCACACTTCCCGAATTACGGGTATTCGGTGTTGGGGCATTTTCTTCTAAATCCACCACGATTTCATAGAGGCCATTCATCATTTCGCGCTTGTTATTCTCAAGCTCTTTACGCAAGCCCTCTTCGATGAAACGAAGCTCTTCTTCTTTTTTGATCAACTTTTCCGTATGCTTGGCCAATTCGCGCAATTTGGTTTGCGATTCCATCAAATTGCGCTTTACTTCGGCCAGCTCTTGCGTCTTCTTCTTGTGATCTTCGGTAAGCTTGCGAGAATCTTCGGCCAGCTTGCGTAATTGGCCTTCCTTATCCGAAGCGATGCGAAGTCGGGTCTGATAATGCTCTTGTATGAGATTTAAGGTTTCGTCGGGCTTGGTGCCATCGGCTTGAAGGCGACGTAACTCTTCAAGAGCCATTTCACACATTTCTTTTTCATGCCGCATGATATTGGCCGAAGCGCCAAATATTTCCTGCTGCTGCCCGGTAGAATAGGCCGCAGTCAGGGCATGGAAAATACGGTTTTCCTGGGGCTTGAGCTTAGGTAGCCCTTGCTCCTTGGTGATGAAACTCCAATCTTGGGCGGCTTTCATGCAGCGCCTCCCCTGCCCTGCCCGGGCGGATATGCTTGCGAAGTTCCTGATTGTCGCAAACTTCGTAGCCGCCAAGCAAGGGCCATACTTTTCCGGCCCAAAATCGTAAAGGTCTGACCGCTAAACCTGAACCTCTCCGAGTAGGGCACTAAAAGCTTTTAATTGACGTAAGCTCTGGATGTCTGGGTCATTTACGAGGCGATCCCAATCGGAAAAGCCGCTTTCCATGGCACGGTGCAAGGTGGTTAAGGCGTCGTCGCGATTGCCTGCCCGTGTTTGTGCGCAGGCATAGTTATAAAGCAAATCGGGGTTTTCAGGTTGCTGCTGCAAGGTCGTTTCCAAGCAATTCAAGGCTTCGGTAACCTGGCCAAGGCCTAAATGCACCATGGCTAATTCTGAAGCGACCCGGGCATCCCCCGGTTCCATTTCTTGGGCCCGTCGCAAGCGGGGTTCGGCCAAGGCCAGGGCTCCGTTCTCGCGTAGCATCATGCCCAGCAAGGTGAGTGAGCTGAGGCTTTCCCCCTCGCTGGCCAAGGTTTTTTCCATCCGGGTGATGGCCTCACGTAATTTACCGGTTTTCCAAAGCGTCACGGTATGAATGAGGCCTAGGCCGTTTTGATCGGGATCCGAGGCCCGCTCACAGTGCATGAGCGCCAAATTGAATTGCCCCAAGTCGAGTAGAACCGAAAGTGCCGCTTTTCGGTCTTCAGGGTTCAGAGCGGGCAGGGACAGAATTCGTTTCAGTAAGGTGACAGCCTCTTCATGTTGGGTTTCCTGTGCCAAAACCCGTGCTAAACCAATTAAGGATGGCAAGTGTTCTTCCTGCACCCGCAGGGCTTTGCGAAAGCATTCCCGTGCCAGTTTCATCTCGCCTTGGTGGTAATGAATGCGCCCCTGCAAATGCAGGCTATCTGGGGAATCGGGCTTCAGGGCCAAGGCTTTTTGCAAGGCTAAAAGGGCTTCGTTCGCGCGACCGCTCTCAAAGAGAAGCAAGGCGCGATTGTAAAAAGCACATTCGAAATTCTCGTCTTTGCGGGTGCAAAGATCGAAATGCTCCATGGCCTTTTCGCGCAATCCCAGCCTGACTTCCACATTGGCTTGATTGAATAGGGCGTCTACATAATCTGGCGCAGCTTCATAGGCTTGTTGAAACAAAACCAAGGCCTGGGCATAGTCGCCGCGCAGGAAATGAATTTGTCCTTGGGCATTGCGAAGCGCAGGGTGAGCCAGGGATCGCTTGAGACCCTGTTCGCATAGGTCCCAGGCCGCGTCAAGCTTTTGCAGGTGAATAAGGCAATTGGCGCGATTGACTAGGGCATGCACATCATCGGGATGCCGCTCTTGCACCGTGCTATAAATCTTTTCCGCGGCGACGAAATCGCCCTGGGCATACAGGGCATGGCCCTGATTGAGCCAAGGCTCACTTGCATCGCTTTTATTGCAGGCTTGTTGAAAAAAGCGCAGGGCCAAGTTGAGGTTGCCCTCTTCCATGGCCAATTCACCCATGGCATTGAACCAAGGTGGGTCGGTGAGGCCGGCCCTTTCCATTTTTCGCAAGGTTTGCCGCATGGCGGCGCGTAAGCCCTTGATTTTTTGATTGCGAAACAAAGCCCACAGGGCTTCGCTCATCGAGCTCATGCCAGATTCTACCCGGTGGCAGAAGCGGACAGGGAATGATTAAAGGGCGGTGTGGCTAAGAAAATGGTTGGGATGCAAGGGGTCGAACCTCGATCGCCAGAGTCAGAATCTGGTGTCCTGCCATTGGACGACATCCCATCGAGAGGGCGGAAAGTATACCAAAGGGCTTTAGGACTCACAAGATGGCAATGAGAGTCTTTGGCTTTGAATGTAAGGTTTTAGGAAAATGCTCAAGCCGAGCCTGTATCCTGCCGACGAAAGAGATATGGGGGTGATTTTAGCTCCCCTTGGAGGAAATATGCGTCCATCGGCTCGCCATCTCACTTCGCCTGCCGATCGCATTCCGATGTTTCAGGGACGCCCGATTCGTCAGGAAAGCATCACCAAGGACGATGTGCTCAATCTCATTATCGCCCTCGAATTGCATGCCGATATCGCCGAGATATGCGCAGACAAGCATCTTTTCGATAGCTCGCGTTGAAGGCTTGAAAACTTGAGCCTAGGGCCCTAACCACAAATGGGGGGTGAGCAGCCGATCGCCCTCACCTCGATATCACTTTCCAGGGGCGCGTAGCTTTGGCACCTTTGCTTGCAAAGGAAAATCCCCCTTTCATGTCTTCTCATCCCGCGAAGCCCAAGCCGACCTTTCGTCAAAGGTTGGTATTCGTTTGGCCCTATCTAAAACGCCATAAAAGACCCATTCTTTGGGGCTGGATTTTCGTGGCCGTCTCCACGGCCTTGGATCAAATCTCGCCCTGGATGGTCAAAATCCTCCTGGACTCCTTAGAACAGGGACGCGGCATGCATGCCGTGTGGGCCCCGGTCGGCGGAATGCTTGCGGCGACCTTGGTTAGCGGTCTCATGCTCTATTACCAGCGACTTTGGGTGATTCAAGCCTCGCGTGCCATTGAATATGAAATGCGCCGAGACCTATTCGACAGTCTTTTGCGCCAACCCAAAACCTTTTTCGACAAGCATGCCGTCGGCGATCTCATGTCGCGCGCCACCAATGATTTGGATCGCGTACGCGATTTAGTCGGTCCAGCCGTTTTACACCTGGCCCGCATGGGCTGCATACTGATTTACACCGTAATTTGCGTTTCCCTAATCCACTGGAAATTAGCCGCCGTCGGACTTTTGCCCGCCTTGATGATCCCCTTCATCGCCAATCGTTTTTTGGGCAAGATGTATGCCCTCTTCGGTGGGATTCAGAAAAGCCTTTCCAATCTCAATACCTTCGTGCAAGACACCGTGACCGGCGTGCAGGTGGTCAAAGGCTTTGGCCGCGAGTCTGCTTTTGAAACCCGATTTGAAAAAGCCAGCGCTGATTTGAAAGAGGCTTCTCTCAAGGTGGCTTGGTTTAACTCGTCGATTTGGCCGGCCATGGGTGTGCTCGGCGCCATCGGGGTCATCTTGACTTGCTGGGTCGGCGGACGCATGGTCATTCAGCAGGAAATGTCGGTAGGCGAATTATCTGCCGCCATCATGTATTTGCTGCGCTTGCAATTCCCCCTGATCGGCTTGGGTTGGGTGGCCAGCATGATACAGCGCGCTAGCGCCAGCCTCGACAGGCTTTCGACTTTGTGGGTGGCGACGGCAGGCAGCGAAGACGCAGGAGCCGAGGTTAGACGCCGTCCCGCGCGCGCGGCGGTCTTTCAAACCTTGAATGCCGAGCAATTGGATTTCAGTTATGACGGCAAACACCCGGTGCTTGCAAAGGTGGATGTCGAAATTCGCCCTGGGAAAACTTTGGGCATCGTAGGCCCCACGGGATCGGGCAAAACCACTTTATTGCATTTGCTTTGCGGACTTTACCCTCCCACTGCCGGGCATTTGCGACTCGATGGCCGCGAGCGCGCGGATTATAAAGGAGACGATTGGCGCGATCGCTTTGCCTATGCCCCACAAGACGGCTTTTTGTTTTCACGAAGCATTCGCGAGAATATCGGTTTCGGCGAACGCGAAGGCTCGCGCCTTTCCATCGAGCAAGCCGCCGATTGGGCTGGCCTCTCCAAGGATATCGAACAGTTTCCCCAGGGCTATGACTCCTTGCTGGGCGAGCGGGGCATCAATTTGAGCGGCGGTCAACGCCAGCGGGTGGGCCTGGCGCGCGCCTTTATTTCCGATGCTCCGATTTTATGCCTCGACGACACCCTGTCGGCCTTAGATGCCGAAACCGAAGCCCAGGTCATACACAATTTGCGTGAGCATCTTTCCGGCACTTCCTTGGTCGTCGTTTCCCATCGCTATTCCGCCGTGCGTGAATGCGATGAAATTCTGTATCTCGAAAATGGCGCCGTCAAAGAACGCGGCAATCACGAGACTCTGGTCGCCTTGGGCGGCTCTTACGCTGCCATTTGGCAACGCCAGCAACTTGTCGATGCCTTGGCTTCGGCCTGAAAGAATGAAGTAAAGCATGGCCGCCAATGACGTGATTGAAGCCGACAAAGTCCGTTCTTTTCTCGATCGCAAGCTATGGATGCGCGTAGTCGTTTTGGTCAAAGACCATCGCGCCTTGGCCCTGCTTGCTTTCGTATTGCTGCTCGTGGCGGAAATTTTGCCCATGTTCATGCCTCGCGTTTTGCGGGCCATGATTGATGGTCCGGTTCGCCTTCGCCACTTGGAAGGGGCTCTCCCCTATTTATTCGCCTTTGTGGGACTCACCTTGGCGGGTGGCTTGCTCGAATACGCTCGCTCCATCACCAGCCAAAAACTCGGCCTCGACATCATTCACACCTTACGCGTCACCTTATTCCGTCGCGTCATTCGCTTCGACATGTCCTTTTACCATCGCACCCCCGTGGGTCGATTGATGACGCGTTTTTCCAATGACATTGACTCCTTGAGCAGCATGTTCACCGAAGGATTGGTCGAATTAATTGGCAATCTCTTTTTACTGGCCTATGCCGTGATTTTCATGCTTCTACTCGATTGGAAACTGGCCATGGCCTCCCTGGTGGTTTTGCCCTTTATGTGGTTCAATACCACGGTTTTCCGCAAACGCGTACGTGCCAGCAATACTGAAATCCGAGGTTATGTCGCCGCCATGAATGCCAATTTGCAGGAAAGCTTGGCGGGCATTCCTATAGTGAAAATTTTCAACCGCATGCGCACCGTGCGCGATGAATTCGATCGGGTGAATAGTGATTTGCGCGGAGCATGGTTTCGCAATGTGCGCTATTATGCGACCTTTTTCCCCTTCAATTTCGGCCTCACGGAAATCAGCTTGGCCGTGCTCAGCTTCGTCGGCGCATGGTTGTTTTATCGCCATGAAACCTCGCTGGGTACCTTGATTGCTTTTTCCTGGTATACCGGTCTTTTTTATCGGCCCTTGCGAGAACTCAGCGATAAAATCACGGCCTTGCAAAGTGCCATGTCGGCCGCCGAAAGGGTTTTCACCCTTTATGACACCGAGGCGAATTTGCCCGATGGCAGCCAACCCCTGCCGCATGGCTTGCCTTCGATAGCCTTTGAGCAAGTGCGCTTCAGCTATCGCACGGGCAAGGAAGTTTTACACGGCATCAGTTTTCAAGTGCAGCCCGGAGAAATGGTGGCCCTCGTTGGCGCCACCGGGAGCGGCAAGAGCACGGTCATCAATTTGATCAGCCGTTATTATCTCGTGCAACAAGGTCAGATTCGGCTAGGCGGCGTGCCCGTGGAGAACTTGCAAGAAGCCAGCCTGCGCCAGCATCTCGCCGTCATTCCGCAGGACGTGTATTTGTTTGCCGAGTCGGTGGCCTTCAATATCGCCCTAACTCCTGATTTTGATTTGGATCGAGTGCGCGATGTGTGTCGCCTCGTCAAGGCCGACTCCTTTATCGAGCGTATGCCCGAAGGCTATTTGACCTTTCTCAAGGAGCGAGGTGAAAATCTTTCCTTAGGACAGCGCCAATTATTGGCCTTTGCCCGTGCACTATATCAAAAACCAACCTTGCTTTTGCTCGATGAAGCCACGGCTTCCGTGGACTCGGAAACCGAGCATTTGGTGCAGCAAGCCCTGGACACGGTTTTGCAGCAAGTGACCTCGGTGGTGGTGGCCCATAGGCTTTCCACCATCCAGAAGGCCAAGCGAATCTTGGTTTTTCACAAGGGCGAAATCCGCGAAGAGGGCACTCATCAGGAATTGCTCGCCCAGGGCGGCATTTACCACAAGCTCTATTTACTGCAAACCTTGGGCGGAGGCAGCGCAGAATTGACCGAAACCGAATCTGACTCCAAAATTGCAGCCAAACCCATCAATTATTGAATTTTCGGGGAATTTTCTTATACTTGCCGGGCACTAGAGAGTTGTCCGAGCGGTTTAAGGTACATGCTTGGAAAGCATGTTGGCCGTAACTGGCCACGGGGGTTCGAATCCCCCACTCTCTGTTGTCTTTACATGCTATGATGTTAGTTCGAGAGACAAATTGGAAAACAAAGAACGAGGTTTGACATGCCCATGAAAGAACACTTGGCCCTAGAGACTTGCTATGCCAAGAATATTTCGGCCTTTCGCACCGTGATCATGACGGCTCAAGAAGCCCGTTTTATCAATGAGCAGGCGAATTTGGGCTTTATCAAGCTGGCTGAAAAGCCCACCACCATTGCCATTCGTAAATTCAAGAATGACCGTCTTCAGGTTTTGCCTGACGAGACCAAAACCCCTTAATTTCGCCGTTGGTATAGCCCTGGTGAAAGACGGAGGTTTAGGCCTCCGTTTTTGTTTGGGCACGAAGTACTCTTTTTTGATTTAATCTGAGGCAAAAGCCACGATTCAGGAGGAGAACATGCTGCGGGGCAAGCGAGTGTTGGTCGGCGTCACCGGCAGCATAGCCGCCTACAAAGCCTGTGATTTGGTGCAGCGCCTCAAGGATCAAGGCGCCGAAGTACGCGTGGCCATGACTCCCGAAGCCACCTTGCTGATTCATCCCAATACCTTTGCCGCCTTGACCGGACATGCCGTCCTCACCGATGCCTGGAGCGGCGTGGCCGAAGGCCGCATGGACCATATTGCTTGGTCACGCTGGGCTGAAGTCTATCTCATTGCTCCTGCAAGCGCTCAAATCATTGGGCAGCTGGCGCATGGTCTCACCGACAATATCCTTGGGCTTTTGGCCCTGGCCTTTGCTGGACCGGTTTTCCTGGCTCCGGCCATGAATACGCAAATGCTGCATCATCCTGCCGTGCAGGCCAATTTGGCGACTCTGAAGCCAAGAGGCGTGGTGGTTTTGCCCACTGGCGAAGGCGTGCTGGCCTGCGGCGAAGTGGGTGAAGGAAAACTATTGGAAGTGAATTCCATAGTGGCCCATTTACGCACCTGCCTGGCTCATGGTGCCGAATCGCAGCCCGCATGGTGCGGCAAAAAGGTGGTATTGACCTTTGGCCATACTCAGGAAAGCATTGACGATGTGCGTTTTCTGAGCAATCGCAGCAGCGGCAAAACCGGTCAAGCTTTGGCGCGTGCCTTGTGGCGGGCCGGAGCCGAAGTGCATGCCATTGCTGGAGTGGTGGATGCTCCTTTGGCAGGCGAATATGCTTCCCTGACCCCAGTGAAAACCAGCTTGGAATTTCAAGCCGCTTTGCAACCCTTGGCGAAGCAAGCCGATGTCATTATCATGGCGGCGGCGATTTCGGATTATGTGCCAGCCCATCCGAAAAATGGAAAAATAAAAGATTCGAAGTCTATGCTAAACCTAGAGTTGCAAGAATCTCCGCATTTATTGAAGGAGCTGGGAAAACACAAATCTGCGGGGCAGATCTTGGTAGGCTTTGCCCTGGAGACGGAAAATCCCGTGGCGGAAGCTCAGCGTAAATTGGTGGAGCGCAATTGCGACTTTGTGGTGGTGAATAATCCGGTCGCTCATGATAGCGGTTTTGGGCGCGACGAAGTTTTGGCGGGCTTGATTTCGAAACAAGGCGTGGTTTTGCCTTTGGCGGCACGTAGCAAGGAAGCGCTTGCCTCCGATCTCCTCAAGGCCATCGCCGAGGCCTGGTCAAAGCCATGATGACCCTTTTGCAACGCTATCTCGCCTATCAGCGAGATATTGGCTTGGATGAAGTGATTTTCGCCCAACCCTGGGTCGACCCCACAACCAAGAAAAGCGTCCCAAAGCCGAGCCCAAGCCCGGAACTGGCCCAGGTCGAAAATGCTCAAGCTTATTTGCGTAATATCGCGGAAAATCTGGCTTTAAAGAATGCAGGTAAGCCCGATTCCGCGCCCATTTCCGAGCCGAAATCTGCAACTGTTGGAGCCCCCAAAAGCCAGGCAAAGCCGAAGGAAATACCTGCGGCGGCACCTATGCCTTTGGCAGAATTACCTGCCTTTTCCGATCTTTCGGCCTTTCGTCAGGCCCTACTGACGGCTCTACCGGGTTTGCATCCCATGCCGCGCGGCACGGCGGCTCCATCGTGGATACTCGGCCAAGGTCCGGGCACGCCAGTATTAGCCGTCGTCCTCATGCAGCCCAATCCCGACGCCAAAAGCGAAACCGGCCCGGCGGCGGGCGCCGAAGGTGAATTGCTGGGTCGAATGCTCAAGGCGATTCGCTTGGATATGGGTAATCTCTATGTGACCTCGCTGATGCGTGCACGGCATCCCGGACGAGGATGGGCGCGCAAAGATGTGGTTCGCTTAATACCTTGGTTGGCGGCAGAGTTGCGGTGGGTTCGGCCCCAGGTGATTTTGGCCCTGGGTGAGGACACAGCCCAAGCCTTGATTCGCCTGGGAAGCGGTTATGAAACCCTTCGGCAAAAAGTTCATGAATTCGCCGGCTTCGAAATGGCCATGACCCTTGATCCGGCTCAGCTCTTATCTCAGGAAGACAAAAAGCGGGATGCGTGGAAAGATTTGCAATGGCTGATGCAATGTCTGCGGGAAAAGGACGCTTCGACCTGAATACTTCATCCGGCACAGCCGGTTTTCGTGTACCACCCCAGGCCGTCGAGGTCGAAAAGCATGTCATTGGCGCCATGCTTCTCGATTCCGATGCTGTCGGTTTGGCCGCCGAAACCATTACGCGCGACGACTTTTATCTCGAACGCCATCAAGTCCTGTATGAAAGCCTGACCACGCTTTTCGAGCAGAATCAGGCCGTCGATTTGCTCACCTTGGCCGAGGCTTTACGCAAAACGGGCAAGCTCGAAGCCGCGGGTGGCGAAGCCTATTTACTGGAAATATCTGCCGAGGTGGTGAGCTCAGCCAATGTGGTCGATCATGCTCGCATCGTGAAGGAAAAGGCCTTGCTGCGGCGCCTGATTGCTGCGGCCACACGCATGCTAGAGCGGGCCTATGACGCCACTCAGGACCCGCCCCAGCTTATCGATCAAGCAGAAGCCGATGTTTATGCCATTGCCGAGACTAGGGTCAAGCAGGGCTTTGTTCCCATCAAATCGATTTTGGCGGACACCTTCAAGCTCATCGAAAGCTATGCCAAGGGTTCGCTGATTGGTGTGCCCTCGGGCCTACGCGATCTCGACAAGGAAACCTCGGGTTTTCAAAAAACCGATCTCATCATTTTGGCGGGCCGACCCGCTATGGGAAAAACCGCGGTGGCGCTTTCCATGCTTGCCAATGCGGCTATTCAGCACGGTAAGTCCATGGCTTTCTTCTCCTTGGAAATGGGTCGCGAGCAATTGGTTCAGCGTATTTTGTGCCGCGAGGCCAAGGTCAATATGCATATGCTGCGCACGGGCCAATTGCCCCAGCGCGACTATCCCAAGCTATCCCTGGCCGTAGGTCCTATTAGCGAATCGCGCATTTGGATAGACGACAATCCCAGTTTGAACATTCTCGAATTGCGAGCCAAATGCCGCCGCCTCAAAGCCCAGCAAGGCCTCGACATGGTGGTCATCGACTATTTGCAGTTGATGGCGGGCGCGGGCAAGGTCGAGAATCGCCAGCAGGAAATCAGCCAAATCTCACGCGGTCTCAAAGCTCTTGCAAAGGAGCTGGAAATTCCGGTGATGGCCTTGTCCCAGCTCAATCGCGGAGTGGAAACCCGCGGCGGCGACGGCGAGCCCAAGCTTGCCGATTTGCGCGAATCGGGTGCTATCGAGCAGGATGCCGATATCGTGATGTTCATCTATCGCGAAGAGGTCTATAATAAGGAGGCGGAGAAAGGCAAGGCCAAAATCATTTTGGCCAAACAGCGTAATGGACCCACGGGAGATGTTCCTTTGACCTTTATAAGCGATTATGCCAGCTTCGAGAATTATTCGCCTCGCGTCAATGAAAACGAAGCCTTTTAGGCCTTGGGCAAAACGCGCATGACCGAAAGCAATTCCGTGGAGCCCATGGCCCTGAGGCGAATGCCCTTCGCCTTGGAAATCGTGGCGAGCATAGGAGCCTGGATCAACGGAGGTCTCCGGCTTTTAGTGGGCTTCATTCTAAGCCGCGTCGAAAAGTTCGGTGAAGTGATTCGCCTGTTTTTATCCATCGTCAGTCGGCTTCCCTGGGTGGTGCGCAACCCTGAGCTTTTCGTGCAACAATTGGTGCGCGTAGGGCTTTCCTCCCTTTCCCTCATCATTGTCATTTCGGTTTTTATCGGTGCGGTCACCGCCATCCAGGCCAACTATCAATTTCGAGGTCTCATTCCCGACACCTATTTGGGCACGGCGGTTTGCAAATTCGTCATTATCGAATCCGGGCCCGTCTTATCGGCCTTGGTTTTGGCGGGCCGCATTGGCAGCGCTATTGCCGCCGAAATCGGCACCATGAAAGAAAAGGAAGAGCTCGACGCCATGGTTGTGCTCGATCTCGATCCCTTGCGTTATCTCGCCATGCCGCGTATCCTGGCAGGACTGGTAGCCTTTCCTCTGCTTGTCATCATTTCTGATTCGCTGGCCATCATTGGTGGATGGCTGGTGGCTACCCAAATCCTCAATCTGACCTCGGCGACCTATGCTTACGGCCTTCGTTTTCTATTCGACTCCTATGACATCTGGGTCGGTTTTATCAAATCGGTGGTTTTCGGAGGCATCGTCGTCACCATGGGCTATTATCATGGTCTCAAGGCAGGAGCAGGCGCCCGCGGCGTAGGCCAGGCGAGCATGCGTAGCGTCGTAGCCAGTTGTGTTCTCATTCTCATCGCGGATTTTCTCATTGTCTATGCGGTCTACTGAAGCCGATTGGGACTTGACACTCGACCCACGCGACGAAAGCCGCCGGTCGATGTCCCAGCCCCTGATTGAATTGCGGGGCTTGAAAAAAAGCTTTGGTTCCCAACTTGTGCTTCGCGACGTGAATTTGACCGTGAACAAGGGCGAAACCATGGTGGTCATCGGAACCTCCGGTGGCGGTAAATCGGTCATACTCAAACATTGCATTGGGCTTTTGCAGCCCGATGGCGGCGAGGTGGTGGTCGACGGCAAGGTGATTAGTTCGCCCAGCCATATCGATGTCCAAACCATACGCAAACGCATGGGCATGCTCTTTCAGGGGGCTGCGCTTTTTGATTCGATGACGGTAGGCGAAAACATCAAATTCGCTTTACGAGAACATAATCGGCATTTGAGCGAATCTCAGCTTGATGAAATCGTGGCCGAAAAACTGCACCTCATCAATTTGTCACCGGACATACGCTTTAAGATGCCCAGTGAATTGTCGGGAGGCATGAAAAAGCGTTTAGGGCTAGCCCGCGTCATTGCCCTGAATCCCGAAATCATCCTTTATGACGAGCCCACTACCGGGTTGGATCCAGTCACCTCCGACGTGATCAATGATTTGATCCTGGAAATGCAACATAAGCTTGGGGTCACCAGCATAGTGGTGACTCATGATATGGTGTCGGCTTATAAAGTGGCCAATCGCATGAGCATGCTTTATGAGGGGCGCATCATTTTCGTAGGTTCCCCCGAAAGCCTTCGCGCCACTACCAATCCATATGTGCAGCAATTCATACGTGGCCAACGCAAATTATTGGGCGAGTTCGACTAGGGAACTGGAGCCCGAATTCGACTTGAAGCTCTCCTTATGGGGACGGCTTATGTCCCCATCCCAGAACTAAGTTAGAGACATGGCAAAACCCAAGATCAAAGTAGGCGACATCGTTTTCGCCTGTCGTGAATGCGGCGACACCTTTCCCAAATGGACGGGCAAGTGTCCGTCTTGCAGCACTTGGGATAGCCTGATTGAATTTCGCGAGCCCGCGGCCACAGGTAGCGAAGCGCGAGGCTTAGGAAGCCACAATATCTCGGGTGCCGAGCGCGTCAAGTCCGGCCTATCCCCTTCCAGTGGCATGATGCTTCTCAAAGACGTGCCCACCTCAGCCGAAGAGCGCATGCATACGGGTTCCAAGGAATTCGATCGCGTGCTTGGCGGTGGCCTAGTTCGCGGCTCCTTGGTTTTGATTGGCGGCGATCCAGGCATCGGTAAATCGACCTTGATGTTGCAAGTCGCGGCCACCCTCACGGCAGGAGCAGTCAAAACCCTCTATGTCACCGGCGAAGAGTCCCTGCAACAATTGCGCCTCCGGGCTTCACGCTTAAAAACACCCGGTTCAGATTTACTTGTCGCATCCGAAACCAATCTGGATGCCATTTTCAAGCTGGTAGACGAGGCCAAGCCGGAAGTTTTGGTCTTGGATTCCATTCAAACCGTTTACAAGCCCGATATCAATGCCTCACCCGGATCCCCAGGCCAATTGCGCGAGGCCACTATGGCCCTTATGGTTATGGCCAAGAGCCGCAATTGCGCGGTCTTCTTAGTAGGTCACGTTACCAAGGAAGGCCAGCTTGCAGGGCCGCGCTTGCTCGAACACATGGTCGACACCGTCATTTATTTCGAAGGCGAAAGGCATCATGCCTATCGCATTTTACGGGCGGTGAAAAATCGCTTTGGCGCCACCCATGAAATCGGCGTCTTTGAAATGCGGAATGAAGGGCTCATTGAGGTGGAAAACCCTTCGGAAGCCTTTATCAGCCATCGTGAGTCTCGGAATCCTGGCTCGGTGGTGACTTGCTGCTTGGAGGGCAGCCGTCCTCTGCTGATTGAAGTTCAGGCCTTGGTGGGACGCTCCAATTATTCAGTGCCGCAACGCGTCAGTATGGGGCTCGATCAAAAACGTTTGACCATTTTGCTCGCCATCTTGGAAAAAAGCGCCGGCATTGAAATAGGCCCGCAAGACGTATTCGTAAATTTGGCCGGCGGCTTTCGTGTCGATGAGCCTGCCATTGATTTAGCCGTGGCAGCCGCCGTGGCGGGTAATCACTTGAGCAAGCCCTGCTTGCCACGGGCCATAGCCTTGGGTGAACTCGGCCTCAATGGCGAGTTGAGGCCGGTACCCCAAATCGAGGCTCGACTGAAAGAAGCCCATCGCCTTGGTTTTGAGGTGGCTATCATCCCGGCCCCGCCCAAAGGCCGAATTGAAATTAAGGGCATGCGACTACTAACTGCCAAACATATCGGTGAAGCTTGCGACCTGCTCTTTGATCGCTGATTCCCAGAAATCCAAACATGATTCCTCATTTTAAATTGGCCACCACCTCACCTGGCAGTGCCGCACGCGCAGGCACCTTACATACCGATCACGGCGAGATTGAAACCCCGGTTTTTATGCCGGTGGGCACCCAGGGATCAGTCAAAGGAATCACCCCGCGAGATTTGAAGGATGCCGATGCGCGCATCATACTCGGCAATACCTATCACTTGTATTTGCGTCCCGGCTGCGAAATTATCGCCGAAGCGGGAGGCTTGCATCGATTCATAGGCTGGGATAGGGCTATGCTCACCGATTCTGGTGGCTTTCAGGTTTGGAGCTTGGATGAATTGCGAAAAATCAGCGCCAAGGGCGTAGAATTTCGATCGCATATCGACGGCAGCAAACACATGTTTACTCCGGAAGCGGTCATGGAGCATCAGCGCCGTATCGGCGCCGACATCATCATGGCCTTCGACGAATGTACCCCCTACCCCGCCACACCGGAACAGGTCACCAAGTCTTTAAAGTTCACCCAGGCATGGACCGAGCGTGCCTTGGAATGGCTCGCCACCCATCCTCCCCTGCATGGCTATGACCAAGCCTTTTTCGGCATTGTGCAAGGTGGCATGTATCCCGAATCACGGTTGGCGGCCATCGAGCATTTGCTGCCCTTTGACTTGCCGGGCTATGCCCTCGGCGGCCTCTCGGTTGGCGAACCAGCAGAAATCATGTATTCGGTGGCCGAGACTTGCACACGAGTCATGCCGGTGCATAAACCGCGTTATGTCATGGGTGTCGGTACACCGGAAAACTTGCTCGAACTCGTGAAACGCGGCGTCGACATGTTCGACTGCGTATTGCCAACGCGCAATGCCCGCAATGGCACGGTTTACACCTGGGCCGGCCCATTGCATTATAAGGCTGCCCGACATGCCCGGGAATTAGATATTCCCTTAGATGCAAAATGTTCCTGTTACACTTGCAAGAATTTCTCCCGAGCTTATCTCAGGCACCTATTTCATGCGGGGGAAATCGCCGCTCTGCATTTGGCCACCTTGCATAGCGTGCATTTTTTTGTGAGCCTTATGCGCGAAGCGCGAAACCATATACTGGCCGGCGACTATGAAACATGGTCGCATGATCTGATGCAAAGTTGGCGCAAACCTACCGTGGAAGCGTAAGCCTCTAAGCGTAGTGGTGGCTGTATTCGGTGCCAAAGCCCTTATTCGGCAGCCAAAGAAAACATCATCAGCTGATTATCAAGCAGGCGAATTTCTTTTTTTCCGTCTTCCGGTGTGAGCTTTTTTTCAAAGTGGAACATGTTCAAATTCACACCCCAACAGGGTCTATCGATAATTCGGAATACCCCTCTTTTTTCCATTGGTTTTTGCAGCATTTGGTGAACCATGGATTTCTCGGCCTGAATATTTTGCATCCTTTTCTTGTTTTCAACCATGCTAGTCAATAGCGCTTTAACCTCTAAGGCCACCTTGGGTGGTAAGCCGGACCCCGCTTTGTCTGCCATGGTTTTGATTTGCTTCAAACGCTTTTCGCTGTTTTCTATCAGTGGCTGCAAATGGCTTTCTGCTTCTTGGAATTTGCAAAGTGAACCACGTAATTCCTCTTCCTCTTCATTCAGCATAACAATTTCAGTTTTGTCGCCCTCATGTCCAGCTTCATAGAGGATGACGTCGCCATAGGCGAGAATCTTGCCCCCATGCACTAAGCAACCGGGAGCATCGGCCTTGAGGTGATAAGTTTTCACATCGCAATGCATCATGGATTTGGTGATGATAAGCTCTTTGCATTCAATGCGACATTGCTGCACCATGCCCAAGGTGACCGTTCCCTCCGCTTTAAGAAATGCCTTTCCCTTTCCAAAAATACCTCCAGTAACGGTTATGCCTCCTTTTCCTGCCCTTAATTCCGCGGCCTCCACGTCACCATTCACGAGCAAACTGCCCCCAGCTTCGACGCTGAATCCATCGGCTATGGTGCCATGAATAACCACGTCGCCGGAAAAACGCACATTGCCGCTTTTATAATTGACGCCACCCTGCACTTCATAGGTTTCGCCTACGCATAGCACTCCATGGTTTTTATAAAGAAAGCCACCTTTGGTGGCTATCACCTTGGCACCGTTCTCCTTCAATTCGGTATTTAACCCAGCGGTCAAAGTTCGATCCCTTCCAAAAACCTGGGGCATTACATTTCCGAAAACATCGGTTCCTGACCTTCCTACTGTGGGGGGGCATTTGGTTGCCAATACCTGTCCAATCTTAACCTGAACAATATTGTCGATGTTTTTAAAATCGGCGCTACCATCTTGGAGTATTTGAGGCTTGCCTTCATGCCCAAGGCGTACGTGCTGCTCCATGCGGGCATCTTGACCATTTTCAGCGGGCGTCCAATGGGCAATAGGTATGGCTTGATTGTATTCCTTATTTCGCAAAAGTGTCTTAACGCGCTCCCAATCAATCCCATGAACGATGCCAAGTGAGGTCAACTTGACACGGACATCTTCCTCCGTAACCGGCCGTCCTGATAATTCCACCGAAGACTTGACTGCCAGAAAGGCGGAATCGGGGGTGGCCGTGATGACAAAAATCGCATCCTGATCTTGCACCTTGGTTTTACTGGTCGCGAGTGATGTCGCCATAATGCATCCCCTACCCTATCAAAAATCTCAATTGCGTTGACCTAGCCTTCATGTGCCGGAGCCTATTCATTATCCGGGAGATCCCGTAAAAAATCAATGATTCTATCGCTATGTATATCATAGATGAATTTTTGAATTGAATTACAGGCTAACCTGTTTCAAAATCAACAAGCAATGTTCCTGGGTGGTTTATGCCTACCTGTCTTTTTCCTCCCTAATAAGACATTCAAATAGGTTTGAGTGACACTCGTTACTTATCTAAGAAAAGAATTGGCCGACCTGAACTACATATTCCAGGTCGGTCAAGTTCGATGCGGGCAATCAGAACTTCCCGAACTCGCGATCGTCGAGGGCGATAACCGGCTTACCAGGGTTATGCGCCGCTGGCGAGGCGGGCCTTTTACCCTTGGCCGTCCAATCTCCCGACGAATAAACCGGTGTCGATTTGACTTCGGGCGTTGCGCGCATCGGACCTTTGTTCTGCATCATCATGAATTGCTGAAACGCGGCCAGCAATTCGGGGCTGGCCTGATTCGATAGGGTTGCGCCATGTCCATGTTGCTTCAATGTGAACTTGGATATGGTCTGCTTCAGTTGGGTGGCTTGGCCATTTAGCTCCTCACTGGCCGCCGCGCTTTCCTCGGCGCTGGAAGTGTTTTGCTGGGTGACTTGATCGAGTTGGGTCAGCCCTTGATTGATTTGGCCAATGCCTTGCGCCTGCTCATTGCTTGCCGCGGCGATTTCTCCCACGAGGTCGGTTACCTTGCCCACTCCGGTCACAATTTCAATCAGGGATTCAGCGGTTTTCTTGGCGATTTCCCCGCCTTGATTCACCTTTTTGATCGATCCCTCAATCATCTCGGTGGTTTCTTTAGCAGCTTTGGCGCTGCGGGCCGCTAAATTGCGAACTTCCTCGGCGACGACGGCAAAGCCCTTGCCATGGACGCCCGCGCGCGCGGCTTCGACGGCGGCATTAAGAGCCAACAGATTGGTTTGGAAGGCGATTTCGTCAATGGCCTTGATGATTTTCGAAATACTCTGACTTGATTCGTCGATGTCGGACATGGCTTTCACCATTTCCTGCATGAGCTGATTACCCTTTTCGGCATTTGCGCGTGAAGATGTCGCCAATTGATTGGCCTGGGTGGCATTCTCTGCATTTTGCTTGGTCTGACCGGCCATTTCGGTCATGGAAGCCGTGATTTCTTCAAGTGAGGAGGCCTGCTCGGTGGCTCCTTGCGACAGGGCTTGGCTTGAATCGGAAACCTGGCGGGCCCCGGTGGAGACCTGTTCGGTAGCGGTTGCGACCTGGCCCAAGATGTCGTTCAAGCTGTCGAGGGTGTCGTTCAAGGCATTCTTTAAAAGCTGATGATCGCCTTTGTAATTACCCGTCACATAAGCCGTGAGATCGCCCACAGATACTTTTTCGAGTTTGCCGCGCAATTCATTGATGGGCTCAACAATGGAATCAATGATGTCATTGATGCCTTGCATGACGGGGCGCCAATCATCGTCCAGCTTCAATAAATCACCGCGTTCCGAAAGGCGGCCCTCTTTACCTGCCATGACAACGCGATCGACTTCTTCGGAGTAGACCTCCTTGGCCCGGTCTTTGGCGAATTGTGTGAGTTTTTGCTGGGTGATATCCGTAGCGTATTTTACCACCTTAAATGGTTTGCCATTCATATCGAGGATAGGGTTGTAGGAAGCTTGAATCCAAACCTCTTTGCCGCCCTTGCCTAGACGCTTATATTCAGCAGCATCGAATTCGCCGCGATTCAGCTTTTCCCAGAAGGCGACATATTCATGGCTTTGAGCATAGCCTGCATCAGCGAACATACGGTGATGGCGGCCCTTGATCTCTTCGAGGCTATAACCAAGAGTTTTCAAGAAATTGTCATTGGCTGTGATGATGGTGCCGTCCATTTGAAATTCAATGACGGCCTGGGCCTTGCTAACCGCCTTGAGTTGTCCTTCATAATCGGCATTTTTAAGTTTGGCAGCCGTGACGTCGGTGGCAAATTTGATCACGCGATACGGTTTTCCAGCCTTGTCGAAAAGCGGGTTATACGAGGCTTGAATCCAAACCTCTTTGCCGCCCTTGCCGATGCGCTTGTATTCGGCGGCATCGAATTCTCCACGATTGAGTTTATCCCAAAAGAGCCGGTATTCATGGCTTTGCGCATAGGCAGAATCCACAAACATCCGGTGATGCTTGCCTTGAATTTCATCCAGGG
>JAYUVP010000054.1:0-4293 GCA_043753995.1 Fibrobacterota bacterium
GCCAGGCATTTGGCCAGGAGGGGAGGCGGCAAAGGATTGATATCGCCCGTGACAGCCGTGAGGGTCACCCCCAAGCCGGCCAAGGGGCCATAACCGCAAATTCCGCGCAGACAAAACGAGTCAAAAGTGTTTTGCAGCACTTCGAGGGATACCTCGTTTAAACCCGGCACGGCGATTTTGAGTTGATTGGCCTCGCCTTCAGGCAGGGGGAAAGCATCGAACCGGATTTGCATTTGGGCACCAAAAGCTTTGGACAGCCCTTCAATTCCTTCTTGCCGGTTTTTCAGTCGTTCTTCGAATCGAACTTGGGGTAACCCCACGCGCACGTCACAGCCATGTTCCTGCTTGAGGCGGCGACAAAATACGTCGAGTTGCAATTCGCCCACCGTGTGGACCCGCCAGCCGCCGGTTTCAGGATCGGGGCTAATGGCGATGGAGGGCTCGGTGTCGGTGACCTGTCGCAGCACGGCGTCCAGCTTGTCCCAGTCTTCGAGGCGCACGGGCTCAAGTCGCGATTGCAATAAGGGACGGTAACCTTTGTGAGACGTTCCTTCGGAGCGACCGTCCTTTCCGAGATACTGTCCCATGACGAAGCGCTGCGAGGTTTCTATGGCGACGATATCTCCGGCGGCGGCTTCGTGGATGGGCTCCAGATTTTCGGCGAAGACGCGATAAAAGCGCGCTCCTTCGAGGCGGTGCAAGGCTTCGGGGCTATAGATTTTCGCCAGGTAAATGCGGCCTATGGACGGGTAAAAACGAATCTTGATGATTTGGCCCAGGCCCGCCACTTCACCCGCGGGGGCGCTGGGTGGCGGCAAGAGCTGGTGAATGGCATTCATGAGTTGGCGCAGGCCTACGTTTTTTAAGGCCGCGCCCATGAGCACGGGCAGGTATTGCCCCGAGGCCATGGCCGCTTTGATGCCGGCCACCAAGGCTTCCGTGGGAATATCCCGGCCAGCCAAATAATCGCCCATGACGGCATCGCTGAATTCCGATGTGGCGTCGATGAGGGCTGTGCGGAAACGCTCATAGTCGTCGCGATGACGCTCGGGGATTTCGCCCTTGATGAGCTTGCGGGGGTTTTCCACGGAGCGATACAAGGCGAGCTGATGCAGCACGTCGACAACGCCGTCGATGCGGTCGCCGTCATAAACGGGAAAGGTGAGCACCAGGGGTTTGACGCCGAAAAGCACTTGAATCTGCGACAGGACGCGCTGCCAATCGGTGCTGCTGACGTCCAGCTTATTGATGAAAACCAGGGGAGTATTTTTGTTTAGCCTGATTTTTTCCCACGCTTCAAGGCTTTGCGACTCTATTCCGGAGACACCGGACAAAACCAGCACCACACCCTCGACGGCTTTCAAGGCGAAGTCGACTTCTACCCCGAAGTCGACATGGCCAGGCGTGTCGACAAAGGTCACCTGGGTGCCTTTCCAGGTATAGGAGGCGATGCCTGCCTCTATGGTGATGCCGCGTTTTTTTTCTTCCTCCAGATAATCCATGGTCGCGAGGCCTTCATCGACCTCGCCTAGACCAGGTATGGAATCGCTGAAATACAGCAATCGCTCGGAAACCGTAGTCTTTCCCGCGTCGACATGCGCGAGTATGGCGATATTACGGTTTTCCAGAGGGGGTTTGGACATAGGACTCGCTAGGATAGCTTATTTGGCGTATTTCACCGAACACCCATAAGACTTGGTATTGGTCGCTGCCAGGGGCTTGCCGGCCTTGATGGAAGCGAGGGCTTCGCGCACATAATTATGGCTGCTGGCGATGTCTTCGGCGTCGGTGGATGGCTTGTCATCGATGGCGCCCCGATAGGCGACAACTCCATTGGTGTCTAGGATGACCAAAGTCGGCGTGGTTTTGGCCTCGAAGCTATGCCCCACCTTGCCATCGGCATCGATCAAGTAATGGCTGGGCACGGCTTTTTGGGTGCGGATTTTTTCTTTCAACTCTTCGCCACGCCAAGAACCCTGCTTGCCATCTGCGGAACTATTGATGGAAAGCCAGACCAGGCCTTGGGCCTGCGCGTCCTTTTGCAAGGCCTGCATATTGCCCGAGCCATAGTATTTTTTCACAAAGGGGCAGTCGTAATTCACCCATTCGAGCACCACCCATTTGCCGCGAAAATCGGCCAGAGCTATGGGTTTACCCTCGGAATTAGACAGGGAGAAAGCCGGTGCCATTTGGCCGGGCAGAAACCCGGTTTCAGCCGCACCAACCGTGGTAAGGACGGCGTTGAGGCTTAGCAGGACAGCAAATAAAATGGATTTGGTTTGGATGGGAAAAGGACTTGTTGATTTCATGGCAGCTCCTTGGGTTTGGGCTGCAAAGTACAAGCCTCGGAAGTGCTGGCTGTGGCTACAAAAACCGGTTAAAACCGATAGGCAAAATTCAAAAGGGGAAAGACGGGGAATTCCGATACCGTGCCGACGGGCATCATGGCGCAAAGATCGGCGGCAAAATATTTTCCGTGTAGGCGAATTCCGGCATTTACCAAGTTATTGACCGACTGATTCCTAAGGGCAGGTGCTCCTAAATATTCGGCCAAAAGGATGGCATGTGAGGTCAGTCGAATATTGGAGCCTACTCCAAAGGTGACCGATTGAGCGATTCTTTTTTCGCCCACGTCCATCATTCCCACCATGCCATGCAAACCTGCGAGTGGAATGGGTTGGGAGGAAAGAATCAAATTGCCGGTCCATAACATCCTCCCATCATTCACATTCGATCGGATTGGCAAGAAAAGGTTTCCAGCCAGGGCAATGCAAAAGGTCTGATCGTTGGATTTTAAGATTTGCTGTTTGGCGGCAAAGGTCAGGAGATTGAATTCATCGGTCACGGGAAGCATGGCCCCGATGCCTAGGGATGTCCAATCCGAAGTCGAATAATTCAGGTTCAGGAAAAGCACTTCCAGGTGGCGCAGAAAAACGGTTCCCTGGGGCGGGGTAAAGGCGGTGGGCATGAGCACCAGGTTTTGATTGCTGGGGTCTCTGGGGACCTGGTCGCTTTCCGGATCTTGTGTTTCGGCATGGGCATTTGCTAACAGGACTAGGAGCAGAAGCCAAAGTACTGACCTGGCCGAATTTCGTATCCGGGCGACTGCAAATGGAGTTTTCAGAGTGACTCTAAGCATTAAAGCACTCACGTGAAGACCGTCTGCTCATTACGGTTAAGATCTTGAAAATGCTCCCAATAAAAAAGCCCCGGTTTGCACCGAGGCTTTTCTCTTTTGCTTTTTAAAAATCGCGACTACCAGCGGAAATGCGCGAAGGCCTTGTTGGACTCGGCCATGCGATGAATGTCTTGGCGCTTCTTGACGGCTCCGCCTTCATTATTGAGGGCTTGAATCAATTCGGCAGCCAAACGCTTGGACATGTCTTTTTCATTGCGGCCTTGAGCGGCTTCTTTGAGCCAGCGCAGAGCCAAGGCAGTGCGACGCGAAGGCGCCACTTCGATAGGCACCTGATAATTGGCGCCACCGACGCGACGGGACTTCACTTCGAGCGAAGGCTTGATATTGTTCAAGGCATTCTTGAACAAGGTCAGCTCGTCGTCTTCGCCGCCGATTTTCTTCTTCATGTCGACGAGCGCGGTGTAGACAATGTCTTCCGCCGTGCTCTTCTTGCCTTGGGAAATCACCACGTTCATGAACTGGGTGATCAAGGTGCTATTGTATTTAGGGTCGCCATAGCTACGGCGACGATCTGCGCGCTTACGTCTGGACATGCTTCAAATCCTCACTTCTTCTTGCCCTTGGCGGGCGCGGCTGCGGCGGCGCCCTTACCGGCGGGGGCTCCGGGCTTGGGACGTTTTACGCCGTACAGGGAACGGCTCTGGCGACGACCGTCGACACCGGAGCAATCGAGCGTACCGCGAATAATGTGATAACGCACACCAGGTACGTCCTTCACGCGACCGCCGCGAATCAGGACGATGGAATGCTCTTGCAAGTTGTGGCCTTCGCCCGGGATATAGCAGGTCACTTCCATCTTGTTCGAAAGACGCACGCGGGCGATCTTACGCAAGGCAGAGTTCGGCTTCTTCGGGGTGGTGGTATACACGCGCGTGCAAACCCCACGTTTTTGCGGGCTTCCGAGCAAAGCTGGAGCCTTGCTCTTGGAGCGCTGCTTGGAGCGCCCCTTACGAATCAGTTGGCTAATAGTCGGCACCGTGAAAGACTCCAGATTCCTCGTTGAATTTCAGCAAAGAGGGGTAAAGGTTAATCGATGAACTCCTTGACCGTCAACAGGTTATGCGGTCTCGGAGTTGGCAAGGGCAGCAGGGGAT
>JAYUVP010000055.1:0-17124 GCA_043753995.1 Fibrobacterota bacterium
CCTCACCCTAACGGCTCGCGGCGCAGTTGCTATTAACCGCGCCGCGAGCTCAGTACTTTAATTCCAGCCGTGCTTTTCGCGAACCTTGGCCATGGCGCCTAGAATATTATTCCAGGTGCTTGCTTGCTCCATTACCGAATTAGGGAACATGCAGCCGTCCCAGCACATGTGGGAAATTTCGATGTGTTTGCCGGCTTCGTCACGCAGCCAAAAACCCGCATGATAGGGAATATCCAACTTGCCATTCTTGTCGTCAGCCAGACAATGACGTCCGGTTTTATCATGCGATCCTGAACCAAATACGCTGGCGTCATTTTGCGCGACATGAAAGTCTTTGACCCAAGGACGTAATTTATTGGTTAACTCACGATAGCCGCGATCATAGGGCTCTTTTTCCCAATTAAAACCTTTGGGAACCAAGGAGTCTTGTTCGGCATTATAGCCCAACATGAAAAGCAAGGTATGCGCCATGTCCGCTTGGATGCCCACGGTCTTGGGAAGGTTGATTCCTTCCAGCAATTCCAGCAGGGATTTCCAGCCATGCATGCCGCCCCAGCAAATTTCGCCTTCAAGCGCCAATTTCTCGCCGTATTCGTCGGCGATTTTGGCGGCTTCGCGGATGGTTTCGATGTTTTTCTTTTGGTTGCCGATGGGATCACTGGCGAAGTTCGCCGGGCTATTGGCCGTGTCGATGCGTATCGATCCGTATTTACGAATTCCGATATCGCGAAGTTTTTTTCCGATGCGGCAAGATTTCTTGACGGCTTCTAAATAATTCTTCCGATCTTCTAAGGAACCAAAGGCGCCTCCGCCTCCCCAAACCGGTGCGACCAAGGAACCGATAGCGAGATTTTTGGATGCGAATTTATCGGACAACTTTTTCAAATCGTCATCACTGGAATCAATATCGACATGGGGGAGAGAAAGAAATAAATCCATGCCGTCGAATTTGACGCCATTCACCTCCGCCTTGGCGGTTAATTCGATCATGTGATCTTGGGAAATGACGGGATCGGCTCCCGGCTCCTTGCCGCCTTTGCCGACCAAACCGGGCCACGCCGCATTGTGAAGTTTGGGAAATGCATTTGCCATAAAAAGTCCCGATGTTTGAGGAAAACGTAGCCCGCGCGCTCCTAATTGAGCCGCCAATAAGGTCGTTAAATGTTATAAGAGAGGCTTGCTGCGTTCTAAAATTCTTTCGGCATCATTAGGTAGGTCTTGCCAGGGTAGGGGGGAGGGGCTTGGCGGTTCTGTGCTGGTTTGATCTCGACCTGTCTGACGTTGGGAAGTGAATGGCGCTCCTAGTCCTCGCTCGTTTCCCTCGCTGCGGAAGTCGCGCCCTTCACTTCCCAACCGCCAGGTCTCCATCGTCAAGCGTAGGTCGTGCGCGCCCCTCCCCCCGCCTCGGCCCGACTTACTCTGCCCGCTGCGCTGGGTTGGGTCGGCCTCGGCGTCCCCACCCCTACTGGGGCCAGGCCCCCGTAACGCCCCCGTGACTCAAGCGGAAACAGGCGGTTGGGCTTGCCTTTGATATCGTCCGTGGGGGGATGGGTATGTTGGTTTTAAGAAAAATGACTGGGTTTCTTTCGGTCCTAATGATTTTCGTCAGTCTTGGCCTAGGCATAGCTTTGGTGCAACAGGAAATACCGCTTTGGCCGGGTGGTGCGGCCGTCGTCATCTTTCCGAGTGGTGCCTATGTCGCTTGACTTTCGACAAGGAAGGCGCCTTGGTGGCCCAATGGCTACAAGGGCAAGGCATATCCGGCTTTGCGGTGCGTTATCGTTATAGTCCCTATCGACATCCTGTGGAAATGTGGGATGCTCAGCGCGCTATTCGGTGGGTGCGAGCCAATGCGGCTAACTATGGCATCGATACGGCCCGTGTCGGTGTGCTCGGTTTTTCCGCTGGCGGGCATTTTACTGCGACTGTTTCAACGCATTAGGATAATGGCAAACCTGGCGCCGACGACTCCATCGAAAGGCATGGTTGCCGCCCGGCCTTTTCAATACTCGGATATCCTGTCATAACCATGCAGTCGGCTTTTACCCATGGGCAATCCCGGGACGCTTTGCTCGGTACCAATCCCGCCCCGAGCGTGGCTCTATTGGATTCCATGTCCAATGAAAGGCAGGTGACGGCCAATTCTCCTCCAGCCTTTCTTTTCCATTCCACCGATGATGGACTGGTGCCCATTCGCAATCCTCAGTCTTATTATGACTCGTGCCTGAATCGAGTGTGAAATGGTTGGGCCAATTGGGCTTTCTCACGGCAAAGCCAACGTCGATGAATGCATCAAAAAGAAAGGTCGGTGCACGTCAAGACACCGAGATTCGTGATCCCCTGCTCTATTAGCAAATGCTCATTGGTGGCGGATCGGATGCTCTGGGTCGTCGAGGGGGTTAACTGTAAAAATATCGTCCAAAAGGCCTAAAAAAAGGCCTAAAATTCGAATTATCGGCTTGCGGAGATAGACCTACCTTTGGACAGCGCCGACCCTTATAAACCGAGGAAATCTATGAGAGCATGCTCTTCGGTACTTCTGGTCCTCCTACCGCTTTTCGCATCCGCCTTACCTCCCCTTCAATGGCAATGGCTGAATCCTCAGCCCACGGGCAATCATTGGGCCCATGTCTTTGCTGAATCTTCGCAGCGCGGCATAGCCGTGGCGGAAAATGGTGAAGTCGCCGAAACCTTGGATGCCGGCGTGACTTGGGGCATGATTGGCTCCGGGAATCCCGAAATGTTGATCTCCGCGGCTTCCACCTTGGATGGGCGAAAACTATTTGGGTCGGGTACGGGCGGTCGCATTTGGAAAAGCGATGACGCGGGAAAAAATTGGCGTAGCCGCAAATTGGGTTTACGCACCTATTACGGAGTCTGCCAATTCAGCTCGGAAATAGCCCTCGTGGCCGGCGAGGGCTCCTCCATTTTACGTACACGTGACGGAGGAGAAAGCTGGCGAAGCGTGCATGAAGACTCCCTGGGGCAAGACTTACTTGCCATTCACTGCGAAGAGGGCGGGCTCGCCATTGCCGTGGGCTTTGACGGCGCCATGGTGAAAAGCGTGGATAGCGGAAGGTCATGGCGACCCCTCCCTGCGGCGACCGAGGCCATTTTGGGCGCGGTCGCATTTATCGATTCGCTACGGGGCTATGCGACCGGATCCGGTGGCACCGTTCTGAAGACGCAGGATGGTGGCCTTCATTGGACAAGCCAGATTGTGGATTCCAACTCGGTATTTTTTCGAGGCCTAGGGGTGAGCGAATCCGAACTTGTGATTTCCGGATCGGAAGGGGAAATTTGGCAATCCCTAGATACGGCAAGAACTTGGCAGCGACTACCCAGCGGCACCCCTTATTTTCTGGGATCGCTGGCGCGTTTCGGATCGGAAGGGCGCATTGCCGTGGGGAATAATGGCGCCATCTTGCAGTCGGGCGATAAGGGAAAAAGTTGGATCAATCGGCGCCAAGGACCGGACAATGTTGTGATAGGTATAACAGCTTTGTCTTCTTTGACATGGATGGCCTTCGGCATGAATGGGTTAGTCATCCGCACAAACGATGCCGGGGCCACCTGGAGCGAATTAAAGACCCAGGTGGATTATGGCTGGCTTGCCGCAGGTTTTTGGAAAGAGCGGATAGGCCTTTTGGCCGGTTATGGCGGTACCTTGATGCGAACCGAGGATGGCGGAGAAAGCTGGGAAAGCGTGAACTCAGGCTTGCAACAACCTTGGTTGGATGGCGTCGCCTGGGCGGATTCCCTGACTGCGATCGTCGTGGGGGATTCAGGCAGGCTTTTGCGATCGACGAATTGTGGAAAATCCTTTGAATCCTTAACCGTGACGGGATTGAAGGATCAAACCTTGAGCGCCATTCAATTCTTGACCCCTGAGGTTGGTATTGTGATCGGCTATCAAGGCCTGATTTTAAAAACCGAAAACGGTGGACGCGATTGGAAAGCCATTCCTTCTCCGACACAGCGAGACCTCTTCGCTTTGTCTTTTTCGAATGCCTTAGATGGCATCGCCGTAGGCCATGGTGACACCGTGATTTTCACGCATGATGGCGGCAATACCTGGGAGGCTTTTTCCACGGGATCCCACGAGGATTATCTATACGGCGTCGCCCTTCTAGGCGCGGATACGGCCATCGCGGTGGGCGAATGGCTTCACTATGCCGTCACGCGCATCACCACCGATGGCGGCGCGACCTGGAGCGAAATACCCAATGCCACCTTTCAAGCTCTCAATGGTATTGTGCGCGTGCAGCCTGGCAGGGTGGTTGCCTTGGGTGCCGGCGGGGCCGTGCTTTCCGCCTTTGTGGGCGGCGGCCAGTCGATTCCGCCTATTCCTCAGGTCGCCGATTCAGGCGAAGGCGATTTTCAGGTGAGACGCCTTTCCGGATCCCCTTTCGTGCAATTCAAATTCACCTTGCCATTTTCGGGGGCTATTCAAATCACGGCATTTTCCATGACCGGAAAAACAGCAAGCACGCGGCATACCGGAAATTTGCCGGCGGGATCGCATCGCCTGACCGGCACCTCCGCCGGTCCCAATGGTATTTATCGATTGACGTTGACGGGCGCAGAAAAAACACCGCGGGTTTGGTATTCGCGTTAATGGAAATCGGCGTTCATTTCAACCGCGGGATGAAAGTTATTTTAGGCTTCACCCCTTTTCTGGAGAGTAACCATGCGTCGATTGGCTTCATTATTTAGCCTGAGTCTATTTTTGGCCGCGCCCTTGCTTGCTCGTGACAGCAAGCTCATGATTTCCATCAAGGACGCCATGAGCACCAAGCAATACCAGGATCAAATGAAGGGCTCCAAGGTTCAATTCTTTTTCGGCAAAGACCCAGGCCCGCAAGGGGACAGCTTGGGAATGACGGTGGCCAATCGCAAGACCAATGCTTTTAACAAATCAGATGTCGAAGCCTGCCAATGGGTTTTTCTGTCTTGCATGACCGCCTTGCGAGCCAAGGCGGAACAGGAAGGCGCTGACGCGGTGGTGGATATCGAGAGTTATTACAAAAAGCAAAGTGTTGTCAGTGATTCGGCCTTCGAGTGCCACGCCGGCACCATGGCTTCGGGGGTGGCCCTGCGAGGGACCCTAGTCAAGTCCAAGAAATAAATCTCGGCCTAAATGCAGGCCACCTGGCTGCGTTGCTCGTCGCTTGCATACTCCCGGTATGCGGCGCTCCTCGCGCCTTGCCATGTGGGCTGCATTTAGGCCTCCGTTTGATTGCGCCGGAGCCCCCTAATTTCGAATGAGATTCAGGGGAGGCTTGGCCTCCCCTGCCCTCAGCCCGCGATGCTCTGGAGCACGGTCGGCATCGGGCTCCCCACCGGGTACTTTCGTTTCACGGCTTAGCCCCACTCCTCGCCGGAGGGGAGGGCGAGGCCGACATGGCTCCGCAGCGAAGCGGGCCGAGACCGGGGGAGGCAGAGCCTCCCCCGGTGTATCTTCGTGATTAGGCCTCGCCTCGCTATCTACCTTTGCCGTGCCTATGGGCTTTTTCAATAAAATCGTGCAGGGGCTCACCAAGACCCGCGACAGCGTTTTGCGCGAAATCAAGGGCGCTTTCGGCAAGGGCAAGCTCACCGAAGAGGCCATCGAAAATCTCGAAGAGAAATTATTGGCTGCCGATATCGGCTATGAAACGGCCCATCTCATTCTCGAAGGCGTGCGTAAAAAAGCGCGTGGGCTCGAAATCGACAATCGTCAATTGCTGCAATTCATGGCTGAAGTCACGCGCGAAATATTGCCGGATATCGCTCCCATGCAAATTACGGCTAAGCCGCATGTGATTCTCATGATTGGCGTCAATGGCGCGGGCAAAACCACCACCATTGCCAAGCTCGCGCATTATCATCAGCAACAAGGCCGCAAGGTGATGGTCGCGGCGGGGGACACCTTTCGCGCCGGGGCCATAGCGCAGCTCGAAGTTTGGGCCCAACGCGCCGGAGTGGATATCGTGAAGCATCAGGACGGTGCCGATTCTGCGGCGGTGGCCTATGATGCCTATGCGGCCGCCAAGTCGCGTGGCCATGACGTTTTGCTTATCGACACCGCTGGGCGTTTGCATACCAAGGACAACTTGATGGAGGAATTGCGCAAAATCCTCCGAGTGCTCAAAAAGCATGGGGAAGACGTGCCGCAAGAAACCTTACTGGTTCTTGACGGCAATACCGGACAAAATGCCATTGCTCAAGGTCAGGGTTTTTCGGCGGCGGCCCGCATTGATGGTTTGGTGGTAACCAAGCTCGATGGTACGGCCAAGGGCGGCGCTTTAATTCCCTTGTCGCGTGCCTTTAAAATCCCCGTGCGCTGGGTGGGCGTGGGCGAAAGCCTCGAAGATTTGATTCCGTTTACCCGGGATGAATATGTTCGCGGCCTTTTTTTGGGGGAAGACGATTCTCCCTAGGGGACTTTCCTGAACCGGGTGGGACAATGTCAGGGTTGTGTCATCGCTAAGTAAAACCATCGCATTCCGCTTGGCCACAGTACCTTGAGATTCAAGGGCTTAGTACCTTCAGATTTGAGGGAGAGAATCGGATTGACAGCCAGGATCCACCGCTATACTATACCCGTGGTCTTCGGGTATTTCATTGCGGTGCTCTTTGCGCTTTCCGCGTGCCAGAAGGGCAATTGGGGAGGGGAACAGGTACAGGAATCCGGCTTTGTAGATTTGGTGGCACAGCTTAAACTGGCCACCGCGCGTTGTGGAGACGACCTCGAAAAAGCCAATGAGGCAAGAAGGGTTCTCCTCAAGCAACATGCCGTCACTCCAGAAACCTATCACCAGCACCTCGCCTTTTTGACGGACCACCCTTCTGAATGGAAGTCCTTTCAGGAAAAATTGGTCGAGAGGCTCAAGTTCTACCAACAAAAAGCCAAAGGAGACCTCAATGGCCAATGAACTCGTCACCCAGTTGACTAACGACAATTTCGATACCGAGGTCGGCAAATTTGCCGGCACGGTTCTCGTCGACTTTTGGGCACCCTGGTGCGGCCCTTGCCGCATGGTCGCTCCTATTATCGAGGAGCTGGCCAAGGAATATCAGGGCAAGGCGAAAATCGCCAAGCTCAATACCGATGAAGCAGCCGACATTGCCGGCCGCTATGGCATTCGCAGCATTCCCACCATGCTTTTCTTCAAGAATGGCCAGGTGGTGCAGCAACTTGTCGGCGCCTACCCTAAAACCAAAATCGTGGAGAAGCTGCAAAGCGCCATCGCTTGAGCTAAACCCATCGCCATGACTTCCCTGCCTGCCCTGTTTTTATCTGCCTCCCTGGCTCTAAGCCTGGGGGTGAACCTTGCGTCCGCCGATAATAAGGCCAAGGTTCAGGGCACGGATGCTAGCGAGGTGCGATGGCAGGAATTCGATCAGGGCATCAAAGACGCGGCGCGCCGCGGTAAATACACCTTCGTCGACCTTTATACGGATTGGTGCGGCTATTGCCACAAGATGGACGCCACCACCTTTCGCAATAAAGCCGTCATTGCCAGCCTCGACAAGGATTTTGTCAGTATCAAATTCAATGCGGAAGCCGAAAACCAAGTCACCTGGAAGGGTGCCAAGCTGACTCAGTCGGCCCTGGCCCAACAATGGGGCGTCGAGGGCTTTCCCACCTTGCTTTTTCTGAATTCGAAGGGTGACATCATCGGCAACTTCTCTTCCTATGCGGATCCGAAATTGATGATGCACTTGCTGGGCTATATCTCGTCGGGATCCCGCGAAAAAGGCGTCAGCTTCGATGATTATCTCAAAAAGGGAGCGTCTTAATGACCCTTCTCTTTTGGATAGCGGCTGGCCTGCTGGTCCATACCTATTTGCTGTATCCGGCCTCTTTGCCGCTTTTGAGCCTGTTTTTCCGAGTGAAAAGCAAGACGGGCAATCCGAATCGGCATAAGGTTTCGATTTTGATTGCCGCCTACAATGAAGAGAAGGTCATCGAAGAGAAAATCCGCAATTGCTTCGAGCTCGAAATTCCCCGCAAGAACATGGAAATCCTGGTGGGCTCGGACGGAAGCACCGATCGCACCGAGGCCATTGTCGCTAAATATGCCCCCGATGTGAAGCTTTTCGCCTTTAAGCAACGCGGCGGCAAGGCCAGTGTTTTGAATCAGTTGGTGGCGCGCGCCCAAGGCGATATCCTGGTTTTCTGCGATGCCAATACCATGCTTTTGAAAAATGCCCTGCAAAAGCTGCTGGCGCATTTCGACAATCCCGATGTGGGTTGCGTTTGCGGACGCTTGGTTTTGCAAGACTCGGGCACTTCGGCCCTCGGCATTGGCGAAAGCATTTACTGGAATCTCGAATCAGAATTGAAAAAGGCCGAAGGGCGCATGGGCATAGTCATCGGTGCGAATGGCGCCATCTATGCAATTCGCAAAGAGCTTTATGGCCGCATTCCCACCGGCCGCAAGGTGATGGATGACTTCTATGTCACCACCCGGGTTTTGGCTAAGGGAAAAAAGGCCATTTACGAACCACAAGCCATTGGTAGCGAAGAGACTTCGGCAGAGGCTTATGGCGAATTCTTCCGCAAGGTGCGCATCAGCCAAGCGAACTTCAATTTACTGGCCCGCTATTTACCCCTGCTGAATCCCTTGCGCGGCCTGGTGGCCTATGGCTTTTTCTCGCATAAGTTTTTGCGCTGGATGGCTCCGGTTTTGATGGTTGCCCTTTTCGTGAGCAATGCCTTTTTGCTGGCGGACGGCCCTATTTATTATGGCAGCTTTGTCGCCCAGGTGGGTTTGTATTTCTTGGCCGGCCTCGGCTATGCCCGCAATGGCAAGACGCGCCGCTCGAAATTCCTGCTCATTCCGTTTTATTTCGTGAGCATGAATGTGGCTTTGGCCATGGGCATGATTAAGGCTCTCTTTCAGAAAGACCAGGGCAGCTGGGAGCGCGTCGAACGCTCGACTCTGATTCTTGGCACTCAAACGGCGGCAGTCCAAAGCGTGCCTACCCCGCCTGCGCCGCGTCTGCAAGTCAAGGAATTAAGCTCGTAACCTTTTGTCTCAAGCCGGCCGTCGCCCCGGGGTGGAGTCTGCCCTTGGTCTATGGCCAGGGGTGCTATTTTCTAGGCATGACCTTTCGAGACATCGCTTTGCCCTCGTCTGATTTTTCTGTCACGCCGTTCTCCGTTCTTAATAGAGCCGGTCTCAATACTCCTGTTCTCGCTCGGGCTTGGTGCGACAAATGAGTTTTGAGACCGGCTTTAGCCGGATTTCTACGGGAATGCGAATCCTTGCCCTGGCGCTTCTCTTAAGTAGCGCCGCATTGCCGACCCAAGCCGGGATTGGAATCACGGCGACGCTTGGCGAGCAAACGCATTTGGGCTTTAAGGCGCCTCGCTTCGGCTATTCCGTGGGGCTTTATTCCAAGATCGACGATCAAAGCTGGGTCGGGGTGCAAAGCGGCCAGGGTGTGGTCGGCGAAGCTTCGGCGATACCGGTTTTAGGTGTGGCCTATATTCGCCTTCCCCTGGGGCGGGTGGTCATGCCCGTGGCGACCGGGGGCATGGGCTATGCCTTCGGAGAAAAACGCCATGGCTTTTTGTGGCGGGCTGGGGGGCTATTCGATATTCGTAATGGCAAACACTCCAGCGTTTTACTGGGCGTCGAATACGAAGGCCTCGAAGGTCACGGGGGCCTGGCGGGGCGAGCAGGGCTGTTGCTGGAGTATTAAGGGCGACGTCCTAGGCCCTTTTGCGGTCGCTCGGCTTGGGTGACGCCTAGATTTCGGAAAGTCCGATCTCGGTGAGGCATTGATTAAAGTGCCGCTGTTGCGCCAAGTCATTTGCTGTGTCATCTTCGCAGCGGTTTCTATTGTCGGTGAAAAAAGGCTTAGCCCGGCTGCACGATTGATTGCCCACCTTGACTTGGGTCATGATAGAATCGCCACGTAGCTGGCTTGTGATTTGGATGATTTGATTGTCGGCAATTCGCTTCACCTTGGCGGATTCGCAATTCATAGCGGTGATTTGATACCGGCTTTGAATCGAGTCTTCCTCTGCGGCACCGGCACCGGCACCGAAACTGAAGTAAGCATATTGGTTTGCAATACAGTAAGCCGTACCCGTGGCGGACTCGGTCACCTTTTCTTCGCTGATATCCAGATTCCATTTGCCATCTTGCAACCAGGTAAACGGGTCTGATTTTTCCACCCAATCTTTGCAGTCCTGTGGAGCATCGGGAGATATTTTGCTTTCCTGATTTATCGGCGATTCCCAATGGCCGACTAGGCCCTTATTATTTCCAGTATAGCCATGAGCCATGCAGGCCAAAGGAATCATCGCCAAGGCCGCAAGGGCAGAAAATGCAAGCGCACGAGCAAAGAAAGTGAAAAGCGATGGAGCCATGAGAAAATCCCAGTGTTGTTGATGACGCGACCTGCATTAGACGCAGGGCGGCCCCTCACCGTGGACAATTTGGTTTCACTGGCTCAGACTCAATAAACTCCGGCGCAAAGCCTCCGCTTCAGTCTCCACCATTCCCATCGCATCAATGCAGCGATAAAACCGCTCCGCTTCGCTCCGCCCCGATGCGGTTGCGTCGCAGGGATTCGTTGAGGCATCGTTGCTCAGCGTTGTCGTTTGCGTGCAAGTTTTCCCCTGAAATTTTGCCGTGATGGTTAAGGTATCGTTTTGCAGGCGGCTTGTGAAATTCGCGACTTCCAGGTCGCGGGCTCGCCGCGCGGAGGCCGCGACGCAATTCTGGGCGATGAGTTCATAACCGACCAAGGACGAGTCGCTTTTGCCTGCACCTAAAAGCAAATACAGCATGATCTCGGCGGCGCAATAGGTGCCTGAGGTCGAGGACTGCGCGTTATCCGCAGAAATGTCGAGGGTATAAACCGGATCTTGTATGTCGGTATAGGCCGGCCGTGGTTCCGGCTCCGAACAAAAGGGGAGAGCCCCTGGCGCCAAGCGACGGGGCCATTCGCCTCGCGCTTCCCAATGTCCGACAATATCTCGCGCTTTGCCCGCATAGCCTCGGGCAAAGCAGCTATTACGTGCCCAAGTCCAAAGGGTGTCGGCTTCGAGGCGATAAAATGTGGTGTCGAGAAAAATTTGATTCACCGCGGGAGTAGCGCTGCAATCCCAGTGGTCATTCCAGGTTGTGAAAAACCCCTGTTCGCGATCGATAGATTGCAAGCCCTTGACGCTTTGCCACAGGGGCCTAGCGGGTCGCTTATCGGTATCGGTCATGCAGGCCACGGGAAGCATGGCCGAAGCTGCGGCAAAGGCAAATACAGGGAAGGCAAACTTGAGACAAGCAAGGAATGTATTTGGACGCCTGCCCATTTTTGTCCTCCTCAACGAAATATCAAACCGACCTTACCCAGGGATTAGAAAGCTTCGCGCTTGTCTAAAGTATCGTCCCATTCGTTCACGAAAAGGCCAGCCGCGCTTGCGCACTGATGGAATTTCTGCGCTGCGGCCCCATTGATAGAATCGGCTTTGCAGTGCTCAGCATTGGGGTTAAAATTAAGGATTTCAATTTGCGAGCACGTTTTCCCATTAAATTGGACGGTTATATTCGACGAACCTTCGGAGTATTGGCTGGTGAAGGTGGCGACTTTATTGTCGCTTCGGCGTGTTGCCGTTGCCACGTCGCAATTTTTCGAAGTGATTTTGAATTCACTCGCAGTATCGGCATCATAACCCAGCAGGCCAAACATTGAAAATTCAGCGCTGCAGAGAGTTCCAGAAGTTGTCGACATCATTTCTTTTTCAGTAACGGTGATGTCGGTGACCTGATCTTTCATGAAGGTGTAATGATATTGCTTGGGATCGATCGAACAAAAGGCTGGGGCATGCGGCGCGGGCTTGGTTAAAGTGGGCCCGCGGTTTTGCCAATGTCCCACAATATCGGTGCTAGTCCCGGAATACCCAATAGCTTCACAAACGCTGTCGCTCCAAATCCAGAGTTTCCCCTCGGTAATTTCGTAGTAGGTTTTTTCCGTGTCCGGGGTGCTTATGGGAGGATTGACTTCGCAATCCCACTCACGACTCTCAAAACGAATGATTTTGGCATTGCGGTCTATGGAAAGGACGGACATCCTACTCTCAATGACCGGCTTACTTTCCTTCTCGTCCTCGCCAGTCATGCAGGCGAGTGGAATCACCGCCAGGCTTGAGGCGATCAGCAGTTCAAGAATCCGCGCGGGAAAAGCGACAGAGGAAAAATTGGGTTTTGCCATGATTTCGTCCAGGTTGATTTTAGGGATGCCCAGCTTCGACGCATTTCAAGGCTTTAAAGTGAATGCGCCGGCTCAAAATCCCCAGCAGCGATGTCTGCCTCAGGCCTCCGCGATCATTTTTTGAGCACACCCAGGGCCAAACCATTGAGGCATAAATAATTTCGTGTGTATTCATTCTTGGCAGCCGTGTCCGTGACGCATTTATTTGCTTCGAGGTCGAGACCCAATCGCGACGTATATGAACAGGACTTGCCATCAAAGGTCACCGTGGTTGTCGCCATGCCCTTAGACGTGTGACTGGAAATGGTGGCGATCTTATTATCGCTTTTTCGCCTTGCCTTCGCGGTATCACAAGCTTTGGTAAGAATCTGGAAGCCATTAGTCGTAGATGTGTCGGCGCCCAACCCTAACAGGCTATATAGGGTGGCTTCTGCCCCGCAGAATATGCCATAGGTCGAAGCTTTCACGCTTTGATTGCTGATGTCGGTATGAGTGACATGGTTTTTAATCGTGGTATAAGGCAAATTTGTAATACTTGCCACACTTGCTGCATAAGTGCTACACCTTGGTGGGGCACTGGGCAAGACCTTGGTTTCGCCAAGACCCGTACTCTGCCAAGAGCCCACGATATCAAGGTTGGTGCCGCGCGAGCCATTAGCGACACAAGCGCTATCGTTCCATAACCAAAGCTTGCCATCGGCAATTTCATATTTCGTGCTTTCCGTCACCCAGGTGCTTGTGGCGGGATTGGTTTCGCAATTCCACTTCATCACCTTTAAGCGGAGCACCTTGTTTTCCCGGTCTATTTCCTGCAAGGCAACTTCGCTTTGTATCAAAGGCTCGCCCAAATCTTCCGCAACCGGGCTACCCCCTTCGGTCGTGCATGAAATAGGTAGGCCCACCATGGCCGCCGCGAGAAATACCACAGCCATGCCCGGGAGCATTCCGCCGGAATGCGGACCGCCTGGCTGCATTCCTCGTCGTTTATCTGAAAAAATTGGCTTCATGCCTTCCTCCGCGTTTACAAAGCTTTGAAGTGACTGCCACGCTCTCATAGTTGACAACTTTATTTGCGCCGGAGCCCTCAAATCCCCAGTCGCAATTTGGCCCATTGCTCAGCCGAGGCGAGATCGGGCAATTGGCCATCGAGCTGCAATTCAAAGCTTTCCTGGATGAGCTGGCCCATATCGGGGCCGGCCTTCATGCCCAGAGAAAGCAAGTAGCGGCCCGTGAGATAAGGCTTGGGCCGTGCGTGCAAAACATCGAGTTGGCGCGATTGTTCGAGCAGCCACTCGCCTGCGGGAAATTGGCGGGCAATCGCGTCGGGCGTGGTGCGTCCGAAATGATCCGCGCGGGCCACCCGCACCAGCTTTTCAATGTCGACGCGCAGGGCCAAGCGGCGAATCGCTCCGGGGCGGATTTCTTCGCGGGCCTTGTAAAGCAAGGCGGGGCGCAAATGTTCGCGCACAAAGGTCACCACCTGTTCGGTCAGCGCCAATTCGCGTGTAAGCCGGCCTAAAAAGGCGCGCGTGGGCGCTTCGCCGGAAACATCATGCCCGGGGCTGCGCCAGCGGCCATCTTCAAAGCGCGTCGTCATGGGCTTGCCGAAATCATGGCAGAGCGCGCCCAGCATCAGGGCGAGATTATCGCCCTCGTCACCTTCCGGTGACCGTAACTTGGCCGCTTCGTCGATGACCATATTATTGTGAATCCACACATCGCCTTCAGGATGCCAGTCGGGCTCTTGCTGTACCCCGATGAGCGCTCCCAGCTCGGGAAAGTGATGCAATAAATCGAGCTTGCGCAACCATTCCAGCCCAATCGAAGGCTTAGGCGATTTGAGCAGCAGCTTTTTGATTTCCCCGAAAATGCGCTCCATGGGCAATTCGGTGAGCGGCAAAATGCGGCAAAATTCCTGGGTTTCGGGCGCAATGTCGAAGTCAAAGCGGGCCGCGAATTGCACCGCGCGCAAAACCCGCAGGGGATCTTCCGCGAAAGCTGGCGACACATGGCGCAAAACCCTGGCCTCCAAATCGCGCAAGCCGCCATGGCAGTCCACCAAGGTCATATCCGGAACCTTGATCCCCATGGCGTTCACCGTGAAATCGCGGCGCGCGCTGGCCTCCGCGAAAGTCAATTGCGAATCGGGCACCACCGCAAAGCCCTTGTGACCCGGGCCGGTTTTGCTTTCCGTGCGGGGAAAGGCGAAATCATAGGGCATGCCGCCCAAGGTCAAAGTCACCACGCCGAAAGCCTTGCCCACCAAATTGGGCTTGCCATGACGCTCCAGCAACTTGAAAAGCCGCTCCATCTCGATGCCATAGACCTCGCAATCGAAATCCTCCGTAGGCAGACCGAGCAAATGATTGCGCACCCAGCCGCCCACCAAATACATGGCCCCGCCGCTTTCATTGATAGAGCGGGCGATGGCGAGCAGGACGGGGGGTAATTTGGCTAGGGCCGCTTGGGGCGATGCCTCTGGACTCACAGGCTATCCTTCGGGGTAAAGCGCTGATTCAAGTTTTCCACCGTAGCCGAATCCTTGGTTTTCGCGCTTTCTAAACGTTTTTCGCATTCCACTAATTGCTCTTCCGACCAGCGCCGCTGGTCTTCGCTTTGATCACTCAGGCTCATATGCAAGCGCTCTTCCTGACATTCGACATGAATCGGGGCCGCCGCGCAACCCAGCAATCCTAAAACAGCCAAACCGGCCAAACCGGCCAAAAATCCCCAAGCCTTTCCCTGGAGATTCCCCCTTGCCGACCCCTGCGCGCCTAAACCACCCTTTGTTTGGCAAAGGCCTACCTTTGCATTTGAGCTGGCAGCGACGGGAACACAAGACATATGCAAAAAGTACTTGGTTTGGTCGCCATTGCCTTGGCGGTGCGCGTCCTGATGGAAGGCCTGCTCATCGCCTTGCTCGCACGCGATCGCAAGCATCACCCCACCGCCGGCCAAGCCGCGGCCATAGCCCTCCGACCTGCGCCCGCCAGCATTTCCAAGCTCATTCGCACCTTGGCCGGCGAAGCCGCAGTAACTGCGGTGATACTCTGGATCATCGCCCTTCCATGGCCCATGGCCGGACTTTCCTTTTCGCTCGGTGAAATCAATACCGAAGGCCTCACCCCGCTCGCCCTCCTAGGCTGGCTTTTCAGCTTTGTCCTCGGCGGCCTTGCTTTCACCCTCTGGGAAGCCCGCCACCTATGGAGCACCGCCCCCTGGTCGCCCAACTTTCCGGAACTCGAAACCCATGGCCCCATCCTGGCCCGAGCCGCCAAAACCAGTTTCCGTCTGCGCCGCCAACCCTATGCGCGCCACCGTCGTCTGCCGCGCCCCGCTCCCAATGCCCGGCTCGTCTCCTTGCCCGGATATTCCGCCATCGTCGTCGATCGCGAACTCGTTGCCCGCCATTCCCCCGAAGAGCTCGAAGCCATACTCGTGCATGAAATGGGCCATGCCCAACTCGGGCAGGGGAGAGCCCTTTACTGGAGAAACCTCTTTTTCTGGGGTGCTGTCGCCTCCGGGCTGCTCCACCTTATAGACTTTATCCCGGCCATTCTCCTGGTCATCCTTAGCCTAAAACAGGTCTTCACCCTTTCCCAACCGCTTCGTCATGCCTTTGCTTGGAAGCGTGAATTTGCCGCCGACCAATGGGCCATAGACCAATTAAAAGGCCCTTCCGGACTCAAATTGGCGCTGGAGCGCACCACGGCCACGGCCCCACTTGATGCCGTATCCTGGCCTGCCGGCCTCCCTTCGAAAATCTGGGCCTTATGGACTTTCAACCATCCTCCCCTGGATTTGCGCATAAGAACCTGGGAGTGGAATACCCTCGCTCGTGCAGTTCGTTCCAAGACAGCCTTGATCGCTCATTGACCTAGTTGCTACCTTTACCCCTCCTCCCGCCTGACTTTCGAGCCAGGCAGGAGATTTGGGAAAAGCAAGGAAGAACTTTTTAGCGGAGATCAAGCCAACGTAGCTCAGCTGGTAGAGCAGCTGATTTGTAATCAGCTGGTCGCGGGTTCGACTCCTGTCGTTGGCTCCACCTTCCTCGCTGATTGCGCTACCGAACTTGTTCGCTGAAAACCGGTCTTTCCCAAGACGACATAAAGAAATGGGTCGATGCCCGAGTGGTTAATGGGGGTGGACTGTAAATCCACTGGCTATGCCTACGGTGGTTCGAACCCACCTCGGCCCATTTCAAAAAACAAAGACGGGTTTCTCGCGAGAGAAGCCGGGTTCTGGGCGGGCTTAACTCAATTGGTAGAGTACCACTCTTCCAAAGTGGCTGTTGTCGGTTCGAGTCCGATAGCCCGCTCCAGCCCGGCCTCGCAGGTTTAGAAAACCGGCGGGCCGACGAGTCGACATGCCAGAAATCTGGCCCAAATAGCTCAGGGGTAGAGCACTTCCTTGGTAAGGAAGAGGTCTCGGGTTCAATTCCCGATTTGGGCTCCATTTTCGGTTTGTCCGGCGGGCTTTCAGCGCAAGCGCGGTCCCGAGTCGAAAACCAAAACGCATAAGTAAGTGAAGTCCACCGAGTTAGGTGGAAAAAAGTCAAGCAAAAAGCATGACGAGGGCGGGGAGCTTTGCTAAGTTTCCCGTTCCCTTCCGGAAATAGCAACAGAGAACGAGGGTAGCATGGGCAAGGCGAAGTTTGAGCGGACCAAGCCTCACGTAAATGTGGGCACCATCGGTCACGTGGATCACGGCAAGACGTCGTTGACCGCAGCGATCACCACCATTTTGGCCAAGTCCGGCGGTGCCGTGGCAAAGTCCTATGGTGAAATCGACAATGCTCCCGAAGAGCGCGAACGCGGCATTACCATCAATACCTCGCATGTCGAGTATGAGACGGTCAATCGCCATTACGCTCACGTCGATTGCCCCGGACATGCTGACTATGTCAAGAAC
>JAYUVP010000056.1:0-28764 GCA_043753995.1 Fibrobacterota bacterium
CCCCAGGGAGCGAGCCGAACACATGATGTGGTCGAGTTTGCTTTGTGTCGCCGCGCTTGGAATTTCCCGACTCGCAGCCGATTCTTTCGTACCTGACAAAGAAACAACAAACGAATTTCCGAGCCGGAATTACGTCAGTGCAGGGCGGCTACCAAAATGGCTGCTAGTGATCGCCCTGGCGATGGCATTGGGGTCCTTTGTTTTTTCTGGGCTCAGAGTATGGGCCGAGTCTCGCGTCTATCACATGATTGGATCGCATAAAGCCAAGGATTGGGAAGGCCTCTTAGGCTATTCCCAAGGCATTCCCGCTTGGCTATGCGATTTGACACCGGCGGGTAGCCCCTTGCTATGGCATCAAGGCATTGCCCAAGTTGAATTGAATCGGTGGCGCGAAGCCGAGGCGGACTTTTTGGAGGCGCTGAAGGTTCACCCCTTTCATCTCCCCTTGCTCAACAATTTAGCGGTTTGTCGTATCAAATCTTTGGATACTTTATCAGCAATCGAATACCTTGAGCGTATAGCACTTCTTCGTTCTTATGACAGTCAAAGCGCGATCACACTGGCTTGGTTAAAATGGAGGCGAGGGGATTTGGCTGGGGCCAAGTCGACCTTGCAAAAGGTGAGTTTCACCCAACGCAATCAAGCTTGGGAAGCACTGCATCGTTTGAGTGAACAATGAACGCAAAGGAAACCATGTCCCATCCATCACCTGACACGCGAAATGTCGTCTTATTCGTCGCGCTAATGATTTGGGGGCATGGCATAGGCTTCTCCCAAACCAATCCCAATTTGAATATTCCCGCTGAATTGCTTCCCTGTGTCCAGTATGAGAAAACTTGGCTTATTCCGGCATCCATTATGCCGTCCATGGGCTTGAAAAAAGTGGCGGCAACCGTGAATGACACGTTTGAGTTGCGCTGCGGATCCCAAAACCTGAAATTCAATGCGGTGGCCTCTCAGTCCTATTCGATACGGGTTCCCTGCCAAATGGGACCGTCGGTATGCAGTATCTATACCCTCGACGGAAAGCTTTACGCGTCCAATGCCGTTACCATCGTCAATCCCAATACCCAAACCTTGAAAGCAAGCATAAGTTCGCAAAGCGGCAAGGTTCGAAATTCCCTGCGAGGATGGATAGAGGGGCAAGGGCTTTGGTTTGGAAGCCTTCCCTCATCGGGCTCCTTCGTGCATCAAGTCCGTTCCATTTCCCTGCGCCATTCCACCGATCGCATCGATTTTCAAATCGACTCCATTCCCACCCCGTACAAAGCCTATGGTCGGTTTGATTTTAATATCAATCTTCCTCCCACCTCTTATGACTTGCATGTCGAGCGCACCGATCGCGCCACTCTGGTAGAGGCTGCGGCATTTCGTTTGGATACGGTAGACGCCCCGCGTGTGGACAGCGTTTTTCCAGAAACCTTGGGACTGGGCACAGTCACCACATTGACCCTACTCGGCGAGAATATGAATTTCGGATATAAAACCTCCACATTCACTCTTGTCGATGGCGACAAACTCAAAGGCGTCTTACTTCGGCACAAGGACAAGGTGAAAGAAGCCGATGAAATCCCAATGCTATCCGAATCTTATCTGCCACCCAAGATTCAAAATGGATTTTATGCCTCCTTTATTCCCCCTGATGATTTTCCAGAGGGGTTTGCCGATTTGGGCGTAATAGTTGCGGGCCGTAGCGATACAGCCTATTCCTTGAATGCTGTGTTTCTTAAAAAAAGTCAGCCGTCACTCCGCTCTTTTTCGCCTGCAGTTTGGGGCCAAGGACGGTTGGAAGCGAAAATCATCATGAAAGATCCTCCTCCGGGTATTTCGAGAACTGAAATTCGTCTTATTCAGGGCGCGCAGTCCGTGGTTGGGTCCTTATTGGATGCCCAGCCGACGGATACCTTGATTCATGTCGCATTTCCATTCACATTTCGCAGTGACACGGGAGACTATGACATTCAATTCCGACGAGGAGACGAGATTTTATTTTCGAGAAAGGGAGTGTTAAAAATCCTGCCCCCCGTCATGTTGCAATTGGGGCCGAATTCAGGTGAACAGGGCAGCCCCAAAAGCTCTTACCTCTACACGCAATACCCCTTGAATGGCCTGAAAATCAGTGATCTCCAAAGCTATAGTCTTTGCCAAGGCGCAAAATGCCTTTCCGTTTCCGCCGTCATTACCGACAGCATAAGTCCGCAGTCAACGTTTCAAATGAATTTGACCCTGCCAGAAAATGCATCTCCAGGTTTATATGACTTTCAATCGGACCTGCGCGGCTTTCCAAAAAGCCTGAACCAAAAAAACGCCTTTTTGGTTTTTCCTAAAGGTGCCTTGCCTCTCATTCCTCGATCCGCAGCCCCGATTCATGACACCGCGTATTGGCGGTTTTACGCCAATGAGGAAAACTCGCCAACCTTTATTCTCCCCCCTTATTTCTGCAACATCACTGTGAACTCTCCCTCGCAATTGCCGAAAGGGATGGCATGGAAAGGGAACGGATTTGCTTGGAAGCCTAGCCTTGCCGATACGGGCACTTATTTGATTGATTTTACAGAGCGGGAGGCTTGTGCCGGAAAGCGATATTTTGTTGCTATCCAGGTTGTTTCCGAAAAGTCGGTTCCTATTTTGTGGCCAAGCCGGCCACCGGGCAAATTCGATTTCAGCGTAACACGCTTATTACCTTCCCCCGAACCGGGTGTTTTGCGGGTGGAAACGAGCCAACCCGTGCAACTTGATTTGTACACGACTCGTGGCCGTCTTATTTCGCAATTCGAACTAAACTCACCGGGTCAATATTCTTTACGCCTTCCTCTCCTGCTATCTCCTGGAACTTTACTTTTTTGCCGCCTGAGACATGACGGCCTCAGCGCTGGAGGGCTGTGGTTGACGCCTTGAGTAAAACGATTCCGGGCTTCTCTTGTTAGGCTCCAAAGCAATAGCCTCGCCTTTGCAACCCCTGCAAGTTTTGGGCTGCGCTTCCGGTGTTGGCAAATCCCTGTTGACGGCGGGCCTAGGGCGTGCCTTGCGGCGGCGCGGTCTTTCCGTCGCGCCTTTCAAGGCGCAGAATATGAGCCTGCAGGCGGCCGTCACACGCGATGGCGGCGAAATCGCTCGCGCCCAATGGCTGCAAGCCTTGGCTTGCGGCATTGAGCCCGAGCGGCGAATGAATCCCGTCCTGGTGAAACCGCTCGATTCGCATCGGGCCCAAGTGGTGGTGATGGGCAAGGCCGATGCCGCCCTCTCCGCCTTGCCCTGGAGAGAAAGGCAAGCCTTGCTCTGGCCCGCCATTGCCACGGCCTACGACTCGCTAGCACGTGATCATGATTTGATTCTCATCGAAGGCGCGGGCAGTCCCGCCGAGGTCAATTTGATCGATAGTGATTTGGCGAATCTCGCCATCGCGCGTCATTCCAATGCCCTGGGGATTTTGGCGGGCGACATCGATCGCGGCGGAGTTTATGCCCATTTGCAGGGTACCTATGTCGCTATGCCGAGTGATTTGCAAAGCCGCTTACTCGGATTCGTGCTCAATAAATTTCGAGGCGATGCCGCGTTACTGGCTCCCGCGCATGCTTGGCTGAAAGAGCAATCCGGAAAGGATATTCTGGCTGTTCTTCCTTGGTTCGAGCATCGATTCCCCGAGGAAGACACCCCCGGCTTCGGGCACACCTGGGCCGGGGATGCCACCAATTTGGCGGTCATCGCTTATCCTCATGCCAGCAATGTCGATGATTTCGATCCCTTGAAAGCCGAGCCAGGAGTGCGCGTGGTGGCCATTTCGAAGGCACGTCGCTTGCAAGGCTTCGATGCCATCCTTTTGCCCGGCAGCCGCAATGTCGCCGGCAGCCTGCGCTTTTTGCGCGAAAGCGGTTTGGATCAAGCCATACTTGCCGCGGCCGCAGCCGGCATTCCGGTTTTCGGCATTTGCGGCGGCTTACAAATTCTCGGCGAGAGATTGGACGATCCCCTCGGTCTCGAAACCGCCGGCGGCGAAAGTTGCAGGGGACTAGGCCTTTTGCCCTTGTCGACGGTTTTGCATGTCGACAAACAGGTTCGGCAAGTCCGCGCCGCTTGCGAGTACGGTTTCGAGGTCTCGGGTTATGAGATTCATCATGGTATCACACGGGTTACGGGTCCGGCAGATGAACATTTGAGTGATGGCCTGGGCTATCGCCGGGAAAAGGTTGCTGGGGTTTATCTTCACGGTCTCCTTCATGATACGGGGTATCGCCGACGTTTCCTTGCGGATTTGGGACACGCCGACTCAGGTTTTGATTTCATGGCGCAATTGCATAACGATCTGGATCGACTCGCCGACGTAATGGAGGCGAGCGGGCTTATTGCGGCCTTGGCGCTAAAGCATCCGGCATTGATTCGCTAAGAGGAAGAACCACTGACGTTTCTGTCATTGCACGAGAGCACGAACCGGGCGAATAGGAAGGAGCCAAGCGCCGACCGCCTTCGCACCCCAGGGAAACGCGCAAAAGTGGTCGGACGTCTGACGTTTCCGTCATCCGCCGGGTCTCGCGGTCCTCGCTCGCTTCGCTCACTGCGGAGCGAGCCCCTTCGGAGACGTCCACCGCCGTCCTTAGCGCACGCCGAAAGCCTTGCTTCGAAGCCAGCATAGAGGGTCACGGGGGCGTTACGGGGGCGGAGCCCCCGTAGAGAGGGCAGGTCGAGACCCCGCAGGCGTTGGGGGCTCCAGGGCAATGCCCATCGGCGAAAAAAAGCGGAGAGGCATCGACCGTGCGCCGTGTCTCCGGGGATAGGCGAGGGGTGGCGGTGAGCGCCTGAAAAAGAGCTCGCTCCGCAGGCCATTGCCTACAAGGCCGCTCCTAGGCCGAGGACCCGCGAGATCTTTTCCAGGCCGAACATCAGCCACCCCGCACAACACCGAGGAGGCTCGACTGAGGGAGAGACCTCTCCCTTTCACACAAACAATCCGTGCCGCGCCCTCTGCTCCAGAAAAAGATCGGCCAAGGTTAAGGCGGCCATGGCTTCAACCATGACCACGGCCCGAGGTAACACGCAAGGGTCGTGACGTCCCTTGGCGGACAGGGTGGCGGGCTCGCCGCTTTGATTGACTGTCGTTTGGCTTTGGGATATGGTGGCCGTGGGCTTGAAGGCGATGCGGCAAGTGATGGGCTCGCCATTGGTGATGCCGCCTTGTACGCCTCCGCTGCGATTGGACGCCGTGCCTATGCCATGGGGCGAGGCTGGCTTGGGAATGAAGGCGTCATTGTGGTCTGATCCGAAAAGCCGGGTGCCCGCGAAGCCGCTGCCGATTTCAAAACCCTTGGTGGCGGGGAGTGAGAGCATGGCGCGCGCGAGTTCGGCTTCGACGCGGTGGAAAACCGGTTCACCGATGCCCGGAGGTGGATTTTTGATAATGAGTTGAATCACGCCACCCAGAGAATCTTGGGCCTTGCGTGCGGCGTCGATAGCTGCTTCCATGGCCACACTGGCAATCATCTCGGGACAACGCACCAAGGAGGCTTCGACGGCTTCGAGCGTTACTGAGAGCGGATCGATGGCGCAATCGATGGCGCCGACCTGGCTGACATAGGCGATGATTTCCGTACCGCCAGCGAGCCGAAGTAACTTGCGTGCTACGGCTCCTGCGGCCACGCGTCCGATGGTTTCACGGGCCGAACTGCGTCCGCCGCCGCGAAAATCTCGAAAGCCGTATTTCAAGTCATAGGTGAAGTCGGCATGCGAGGGACGATAGAGGGATTGCATGTCGCCATAGTCATGCGAGCGTTGATCGGTATTGTCGACCATCATCGCGATGGGCGTGCCTGTGGTCTTGCCTTCGAAAAGGCCGGAGACGATGCGAATAGCATCGGCTTCCTTACGGGGGGTGGTGAGGCGGTTTTGACCGGGACGACGGCGATCCAGGTCGGACTGAATTTCTTCGGCCGTCAGGGGGAGGCCGGCAGGGCAGCCATCCAGGACCACGCCCACGGAAAGGCCGTGGCTTTCCCCGAAAGTGGCGATTTGAAACAGATTTCCATAAATCGAAGACATAGGCCTAAAGGTGCAATTTTGAGGAAAATACGCCAGATTTCGACCCTGGTTGACGGTTTTCGTGTGCATCGTGTACACTATTATCGTGTGATTCCCTGGCGCCAAAAGCGTGATGGGCCCCACCATTCAGCAACCTGGAGTTCGCTATGCTGCGCAATATCACCTTCAGTGCCGAGGAAACCGTGATTGATCAAGCCAGAGCGCGGGCGCGCAAAGAGAATCGAACCTTGAATGAGGCCTTCCGTGATTGGCTGGGGCTTTACGCCGATGCTCCCCGGATCAAGGACTTACAGGCTCTTTTCGCTCGGCTCAACTATGTCGATTTGGGCGGGCCCGTCAGTCGTGAGGAAATGAATGCCCGGCGTTGAAGGCGTACTGGATACCAATATTTTGGTCTATGCCTTTTCTCCGGGAGAGGGTATAAAATGGCAGAAAGCACAAGCCTTATTGGTGAATTGCCAAGCTTTAAATCTGGCAGTGAGTTTTCAGGTCATCCAAGAATTCATCAACGTGGCTTTGCGAAAATCCCGTCCAGCCATATCGGGATTCGACTTGGGCCAAGTGCTCGATCACGTGCTATTGCCGCTCTGCCGCATTTGGCCATCGGCCGACTTTTACCGTGAGGCCCTTGCCACGCAAATGGCCACGGGTCTTTCTTGGTATGACAGCCTGATTTTGCAGGGAGCCTTGGAATGTCGAGCCCCGAAGCTTTACTCCGAGGATTTGCAAGAAGGCTACCGTTACCGCAGTGTTACGGTAGTTAATCCGTTTCGGTAGGCTTTGGTGAGGGTTTAAGTCCCACCTTGCAATTTGGGATTGTTCTTATGCCGCTCGGCGTCGCGTTCGGTTTTCTTGACCAGGTTTTTTTCCAACGCGTCGGTCAGGTTCACGCCGGTTTGATTGGCCAGGCAAATGAGCACGAATAAAACGTCCGCCATTTCATCGGGTAATTCGCGCGCCAAATCGGATTTTTTGAAGCTTTGATCGCCATAGGTGCGGGCCATGATGCGCGCCAGTTCGCCTACTTCTTCCATAAGCACGGCGGTATTGGTCAATTCTGAGAAATATCGCACGCCCACGGTCTTGATCCAATGGTCGACGCGGTCTTGGGCTTCTTGCAATGTCATGGCGGCTCCGAGTAAGGGGATAATTCGCTATGGTGAAGTAATTTAATCCTCCCATGTTTCGCCGCGACATTTTGAGTTGGTGGTTTCGCCCTGCCTTTTTACAGCCTGTTCTCGCGCCTTTCCGTCGGCGGCACGACACCTTATTCGCCGGGCCTTGGGTTGGCGAGTTCGGCTGGGAGTTGATGTGCTGGCAGGGCTTCGTGCGCAAGCTAGCGAGCCGCTATCGCCGCGTGGTGGTGGCCTGCCCCCGGGGGCGCGAGGCGCTCTATGCCGACTTTGCGGGAGAAATCATATCCCATGACTTACGCGGCGTCTCGGAATGCAATGTCATGCATGACCTGAAAAACCCTGAAGAATTGCGCCGGATCATGGCTTTGATTCCTCGGGACGCCGATGTACTCAAGCCCTTGGGGTATCAGCCTTTTTCGCGTCAAACCCTGATTCGCTTCGGCAAGCCGAAAAAGGAATTGGCCTTCGACATTTTGTTTCATCCCCGCGGGCGTAGCTTCGGGGTGGATCGCAATTGGAGCTTGGAAAAATGGCTGGACTTGCTGGGCCGCATGCGCGACGCCGGACTGAAGGTCGGTTGCCTCGGTGTGCGCGCCGCCACCTTGGAGATAACCGGCGATTTCACGGATTGGCGCGATCGCCCCTTGGCCGAAACTTTGGACATCATCGCCTCGTCGCGCTTGGTGATCGGGCCTTCTTCGGGGCCAATGCATTTGGCCAGCCTTTGCGGCACCCCGCATGTGGTTTGGACCGATGGCGGCAAATATGCCCGTGGCCATACCAATCGTTACAAGTACGAGTCTTGGTGGAACCCGCATGGCACGCCAGTGCAAGTCCTCGACGACGAAGCCTTCGATCCCTCGGTGGAAAAGGTTTGGGGGGCCGTACAGCGCAGCTTGAAAACCAAGAATCAAGTCGGCGGTGACGCATGAAAGGGTTATGGAACTGGCTTCAGGCGGCCGACCTAAAAGCTTTGCGGTTTTTGCATGGCTTGCGAATCCCCCTACCTCTGCATTTTCCTCTCATTGTTTTCGTTCGCATTGGCGATGGCTGGATGTGGATTGCCATCACAGCATGGCTGTATCACAGCATGGCCTGGATCGATTTTCGGCTGGTGGTGGTGGAATGCTTGCTGGCTGTTGGCCTTAGCCTATTGGCGTATTGGCCCATCAAATTGATCGTCCGCCGCCGTCGTCCCTATATTGCGCACGATGGGGTGACGCGCAAGGTTCCTCCGCTGGACAAGTATTCCTTTCCCTCGGGCCATACTATGAACAACTTGGCGGTGTCCTTGACCTTGGCCAGCCAATTGCCCGGCCTATATGGTCCCGCTATCGGAATACCGCTAGCTTTGGGTGTTTTACGGGTGGTATTCGGTGTTCATTTTCTCAGTGATATCCTCGGTGGAGCCGTTTTGGGCGCCGCAAGTCATGTGGCAGCCAAGTATCTCATGCCCCATATGCCGTTTTGGAACCCCTAAAGCATTAAAAAACGCTTTGCAAAGGATCCTCCTCCTCGCGTTTTATACAATATGGGCGTGCCGTCTAGCGCGTTTTTCTTGCTTTTAAAAATATCTTGCGCAAGTTTGGCCTTATCGGCTTTCCTTACCGGCATGGCTCGAGCTGAACCCGCCTCGGCGGATTCGGTTGCCATACCCAAGCCCGATACCTTATCCGCGAGTGGTTTGGATTCAGTGAAAGCGGCACCTCCCGTTTACGAGTATGTCGCCAATCCCACCCTCCAGTTGCTGACCTGGCCCATTGAGAAAATTCTGGCTCCCACCGTGGAAGGCTTGGTTTATCCCATCAAGCCGCCCTTGCGGTATTTTATGGATCAAAATGTGATAGACCGAATGATTGATATGCTCAGTTTCGGTCCGAATAAGAAAATCATGATATATCCGACCATGTCCATTGCGCCAGGAACCAGCTCTCGCACGGGCTTAACCATGCGGCATGCCGCGATTTTCGGGCGGCCAACGGAACGATTTGTCGGCCAGTGGACCATGTTCGTCAACGGAGATTATCGGCTACGCGGGTATTTGACGGCGCGAGAATTCGGTGGGCTGCCCATCAACTTGAAATTTTCCGCGACCATGAATCGGGTCAAAAATACCTCATCCAATCAACCTGGTACCGATGCGTTTTGGTATTACTCCGACACTTCCGAAACTTATTATACCCATGTCAATAGCAACCTCTTTGAGCGCGTCGGAGGTACTTTCAGCTATTCCCTGCGGGTGAATCGTTTCGGTTTGTCACCGCCGCAAAAACCTGAAAATGCGAAGTTGATTAGCAATTTCTACAAGCGGAATCCGTCTGATTCGGTGGGCGATGCCAGCTATCGCGGTTTAGAGTCCAAGTGGCTCGATCAGGCATTCGGATTTTCCATCGGACGCGACTCGCGCAACAATGAAAACATCACTTTGGACGGCAGCCATTTGCAGGCTGGCGTCACCTATCATCTCACCAATGCCGGCCACGATTTTTACAGCTACCAAGTCGATTACAGCAAATTTTTCAAGCTGGGCAGCGAGCGCTATGAACTCACGCGCGATGAAGAGCAAAAAGTCGTAAAAGGAATGAAGATGAAAAGGTTTTTTCAGGGCCTGGAATACCGCAAATTGCGAGAGCAAATCTTCAGCCGTAAGGTTTTGGCCACGCATTTTTACGCTGCCCAAAGCTTTGAGTTGCCACGCAATAGCCTGCCGGTCTATGCCTTACAAACTCTGGGCAATGACACCCCCTTGCGAGGCTATGCGGGGAGTCGTTTTCGTGACTATACCGTGGCGGGTGTCTCGGCAGAATATCGCTTTCCTCTCATGAGATTGGTCGACGGCGATATTTTCAATGAATATGGCGTAAGGGGGCGGGATTGGTCTAGCATTGACTATCTCGAATTCAAGAATTCCTGGGGCTTCGGAATTCGCGTTCGGCGTCCTGATATTTTCTTATTCCGTTGCGAAGCTGGATTTCACGGAACGGAAGGCGTCGTCTTGAATTTGACCGTCGACGCCGCCTATTAACAGCTTCGGACCTCACCCTCCCTTTTCAGGAATTTCATGTCCTGACCGCCTTTGTCATTCTGTCGTATAGAGGAGTTGCTCGCGCCCTTGATTTCATTTGGCTCCTGGTTTACCCTTTTAGAATAAGACTAAATCTCAATCTGATCGGGGAGCGTATGACTTCGGAAGTCAAAAAACAGTTTGCATGGCAGCGTATTCGGTGGACCTTGGCGGGCGGCGCCCTGCTTGCTTTCGCCACGGGGGCCTTAGCCCAGAAGGACGAATTCTTCGAGCCCAAAACGAGCCTGGGCGGCTATGGTGAATTACACCTGAATTACAAGAAAACCGAGAATGTCGCGGCCTTGGCGCCCGAGCTTGATTTCCATCGGTTCATTCTTTTCCTGGGACATCAATTTTCGCCTCGTTTCTCCCTCAAGGCTGAGCTTGAGCTCGAGCATAATTTCGTTTTGGATAATCACGGCGAACTAGAGCTTGAGCAGGCTTATGTCGAATACGCCGCCTACCCTTGGTTGCGTTTGCAAACCGGTGTGGTTCTTGCCAATCCCGGTTTGATGAATGAATTTCATGAGCCGCCGCTTTTCTTTAGCGTCGAGCGTCCCGATTATCACAATCAAATCCTTCCGACCACATGGTATGGAAACGGCGCGGCGATCACCGGCGCCTACCGGGGCTTTGAATATAAGGCCAACGTCATGGAAGGCCTCAATACCGAGAAAATCGATTCGGGAGCTGGCTTGCGCGGTGGGCGACAAAAGGGCTATCGCTCCAAGCTTGAAAATGCTTTGGTCGGCTTAAAAATCGATTATGTCGGCTTGCCAGGACTACGCGGCGGTCTCTCCTACAATCGCAATCACCTCATGAAGAATAATGGCAAGCAGCGTTTTGAATCGATAGACCTTGTGGAGGCGCATGCCCAGTTCGAGAAGTTCGGATTGCGCGCTACGGTGGAAGGCGCTTGGATAGGGTATAGCGCCCTGGCTACGAAGCCCAGCTACCCCGAACAAGGGCAGGGCCTCCTTTTCGAGGTGGGCTACAATGTGCTGAGCATGACGGAATTCGAGGCCCGCCTTTTCCCTTGGGTACGTTATTCCAGTTTGAATCGCGCCGCCGCTTCAGGAATTCCTGCGCTTGAGAAAAAGTATGCCACCCAAAAAACCGAGATGGGCTTGGCCTTTTTCCCAATTCCTAAAATCGCATACAAGACCGACATCGGTTTTGAAAGTGTGGGCGATCCTTCGGTGGAGACCTTTTATTGGAATCTGGGTATAGGCTATATGTTCTGAGCCCTCAGGGCAGGAGCAACCAGGCGCTAGGCGGAAATGGACATGCGGTTTTTTGAAATCCTGATACTGTGCTTGGCTTTTACGGGCGCAGGGTCCGCAGAACCGCCGCTCTCGCCTGCATCTCCTTTGGAGCTAAAGACCGAGGCCGAGCTAAAGGCTTGGTCGGCGTCACAGGGCCGAACCGAAGGGGAATGGAAGCGTCGCCGCTATCTCCTGGACCCAGTTCTGAAAAAGAAATGGGAGATAGAGGCACAACAGGCTTTCTTCCGAAATGAAGTCACGGTGTGGGTGGAAGTTCATCGCTCAGCAACCCAAAGCGCCCATTCACCTCAAGTCGTGACGAAAGGTTTTTGTGCCGTCATGGACAATGCCATAGGCAAAACCCAGCCCATCACCTTTGTAGTGGTGGCCGATACCCAGGCCGTCCTAGCCCATACGGCGGTGATGGCCTATCGCGAGGCCTATGGGGGCGCGGTGGGTGGCCAAGGATGGAATCGGCGTCTGCGGGGCATGGGTACGGAAAAGCCCCTGCGCGTCGGCAAGGAAGTGGATGCCATTGCCGGGGCTTCACTTTCTGTGCATGCTTTGGCGAAGGGCTATCGCAAGGCCGCCTGGATTGCCCAGGCCGTGTGTCGTGAAGCCCTTTGAGTTAGGTCGGTTCCATTAAAACCATGCAAAATAATTCGAGCTGGAGCCCACCCCCGATTCGCCAGTGGTCGCTTCATTTACGATACCTGGTCATCGCCTTTGTTCTCTTGCTGGATGTCGGGGTATCGGCCGGTTTGGCTTTGGTGGCGCTCACAACCGGAGTGACACGCCAGGGGGTGGCGGATCGCTTCCGAGGTAGTGACGCCGCCTCAATGGAATCCGGTGTCGCGGAGCAATTCGCCAAGCCCATTTTTGACATGCTTTTGACTACGCATAATCACGTTATCCCCTTCGCCTTGATTTTTTTGGCCCTGGGGTTTTTGATGTCCTGCACGGAATGGCCGCGAGGGCGACTGAAAACCTGGTTGGTGGTTGAGCCCTTTATCGCGACCCTGACCACCTTCGGAGGACTTTGGCTGATGCGTTATGTGCATCCAGCCTTTGTTTATTGGGTCTTTATCAGTTCAGCTTTATTGTATGGCGGCTTATACCTTGCCTCGTTTTGCATTCTTCGCGAGGCGCTAAAGAAGCGGGCATGACACGCCCGGTGGTGCCATGCCGTTGCGTATGGCAACCCTATTTCAAGGCGCAAGTAAAGCGGACGGCAGTGGCCACGTCCTCAAGTCCCTTGCCTTTGGGGTCGGAATATAGGCCAACGTCAAAGGTCGCGCGCTCAAAGACTTTCTTCTGGCCATAAACGGCGAACATGAGGGGCATGTCTTCCCCTTGTAGTTTCCGGTCGGCCAGATACTCGATTTCCAGGCTTATTTTATTGGCAACCCAGGCAGCCGGGACAAAGGCCCCGACCAATACTGGGAATTGATCGAGGGCAAGCAATTGCTGAATCATGGCAATTTCTGCGAAAACGCCCCACTTTTTTGGATCGGTATAGCGCGCCGTTCCGCTGACGCGATTGATAAGCTCAATGTCCTGGTCATAAATCTTGTCGAATAAGTTTGAGCGCAAGGAAGCGGAAAGGGCAAGGCCTTGGCCGTTCTCCCAACTCTCATAGACACGTAAAAAGCCTTTGTTGAGGCGTTTGTCATTGGTTCCCAAAATCAAGGAGGACTTCATGCCCCCAGTTTCAGACGTTATTTCTGTGGCGCTATGCACGGCAACGCGTGAGCCAAAAGTCGGGCCCGCTGCCAAATCGAGATAATCGCCGAAAATAAAACTCGGGGTTTGCCGCGTTTCAAAACGACCTACCCGAATGGCGAATTCAGAGAATTGCTGGCGAACCCAGGCATGATTGACCAGGACTCGGCTTTGCTCCGAAGTCTTGACCTTGAGTGTTCCCTGGCCCGCAGTGTCATAAGATGCGCCTATGACGGGTTCAAAACCGAACCCTTCGGGGAAAATGCGCACATTGAATTTCGAGGAGAATTTCTGGTTTTTATACTCGGCACCGATATTGAGCCGTCCCCAGAGATTGTCGAGGTTATCGCCACCCCAGCCACGCGCCCAACTTTTATCCCCTTGGATTTGCACATCCCCTTTCCAGGCGAAATCGGGAATCGAATCCTGGGCAAAGCCGGCGACCGAACCCAATGTAAGGCAGGTACCTATTGCTGTGACGAGGCAAAATTTCATGCGCAACTCCCTGAGGATGTTTGAGTTTGCGCAATGTTACTATGGAAAAAAGAGTGATTTCAACTACAGGGCAGAGATTTCCGCAGCGCGGTCAAGCGAGTTTATAGCAACCCGCCTTGTCATAAGGCATGCGCACGAAATTCGGGTCGATATTGACCGTGGTTTCGGCGCCACCCAAAAACAAATAGCCGTCGGGCTTTAAGATTTTCCGCACCTTGGCGAGGATGGCCTTTTTCACTTCGACATCGAAATAAATCAGAACATTGCGCATGAAAACGATATCCATGGGCGGCATGGGCGGCAGGGGATCCAGCAAATTGAGTGGGCGGAACTGGACCAGACGCTTGACCTTGTCGGAGATATACCAATTGCCCTCGGCAGGCGCGAAGTACTTGGCCAATAGTAGGGCGGGCAATCCGCGATTGACCTCTACTTGGGTATAGGCTCCCTTGCGGCAACGATCCAGCATTTCCTTGGAAATGTCGGTGGAGAAATACTGGAATTTCCAATCGAGGGCGACTTGGGGGAAGTGCTCTAGCATCATCATGGCAATGCTGTAAGACTCTTGACCGCTGGAGGCGGCACCGCACCAAAAATTCAATTCTTTATTCGCGCTACGCTTTTTTAACAACTCCGGGATTAAATGCAAGCGCAAGGCTTCAAAGGGAAAAAAGTCACGGAAAAACGTGGTTTCATTGGTGGTCATCGCGTCGATCACGCGTTCGGCCAATTCCCCTTTGGGGGTTTTACGCAAGGCACTCGTCAAATCGGCGAGGGTGGCGATGCCCATTTGTTTGGCAAGAGGCATCAATCGAGATTCAATCAAATATTCTTTGCCAGCATCAAGCACAATGCCTGCCTGCTCGCGGATAAGGCCGGTCAAAAAAGTGAAGTCCTGGGGCTGTATGGCCATATCAGTACTTCCCTGTTCGCACACGGCGCATAATTTCAGGCCCGATTTCTTGAAGGGGTAGAATGCAGTCGGTAATGCCGGCATTTGCCACTGCGCCGGGCATGCCCCAAACAACCGAGGTGGCTTCGTCTTGCGCCAGCAAAACCCCGCCCTCGGCTTTGACCGCTTCGCTGCCGCGCAATCCATCCTGGCCCATGCCGGTAAGGATGACAGCTAGCACGTGGTTTTGCGCGCAGGCCGCGGCGTGGCGGAATAAAACGTCGACGGCGGGGCGGCAGCTGTTTTCCAGGGACTCTTGATTGAGGTGGAGGAGGAAGCGGCCTTCTTTGCGAGCCACCGTCATGTGAAAGTTACCCGGCGCCAAGCGCAAATCGCCGGGTCCGACTTCTTCCCCGTTGGACGCCTCACGGCAATTCAATGGGCAAAGTAAACCCAGTCGATCCGCCAGCAATTTGGTGAACATGGGTGGCATATGCTGTACGATAAGGACGGGTATACCTAAATCCTTGGGAAAGTTCGGCACCAAGGCCGCCAGGGCATTAGGTCCGCCAGTTGAGACTCCGATCACAATCAATTGTACATTCCCGGGCATGCGGGCTGGTATGATTTTGTTCTGCGTATTCATCGGCGGAACTTTCGGCCGCCAATCCGGATTCGAGGTTGGAATGGCCGATCCGGACGATGGAATTTGTGCGGAAGGTTTCAACCCCGGCTGCGTATTCGCTGCGAACGAGGCGGGGTGGGAGTTTGTGGCCACGGCCGCCCAACCGCCAGGGGGCTTTTCGGATAGGTGGCATAGGCCACGCACCCGGGTAAGCAAATGTTCGCGTACGTAGTCGAGGGCTTCCTCCATGTTTTGGGTATGGCTGGGCTTGAGCACGCAATCGGTCGCCCCCCTTGCCAAAGCTTCCATGGTCGAATTCGATCCCTTTTCCGTTTGTGCGCTGAAAACGATCACAGGCAAACCGGGATATAAGGCACGAATGCGTTCCAGGGTTTCCAGCCCGTCCATACCTGGCATTTCGAAATCGAGCACAACGAGGGCCGGGGCGGACCTCTCGATCTTGGCGAGGGCCAAGGCACCATTGGGGGCTATAATCGGCTCTAAATCAGGATCCCCTTCCAGGGCGAGACTCACCATTTTTCGGACCAGGGCGGAATCATCCACCACTAAGACGCGGCGCTTTTCCATCTGGCCTCAGGAAATTAAGCCCATCATAGTGAGCTTTTCGCCGATGGCTTCCTGATCGAAGGGTTTCATGATGTATTCGTTGGCGCCCTCTTGAAGGGCTTCGATCACCCGCTCGAGCTCGACCTCGCTCGTGCACATCAAAATGGGCATGTTCTTATAGGCGGGATTGGAGCGGACATAACGCACCACTTGAATGCCGTTCATGTTAGGCATATTCCAATCGAGACAGGTGAAGTCGGCGGGACCGTTGGTTTTCAGCCACTCCAGCGCAGACGCGCCATCATCGGCTTGATGCACTTCGAAACCGAAATTCCGAAGGATATCCTGCAAAATGGCGCGTATGGTTCCTGAATCATCCACCACTAAGGCTTTTTTTGGCATGGTCATCTCTTAGGATTCGAGTTCGGAAACCAAGTTCGGGTCGAGGACGAGTAGTAGCTTATCCTTCAGTTTGTAAACTCCGGTCACGGTGCTTTTTAATCTTCCAACTATGGATTCGGGCGTGGGTTCCCATGAGCTTTCTTCGACGGTGAGAACGTCACCGACTTGATCGGCGACGAAATCGACGGGACCGTCGGGGGATGCGTAAATCACGTTCACGGCACGCGTGGCGCCATCATCGGAAAATCCCAGCCGCCGCCGCAAGTCGATGGCGGGAAGAATTTGGCCTCGCAAATTCAGCAACCCTAGAATTTCAGGCGGTGATTTGGGTACCACAGTTATGCTTTGCTGGCGCAATACTTCCTGTACGCAGATGACTTCAATGCCCATGAGATGGCCGGCGACGGTGAAGGTGCAATATTGCCGCGCTTCTTGTGGCGCTTCGGTGTTTTTCATGTCACAGCCTCCAGAATTTCGTTGCCCTTGGCCGTCGTCGCGAAAAACCCTGGGTTACCCAGGTCAATAACGCGACGTATGTCCAAAACCTCGGTAATGCGATCCTGTACTACAAGGGTGCCTTGCACCCCGTCGCGTGCTGCCGTGCCTTGCATTTCAAAAGGATGGTCTAGTATGTCCAGAATTTCATCGACGAGCAAGCCGATATTGCGGCCATTCCATGTGTAGACGACGACATTGAGGGTTTCGGAATGGGCTTGTAAATCGACATAATCGCCTGCACGCCGGTCGCCGCGAGACTCCGGCAACCATTCCAAAACGGGAATGACGGGCATGATTTCACCGCGATAACGCACCACATGAATATTGCCCGTGCGCACAAAGGTCGATTTTTGGAATTCCTCAAGGCGTGCGACTTGGGAAAGCGGAATGGCCATGCGACCACCCGTCGGAGTGCTGAGTAAAAGCAAGGTGGTGAGTGTTTGCTCCTTAGTCGCTGATTTGGACTTACCTAGGTCTTGCTTTTCTTCCTGAACTACATTGCCGCGCCGCGCCATGGCGGCCACATCGAGAATCAGAGCGACCCTGCCATCACCCATGATGGTCGCGCCTGAGAAAATATCAACATGCTTGAGCTGCTTACCCACCGGCTTCACTACGATCTCTTCGGTGTCTCGAATGTCTTCGACGACGAGCCCAAGAGATTTCCCATCGGCGTGCAGGACCACGATTTTCAAATGGCCATTCATATCGAGGTCATGCGTCAATCCCATCTCTTGTGAGAGGAAGAGAATGGGCAATAAGTTGCCGCGTAGTCGATACACAAAATGTCCCTGCAAGGATTCCAGACCCTCGCCGTTTTCCAGGCGAATCAATTCGCGCAAAGCCACTTGGGGTATGGCATAGCGCTCGCCACCCGCCATGACGATGAGCGCGGGCACGATGGCCAGGGTTAAGGGGATTTTCAAGCGAAAGGTGGTGCCCTTGCCGATGGTGCTATGAATTTCGACTTGGCCGCCGATTTTCTCAATATTTGTTTTGACCACGTCCATTCCGACGCCTCGCCCCGAAACATTGGTCACTTTCTCCGCCGTGGAAAAGCCCGGAAGGAAAATGAGTTTCAAGGCTTCGGCTTCGCCCATGCGCTCCCCATCGATTTGGGAAATAAGACCTTTTTCGATGGCCTTGGCCTTGATCTTGTTTTGATCGATACCCCCGCCATCATCGGCGATTTCCATGATCACTTGTCCGCCTTCATGAAAGGCCCGCAACATGACCACGCCTTCCTCGTCCTTGCCATTGGCGCGCCGGCGCTCAGGCGTTTCGACGCCATGATCAATGGAATTGCGCACCAGATGCGTCAGGGGATCCTTGATGGCATCCAGCAAGGTGCGATCGAGTTCGGTGTCTTTGCCGTCCACCTCAAGGCGGATTTTTTTTCCGCATGCCGCGGCGAGATCGCGAACCACTCGCGGAAATTTGTTCCAGACATTACCCACGGGTTGCATGCGGGTTTTCATCACCCCTTCCTGCAATTCGCTGGTGATGCGATTGAGTCTTTGCACGCTCGAATTCAGAGCCGAGTCGCCGCTTTGGCCGAATTGCATCACTCGATTGCGCTCCAAAACCAATTCGCCGACTAGGTTCATGAGCTTATCCAGCAAGACCACATCAATGCGCACTGAGCTGTCTGAAATAGCCTGACCTTTTTGCTCTTCTTGCTTTTTCAATACGGTTTTCACGTCTTCGGGCTTGATGACTCCTTGCTCCACCAAGATTTCACCGATGCGCCGGGGGTCGCCCTCTTGCTGCTTGCGCAAGGCCGCTCCGACCTGATCTTCCTGAACCTTACCCGCTTCCAAAAGTACGGCGCCGAAAGGCGGGACGATTTTTTCGTCTTGGCTCTCTAGCTTGTCGGATTCGATGATGTCGCTGGCGGTTTGTGGCCATATACCTTGCGCTTGGGCGGGAGCGGGTTTCCAGTCGGGGCTTTGCAGGCGCGTGAGCTTTTCCTTCAGTGGCGCATAATCCTCGCTTCCGTCATTCTCGCTTTCCTCGATATTGCGCAACATATTGCGAATGCCGTCGACGGCGGCCAGCAGGGCATTGACGATTTCCGGAGTCACCGGAAGTAGGCCCTCACGCATTTTCGCCAAGAGATTCTCGGCCACATGGGCTAGGGATTCCAGTTTTTGAAATCCAAGGAAGCCGCAAGTGCCCTTGATGGTGTGTATGGTGCGGAATATGCTCGACAGGGTGTCCTTGTTGCTACCCTCTTTTTCCAACTCAATGAAATCGCGATCGAGCCGATCAAGATTATCATAGCTCTCGACGAGAAATTCTTTGACGATATCATTCATGACTCAATCCCTGGTTCGACGGCCAAAATCATTTTAAGGGGTGGTGACCCGTTCGCAAAGGCAAAATTGCCTGGGTCGGAAAGGGGGCGTCGAAAGGGGCAAAAAGGTCACGGGAAAGGTGAAAATTGGCTTGCCGCGTCTGATAATGAGTCCTGATTCTCCGAAAATTCGCAATCGACATTTTTGGAGCTGGCAAGCAGGGTCGATACCAAGTAGGTAAGAAATGACATTAGTGAACCGCATTTTATCGAAAATGAGCGTGCAGAATAAGGTGAGGTCGCTCTTAGTCGCGGCCATATTCGGTATGCTGGCCATTTGGTCGACCGGTATTTACGGTGAAAGACTTTTGGGGTCCTATCTCTTTGATATAGGGAAGCGACAAATGCCTTCCGCACATGCACTGGGATTAATGGACATGATGCATGACGGCATTCGGGCCGTGGTTTTTCGCGCCATGCTTGCGACCGAGCATCCTGAAGTCGCCACTGGCCAGGACATCCTGTCGGAGGCCAAAGAATTCTCCAGCTTATTTAACGAACAGACGAGGCTTCTGGACTCCATAGTCGAAGACAAGGAAATCCGGGCGAGTCTTGTGGCTGTCCAGCCCAAAATTAAGGCCTATGGGGAAATGGCTGAAAATTTGGTGGCCATGGTTTCCAATGGAAAGGCCAAAGAAGCTTTCGCCAGCCTACCCTCCTTTCAAGCCTTATTCGAAGAATTGGAACAAAGCCTTGGGGATTTGGGAGACCTTATTACCTCCAAGGCTTCAAAAAAGGTGGATCAAAATTTGGCAAAATCCCAAAGCCTTTTCTGGATAGCGCTGGTTTCCTTTTTTTTGATCGGCGGATTTGTGACGGGCCTCACCCTTTACTTGATAAGGTTTATTCTTGATCCCTTAAACCAACTTGTAGCGGTACTGAATCGATTTGGAAAGGGAGATTTGTCCGTCCGAGCGGTGAGTCAGGGGGGCGCTGAATTGGAATCCATTGCCGATTCGCTGAATCTCGCACTGGATCATTTGCAAGCGTCTTTTCGCTCGACTCTAGACAGTGCCAATGGCCTTTCTTTGAATGCCGAAAGCTTGAATCGTACCAGCCAGGAAATGGCAGAAAACACCGAAGCCATGGCGCAGCAAGCCGGTGTCGTGAGTTCGGCCGCCCAACAGGTCAATCAAAATCTCAATACCGTGGCCTCGGCGGCCGAGGAAATGCAGGCTTCGATTCGGGAAATCGCCCAACAAACCAATCATGCCGCCCAAATCGCCACCAGCGCCCAGAAGCAAAGCGAAGGCACCGTGGCCCTTATCACCAATCTCGATCAAAGCAGCCATCAAATCGGAGAAATCGTCAATCTCATCACATCCATAGCCGAACAAACCAACTTGCTTGCGTTGAACGCGACCATCGAGGCTGCCCGTGCCGGGGAAATGGGCAAGGGCTTTGCAGTGGTGGCCGGCGAAGTGAAGGAGCTGGCGCGCCAAACCTCAAAGGCCACCGAAGAAATCGCGGCCAAGGTCTTAGCCATACGCCATGACAGCGGGGCGGTGGCGACGAGCATCAAGTCCATTGCGGCCACGATTTCCGATATCAGCCAAACCCAAAACGGAGTGGCAACGGCCATCGAACAGCAAACCGCGACGACTGCCGAAATCAGCCGCACCTTGAATGAAGCCGCGCGCGGCGGCGGAGAAATAGCCGAGAGTATCGGGGTGGTCGCGGAGAAAGCGAACAGCAGCAACCAAAACATCAAGGGTGCGCTTCGGGGTATTGAAGGGATTTCGGTGTTGGCGACGGAATTGCGATCGCAATTCAAAAAATATCAATTGTAATATAAATAGGAAAATTAAAATGGTTTTTTTTGTTTTCCGCCTTTTTTTGGCTTTTTCCCTTGCTGGCATTGCATTATCTGCACCGGCCGCCTGGGCCGCTGAGGCTGGGGATACCGCCAAAATCGAAGTAATGGAAGCCATGGAAGTCGGCGGAAGAATTACCGTTGACGGGCAGAATAATTTTCATCAATGGGAGAATACGCCCGCCACTTTGGGGCATGTCGAGCTATCGGCCATGGTGCATGTGCATGAAAACATGGAAGGCGCCATTACCCTTCTCTCCCAAAACGACCCTGGTTCCATCGCCATCGATCAGGCCGTCGGTCAATGGACATTGGGGGCCGGGCAAATCATTTTCGGCCAGCAGTATTTCAACCTCGGGTTATTGACGACCCGATTGATACGCGATCCTTTGATCGTCGATGCCGCCACCTTTCAACAAGCCGGGGTGACGGGCCTATGGACTCGCGAATGGCTCACCTTAGGATTGGGGATATCTTCTTTGGCCACGGGCCCTGACAGCGCCCAGGTGTCCGATCCTTGTTTCATAGTCAATGCCGATGTCGCTCCAGGGAATCAGGTATTGCGCTTGGCAACCCAAATTTCACGTGAGCGTTTAGCCCTGGATGGGGCCTTCAATCTCAACTTTGGCCCTATTCTATTGGACGCTGAAGCAATTTGGCGCTTTTCCGATGAACAAGTCGATCCCAATGGCGGATACAATGCTGGCTTGACCTATCCATTGAATGCAATTGTGAGCATGTCCGTGCGTTGGGACGCAATGGGCGATTTAGGCGAAGCCTTGAGGCGTCAACGAATGGGTGGTGGAATTACCATCACCTTAATCGAGCAGGTTTTCGGAGCCGTTGAGGTGGATTGGGACAAGGAAATGGGGTTCAAGGGGCAGCCCTTGTTCGCCGTGCAAATGGGTTTACGCAGCGCCATCAAATTGCCGGGATTCCAGCGCAAAACCTTGGTGAATTGAACCCTCCGGTTCCGAAATCACCATGCCCCCACGCTCTCTTCGTAAGCTCGCCCTACGTTCGGCTTTACAGGAAACCCTTTTATGGGTGGTGGTCACCTGGCTCATCGCGGCGTCGGCATCCTGGTGGTTTTATTCGCGCGCCAATTCGGCGCTGAAAGACCAGGTGCGAGAAACCTTACTCCTTGCCGTCCAAGATGCTCGAACCCTCATCCGATCAGACAGCCTACTTCAGCTAACCCACGCGGATCAGGAAAGTACACTAACCTATCGGCGTCTCGCCGCGCCACTCCGGGCTTGGCATTTGGCGCATCCCGCTTTCCACTTTATTTACACCTGTACCATTCGAAACGATTCGGTATTCTTTTTAGTGGATCCCACCCCGTCCGGAGATGCAGACAGTGACGGAGTCGAAGATCACAGTGCCCTCTGGTCTTATTACCCGGATCCGTCTCCTTCCTTATTAAAGGCTTTAAGGTCGGCTGAAGACGTGGTCGATCCTGAACCTTATTCCGATTCCTGGGGCAGCTTTGTCAGCGGATTTGCTGCCTTGCCCGAGGAGCAGGGAAAAACAGCGGCCATCGTCGGCATTGATATGAAGGCAACCGATTTCTTGGCTCGCTTGCGGCGCCTGAAAGTGGCCTTGCTGATGAATTTATTGGTCTCCGGTCTCTTGTCGGTGGCAGCGGGTATCGTGGTTTTTCGCAGCCGCATGAAAATGCACGTGTCCTTGATGTTCTTGCGGAAGGCGAGAGAAGATTTGCATTTGCGAAATCGCGAATTAGAGGAAAGGCAGGCCGATTTGAAAGTGGCCAAACTGAAGGCGGAAAACTACGCCTCCGCCAAGTCCGATTTTTTGGCCACCATGAGCCATGAATTGCGCACTCCTTTGAACGGCATCATGGGAATGGCTCATTTGCTTCATCAAACAAGGCTAGATCCTGAACAGCGTGACTACGCTGACGTTTTAGTTCAAAGCGGTGAAGGGTTGTTGACCCTCATCAATGACATTCTCGATTTCTCCAAAATCGAGGCCGGAAAATTGGCGCTCGAATGCATTGAATTCGATTTACGCCTGCTCTGTGACGGCGTCTTGGAAATCGTGCAGCCCAAGGCCACGGAAAAACAACTGCCTCTGGTTCTGAAATGGCAATCGGGGCTCCCGCGCCGCTATCGCGGCGACCCTGGACGTTTGCGGCAGATTCTGCTCAATCTGCTGGGCAATGCCTTGAAGTTTACGGAATCCGGGCATGTCACCCTTCGCATTGAGGGCGATAGAGTGGGCGGTTCAGGCTGTCTCAAGCTCGCCGTTGAAGATACCGGCATTGGCATATCGGATTCACACCGGCAAAACCTATTTCAGGCCTATCATCAAGCCGACGCCGGGATCACCCGCAAATACGGTGGCACAGGCTTGGGATTGGCGATATGCGCTCGGCTCGCCGAATTGATGTCGGGGCGTATCGATGCGAGTAGTGTAATTGGGGAGGGCTCGGTTTTTTGGTTGGAAATCCCCCTTCCGCTAGCCTCCCAGGGCGCTCAGGATGTTCGCGCGAATGAAATCAAAAACGTTATATTTTTGATATTTTCCGACAATGCCATGGGTCAGACGGTATTGTCGGACGTCGCCGCCGAACTGGGCCTGGCCTATCGCATTGCCGAGTCCTTGGACCAAGTTCTTTCTCTTGCAAAGGATTTAGTTGAAAGCCCCCAAGCCTGCGTTACTTTGCTGCACAGCAGCATGGATGATTTGCTGCAAGCCAAAATCGTGGAAAGCTTGCGTAAGGCTTGCGGGAACGAGCGTATGCCCGTACTTTATTTCACTCACACGGGTATTCGTGGGGATTCCCAAAAGGCTCGCGAGGTTGGGTGCGATGCCTATCTCACCTTGCCCCTGAAATCGAATATGATTGAGCGTGCCATGCATATTCTCAAGGCGAGAGAATACAGGCATGATGCCCAGGCCCCTCTCATCACCCGTTTCAGCCTTTCCGAGGGCAGTTCGATTTTCGAAGCCCCACCCGCTTCCTCGAAAAGCCCGATCGAGCTGAATTGGACGCCGGTATTGTTACCTGAATTAAAAGGGATACGGGTTTTAGTGGCCGAAGACAATGCCATCAATCTTCGGATTGTTATGCAAATGCTCAAGCGGTTGGGCATTGAATGTGAGGCGGCTCGTAATGGCCTGGAGGCTGTGGAAAAGGCCGCAGCCACGAAATTCGACCTCATTTTAATGGATTGCCAAATGCCGGAGATGGACGGTCTTTCTGCAACGCGCATTTTGCGGTCGAGAAAGGAAATGTCCAAAACAAGCATCATTGCTGTAACGGCAAATACTATTGAAGGTCAAGGCGAGGCTTGCCTCTCTGCCGGAATGAATGATTTTTTGGCAAAACCATTTAAGCCATCGGACCTCGAAAATATGCTGATTCGATGGCTGCCGAAAGAAAAGGCGGATCGTTTAAGGGTGGAAGTGGGGAAATATTCCTTGAGGCCAAGCGATGAAAAAGGTGTCTAAAGTGACGGTTGATAAAAGGGTGCCTATTTCTAAAGTTATTGAAATTGTTACCGCCAAATCGATTCAATGAGCAATTTGACCACTTCTATGCAGATGAGGCCGATGATAATCCACTCCAGTAAATTGCTTTGCTTGTGTTGAAGCATTTCGGCGAATAATTCCAAATTGCCCTGCACCACGTCGAGTTGGTCTTCCAGGCCGCGAAAACGGGTGACGATGTCGAAATTGCGCTTCATGCCGCGATCGAGTCGATCGAGCTCTTCGTTTTCCCAAGCTACGTCGGGCGTGTCGAGCACATAGAGGTTGTCGATGATACGATTGCGCATGGATAGCGTCTCACCGATATATTTCACCACTTCGGGACGCGAGGCCTTAAGGCGACCATAGAGGCGCATCGATTCGAGAAAGGCATTGGGCGCTTTCATGAGGCGATCCGCTACGCCTTCGTAATAGTCCAAGGCGACGCTTTGCCCTACATAAAGCATGACGATGCGAATGGCGTCCGCATTGGCCTCTCGCAAAGCGACCTCATTGTAGCCAACCTCCGCCGTTTCCGCTCCTGAGCGCACGCGATAATCTTCGCGGAGGGGCATTTCCAAGGGATTCTCGGCCAAATGCCGCAAGAGCCGATTGGTTTCCGCCTGGTAGGTTTCGCTATGGCCGGCATATATCGCCACCCCATAATTCAAAACATAGAGGTAGCCGGGGGTTTGCCCTGGCTCGTCACCCGCGATAGGACCGTAAAAGAGTTCCTGCGATCCCGAAGCCAATAATTTACCGGCGAGGGCGCCGCGTACGGCTTTGATGGGCAAGGTTTCGGCCAATTGAAAGGCCGTGATGGTGAGGGAAGGGGATTGGGTCATGGCTTTTTGAATTTCCAGGTAAACAGTAGGCTTCGATGTCGGAGGGGTAGTGCCTAAGCCTGACCCTTGTAATTTACAGGTGCCCTTTAGAGATACCCTTTACATTACCATTTCGGTACCTTTAAGCCAGTCGAAAGTGGAGACGAATATCCAATCCATGACACCTGTCGATCATTTGCAACAGCTTTTGGCGACTCGCTTGCCGCCTGCGGATTTCACTTGGCTGCAGGGCAAAGCACAATCTCTTGCCATGGGGATGGGCGATCCCGAGCTTTTTATGGCTTTTAGCCAAGCTCTGCGTCATAGCGGAAAGGCTCCTCTGGCCGCTACAGCGGAGGAGCAGGCCATGGCCGAGTCCCTGGTGGCGGGTTGGGATTTGCGGGATTGGACCCTAGATATCACCGCCCGCGCCTGGCTTATGGCCTCCCTGCCTGACCTTCCCGGTGCTCCGCAACGGTTACTGAGCATTCACCAAACCGCCGATCTCGGCGAGCATTTAGCCCTCGTCAAGGCGCTCTTCCTCGCGCCGCGCTGCCGCGAGGCCATGCACATTGCCCGCGAGGGATTGCGCAGTAATATGAAAACGGTTTTCATCGGCATCACATCCCACAATCCCTATCCGGCGCTTTACTTCGACGAAAACGCATTCAACCAAATGGTGGTGAAATGCCTCTTCGTCGACGTGCCTCTGCGAGAAATCACCGGCCTGGATGCCCGCGCCAATCCCACCTTGCGACAAATTCTGGTGGATCTAGCCCTGGAGCGATGGGCCGCCGATCGTCCCGTCAGCCCCGAAATGTGGCGCTGCGTCGGCCCTTTTGCCGATGCCGCCGGACTTGCCGCGATGGAGCGAGCCTTGCGTCATGGCCTACCCTTCGAGGCCCGCGGAGCGGCCTTGGGGCTGATGTCCGACCCGAGCGGCCAGGGTGCGGCTTTACTCAAAACGCATGCTCCCGATCTCGCCAATGCGGTTGTCACCGGCCGCCTCACCTGGAACAATCACCATCATGACTGAATCGACAGCCCATTACGCACCCGCCACCGGACCCTTGCGCATCATCGATCCGCATATACATATGGTCGCGCGCACCACCGACGACTATGGGGCCATGCGAGCCGCGGGCGTGGTGGCCGTGATCGAGCCCGCCTTCTGGGTGGGTCAGCCGCGCACCACGGTCGGCACCTTTGTGGATTATTTCGCCTCGCTCATTGGCTGGGAACGCTTTCGCGCCTCACAATTCGGCATACGTCATTATTGCACCATGGGCCTCAATAGCAAGGAAGCCAATAACGAGGCCTTGGCCGAGCAAGTTATGGAAGTCTTGCCGCGTTTCGCCGGTAAGGAAGGCGTGGTAGCCATCGGTGAAATCGGATATGACGAAATCACCCCCGCCGAGGACAAATACTTTCGCCTTCAAATTGAATTGGCCAAGTCCCTCGACATGCCTATTCTGGTGCACACTCCGCATCGCAATAAAAAAGTCGGCACCACCCGCAGCATGGACGTGCTTCGCGAACATGGCATTGATCCAACCAAGGCCATTATCGATCACAATACTGAGGAGACCTGCAAGGAAACTCTCGATCGCGGCTTCTGGTGCGGCTTCACCATTTATCCCAAGACCAAGATGGGGAGCATGCGGATGGTGAATTTGCTACGGCAATACGGCAGCGAGCGTATCATCATTGACAGCAGTGCCGACTGGGGCGTAAGCGATCCCATGGCCGTACCGAAAACCGCGCGTCTCATGCTCGAAAACGGCATTCCCTTCGGCGATGTGCATAAGTCCTGCTATGCCAATGCCCTAATGGCCTATGGCCAAAGCGGGCAAATCAATGAGCGGGATTGGCTGGTGCCCGAGAGTGTCGACAAGGCCCAACTCTTCGAAGGCAATTCCGTGCTACGCGGTGGTGGCTATGACGCCGAGGACGATCGCGCGATTCGGTGAGCGGGTTTTAAACCCAGCCCAGCACCCGATAGGCCGCATAGCCTATCCATTCATGTATCGCCAAATAGGTGTGCTGCAAAGTGCCTTCTTGCGGCACCAATTGAAATAGCTGAAATCGAAAAACCTCTTGGGTGAAAAAATTGGCGGGGGCTTCGTGCACGGTGAAGCCCTGCTTGCGAAACAAGGCCGCGGCGCGGCGCAAATGAAAAGCGCTGGTCACCAAAAAAATGTCCTTGGGCCAGCCGCGGCTCTCGAAAAGTTTGCGCGCCTCGACGGCATCGTCGCGTGTGGTTTGGCTACCCGGGCAAAGATGAATGGCCGCACTGTCTACGCCGAAAAGCTCGGTGAGCAAGGAGGCATAGTCCTGCGCCTCGGATCCTTTCGCACTGACTATCCAGGAAATGCGCCCACCCGTGGTGACTAAGCGCGGCGCGCGCTTTTCATTCCACAGCCGTGACGCTTGCAAAATGCGATCGGCAAATTGATTGAGGCTGGGATGGGTGCGCGGCGGCGTGGCGGGCACCACAGCACCGCCCAGAAGGACAATGGCCGATGCCGTGTCAGGCAAGGCTTGGTGATAATACGGCTTCTCCAAAGGCGCAAGAAGGAGATGGCAAAAGGGGGAGATGCTGGCGACATAAAGCCAGGCCCACGACGCCAACCCTATACCCAATCCCAAGCGGCGGCGTCCGCGCGCCAATAGCCAAAGGGCCAAGGCCGAAGTCCATAGCGCAAGCCCCAGAGGGAAAAACAGGGTAGGCAAAACCTTGCCGATGAGTACCAACATAGGAGGTAAAAGTACCCCCATTTCAGGTTAAGGGCTCCGGAGCCCTAGCCGCGCCATCACCCGTCCCGCGATTTCATCCCCGATGGCCAGCGCAGCAGTAGCGGCGGGGCTGGGCGCATTGATCACATGCAGACTGCCTTCGGTTTCTGCGAAAGCGAAATCGTCCACCAAGGAGCCGTCGGACTTGAGCGCCTGGGCGCGTATGCCCGCGGGGCGGGGTTCGAGCATGTCGGCGGACACCTTGGGCACTAAACGCTGCAAGGCCTTAACAAACGCCGCTTTGGAAAAGGAGCGGTGGAATTCGCCCAATCCCATCCGCCAATGCTTGAAGGCGAGCTTGCGGAAGCCGCCATCGCCGAAAATCTCCAGGGTATCGCGCAAGTTAAAGCTGGTACGGCCATAGGCCTCTCGCCCCAGGGCCAAGACGGCATTGGGCCCGCATTCGATGCCGCCCATCACCATGCGCGTGAAATGCACCCCGAGAAAGGGGAAATCCGGATCGGGCACCGGGTAAATCAAGTGCTTGACCAAGGGGGGAATGCCGGGCTTGAAGGCATAGTATTCACCGCGAAACGGGGTAATATGCACGTCAGGGGCGAGTCCGTCGAGGCGCGCCAGGCGATCGCTGTATTGCCCGCCGCAATTCACGAAGTAACGTGCCCGATACCGTGACTTACCGGTGTCGACGAGGCGATCGCTCCCCTCTTGCCGCAACCCCTGCACGCATTCACCCAAGAAGATACGCCCTCCCAGGGCGCGAATGCGATCGGCTAGGCGTGAGCATACGGCGACATAGTCGATGATGCCGGTTTCGGGCACGCGC
>JAYUVP010000057.1:0-14417 GCA_043753995.1 Fibrobacterota bacterium
GTAGCGAAAGACCCCGCAGGCACTGGGGTCTCCTACGCTAGACTTTCGGTACGCGATCGGAGAAGCGCACCCACGCACCGAGTCTCGCGGCCATGGCGAAGGGGCGGCGGTGAGCGCCTGAAAACAGGCTCGCTCCGCAGGCCGGTGCTAGCTGGGTAAGACCAAAAGGCCGAGGACCCGCGAGCCTGTTTTCAGGCCGAACATCAGCCGCCCCGTACAAGCGCCGAGGAGGCTGGAGCGTGGGGGAGACTTCCCCCGCCAAACGTGTATTTTTGCAATTCTACTCCTGAGGGGAATGCTATGACGCGCTATGCCATTGGCTTGGATTATGGGACGAATTCTTGTCGCGCTTTGTTGGTGAATTTGGCGACGGGGGAGGAGTTGGCGCAAAGTGTCTTTGCGTATCCGAGCGGGGAAATGGGCGTATTGGTGGATGCCGCGAATCCGCATGTGGCGCGTCAGAGCGCGGCGGATTATTTGTTGGGTTTGGAAAGTTGTTTGGTGCAGGTGTTGAAGGCGGCAAGTGCCAAGGAGGCGAAGTTTTCGGCCCAGGATGTGGTGGGCATTGGCGTGGATTCGACGGGGAGTACGCCCATACCTGTCGATGGCGAAGGCGTTCCGCTGGAATTTGATGCGCGATGGAAAAAGCATTTGGCGGCCTATACTTGGTTGTGGAAAGACCACACCTCTTATGCTGAGGCAGCGGAAATCACGCGCTTGGCCAAGCAAATGCGCCCGCAATATTTGGCGAAGTGTGGCGGAGCATACAGTTCAGAATGGTTTTGGGCCAAGCTTTGGCATTGCAAAAAAGAGAATCCGGAAGTTTTTGCCGCGGCGAAGAGCTGGGTGGAATTGTGCGATTGGTTGCCGGCGGTTTTGAGTGGCAATACGCATCCATCGAAAGTGAGGCGTGGCATTTGCGCGGCGGGCCATAAGGCCATGTTCAATGCTTCGTGGGGTGGCTTGCCCGACAAAGAATTTTTAACGGCCTTGGATCCTGATTTGGCGGCATTGAGAGACAGGCTTTATTCGAAGGCTTATCCGGCGGATGAAAAGGCTGGCACCTTGAGCGCGGAATGGGCCAAGAAGACGGGTTTGCGCGAGGGCATTGCCATAGCCGTGGGTGCTTTCGACGCGCATATGGGCGCGGTCGGCGCTGGCGTGCAAGAAGGCGCCTTGGTGAAAATTTTGGGAACGAGCACATGTGACATCATGGTGTGGCCGACAAGCAAACCCCTGGCGGATATTCCGGGCGTTTGCGGTGTGGTCGAAGGATCGGTGATGGGCGGCCATCATGGCATTGAAGCCGGGCAAAGCGCGGTGGGCGATTTGTTTTTGTGGTTTGTGCATCAAGGCGTTCCAGATCGCTATGGCAAAACCATGGACGAAAAATTTGTCGCTTTGGAAAAAGGAGCCGGGGAGTTGAAGGCGGGTGAGACCGGACTATTGGCCTTGGATTGGAATAATGGCAATCGCACCATTCTCGTGGATCAACGCCTCACCGGTTTGATGTTGGGCCAGACTTTGCACACGGAGGCGCATGAGCAATATCGTGCCTTGATGGAAGCTACGGCCTTCGGGGCTTTGCGTATTATCGAACGCGTTGAAGAGAGCGGCGTGCCGATTCGCGAAGTGATTAATTGCGGGGGATTGGCCGACAAGAATCCGGTATTCATGCAAATCTATGCCGACGTGACGGGCCGACCTATGAAGGTGGCACGTAGCACCCAGACTTGCGCTTTGGGCGCGGCGATTTTCGGTGCGGTGGCGGCGGGCGAACAGGCAGGAGGTTTTGCCAGCGTGGCCGAGGCCCAGAAAAAATTGAGCGGCATGCGCGATCGCGTTTTCGTGCCGAATGCTAAGGAGCATGCGGTGTACCGGAAGCTTTATGGATTATATCGCGATTTGCATGATGCCTTCGGCTTCGCAGGTAAGCCGGCAGATTTGTTTCATGTGATGAAGGATTTGTTGGCGATTCGCGAAAAGGTCGCGGCCGATCGCGTGGGAGGAGTTTGACATGATGCTTGAGGCTTTAAGGCAGCAAGTGCTGCTCGCTAACAAAGAAATCGCGCGCACGGGTTTGGCCCAGCTCACCTGGGGCAATGTGAGTGGCATCGATCGCGCCACAGGCATTGTGATGATTAAGCCGAGTGGCGTGGACTATGCTCAATTACGGGCGGAAGACTTGGTTGCCGTCGACTTGGATGGAAAGGTGGTAGAAGGCAAGCTGCGTCCGAGTAGTGATACCGCTACCCATGTAAAGCTGTATCGAGCCTTTCCAAAAATCGGTGGCGTGACCCACACCCACAGCACTTTTGCCACGGCCTTTGCCCAGGCGCTTCGGGAAATTCCCTGCTTGGGGACTACGCATGCCGATCACTTTTTAGGCCCAGTGCCGCTGACACGAAATTTGACGCGCGAAGAATTGGACGAAGACTATGAGGGAAATACTGGTGAGGTGATTATCGAGCGCTTTCTCAAAGGGAATCCCCCGATAGAGCCGGGCGATATGCCCGCCGTGCTGGTAGCGCATCATGCGCCATTCACTTGGGGCAAAAATGCCATGGACGCTTTGAAAAACGCGATTGCCTTGGAAAATGTGGCGGCCATGGCCTTGCATACCTTCGCTTTGAGCCCTCAGACTGGCGCCATTCCCGGCCATGTGCTCGACAAACACTTTGAGCGCAAGCATGGGCCGAATGCCTACTATGGCCAGCCGGCCTGAAGCAAAGGCATAATAAGAGGAATGGTTGGAAACTCCTTGAGCATCGACTTGTCCAAAGCGAACTTGAAAAGTCATCCGGTCGGGCAATCGCCGGAATTGGCCGATGGCCCTTCGCGTGAAGCGGCCTTACTGGCGGAAATCGCCAGCCTGCGATCGCGAGTCAAACAGCTCGAAGAGCAACAGCCACGTTACCGTGATATTTTTGGATCGCATCCTCAAGGCGAGCTTTCCAAAGGCTTTTTCGTGCCCACGGGATCCTGGGACTGGGATTTAGCCAGCAATGAAGTGTTTTGGTCCGACGAGCTTTACGGCATTTTAGGATATGAAAAAGGACGCGACCGTCCCTCGGCGGAGGCCTTCGCGGCTGCCTTGCATCCTGAAGATCGTCCTGCCATGGAGGCAGCCATAGTTTTGGCTTTGAAAGAAGGCGTGGCTCGGCGTACTGCGGTGCGAGTGCTAATTCGCGACGGGAGCATTCGGCATTTGCAAACCGAAGGCATTGTGATTCGCAATGGTTTGGGGCAAGCCGTGCGCATGATGGGAATAATCATTGACGCCACGGAATTCTCAGGGCAAGCTGAGGCCAATTGGCGCTCGAATCAATTGCTGCATGAGGCTCAAGTTCTCGCCGATGCGGGAAGCTTGGTTTGGAATCTGGATGAAGGCTGGATGGAATTGTCGGAAGGGGCGCGGCACATCGCAGGCTTGCCGCCCAAACCGCGCATCACCGTCGCTGAAGCTGTTCATATCCTGCATCCCGAGGATCGCGCATCGATGTTGGGCTACATGGATAAGGCCATGCGCGATACCGATCTCGACATAATCGAAATCGAATACCGAATCTTGAGGCCCGACGGTGAAGTTCGGCAAATCCTGCAACGCAGCCGAAAATTGGATGGCGGCGCGGGTTCGGCGCGCATGCGGCTATCGACTGTGCTCGATGTCACCCATACCAGGCAAACCGAAGACGCTTTACGGCGTAGCAATCAATTGCTTCAAGAGGCCCAATTGCTTGGCCAATCGGGTTATTGGATTTGGAATTTGGATAATGGCAAGGTCCAATGGTCGGACACGCTTTGCGACTTCACGGGTATGCAGGTGGGTGGCGAAAAAAATATCCGTGCTCTCGTTGAGCATGTCCATCCTGAAGACCGAACCCGAGTCGGCATGGCCATGCAGGCGGCCATGCATGGTGCGGCGCAAATGACGACCGAGTTTCGCGTGATTCTGCCCAATGGCAGTGTTCGCCATATCCTGCAGAGATCAAGGCCCTACGATGCGCCGATGCTGGGTGCGGGACGGGTGCGGCTGGGAACCATGGTCGATATCACCGATTTGCGGCGCGCCGAAGCCCGATTGGAACAAGAGCATTATATCGCAGAAACGGCCATGAGACTGGTTAAGGCCGGAAGCTGGGTTTACGATCCTTGCAGCGAATCAGTGACATGGTCGGACGACCTTTATGCGCTTTTCGGCGTTCCACTGGCAACCAAGGTGACGCATGAATTTTTTAGCAGCCTTGTGCACCCCGACGATTTGTATCAAGTGCATCAGCTTCATCACGATTTGCTTTCGCTTTCAGGTTTGCAAATGCGGACTATTCGCATCCTACGCCCCGACAATGGCGAGACTCGTTATTTCGAAATAAAGGGAGATTGGGTCGGAGGCAAGGGTGATTCCAAAATGGGCCGGATATTCGTGGGTATCAATATCGATATCACAGAAAGATTGCGCCTGGACGCTGCGCAGCGGCAGCAACAAAAATTGGAAGTAATTGGCCGGCTCGCTGGAGGTGTGGCCCATGACTTCAACAATTTACTGACCGTGATTTTGGGGCATGCCGAAGAATTGGATGAGGAAGCCCCGCATGCACGCTTAGGGCAAATCCTGAAGGCTGGCCGGTTGGGCGCCGCTTTAACCCAGCGTTTGTTGGCTTTTAGCCGCCAGGCCGTGGTCCGTCCACAAAAATTGGACCTTTCGGCTTTGATACAGAGCATGGCCTCCCTATTGGAGCGCCTATTGGGTGACGAAATAACAGTCGAATTTGATTTGAGCGAAGAATTGCCACAGATTTCGGCGGATGTCGGACAGGTGGAGCAAGTGCTGCTCAATCTCGCCATCAATGCCCGCGATGCCATGCCCCAAGGCGGAAGACTCATGGTGAAAACCCGCCACATGGCCCAAGTGCCGGATATGGCCTTGCCTCGGTCCATCAAGGTCGAAGGGGAGAGGGTTGTTGATTCCTATGTCATGCTATCGGTGGAGGATACGGGAACCGGCATGCCTATCGAAGTGATAGAACGTCTCTTCGAGCCATTTTTCACGACCAAGGATATTGGCAAAGGGACGGGACTTGGGCTGTCTACGGTGCTTTCCATACTCACGGAAGCGCGAGGTCGTATTGCCTTGCATAATCAACCGGGTCGGGGGGCTCGTTTCGAAGTGTTTTGGCCTTCGCTGGTAGAAGAAGAGGATATCGAGCCCGCATTACCCGTTTCGATAATCGGCATGCTGCACCAAGAGGCTAGTTGGGTGGTCGTGGTGGAAGACAATCACGAATTTCGCCGTCTTCTGGTGGAGATGCTGGAGTCGGGTGGGCATGCGGTGCAAGCTTATGCCACATCGGAAGCAGCCATGTCGATGGACGATGTGACCTTGACGCGTGTTGTTGCCCTGGTGACCGACATCGTTTTACCGGGAGCGCCTGGCCAGCGTGTTGCGCAGAGTTTGCGGGAAAGAAAGCCTTCGCTCGCCGTGCTATTTATTTCGGGATATCCCCGCCTGGATCTGGAAGAGCCTATTGAGGGAGAATTTCTGCAAAAGCCCTTCAATCGCATGCAATTGCTCAATACCGTGGAAGGCATGCTTAAACCGCAATAAGTATCGCAGACCCGCCTTAAATGCGAGCTATTTTCTGCCGATGAAAACCGAAAATTTGACATCGCTCCGTGAATCCCGCGGATTGGAGCCTGAAGCTATCGCCTTGCTCATCAATATGGAGCCAGACGATGTCCTGAGATTTGAAGCCGATCCGGCGGCGGCCCTCGAAGAGTTGGACATGCATCAATGGACCCAATGGTCGTCGAATTTGGGCATGCCCCTGTTGGAGCTTTTGGCCATGCTCAAGTTATGCGAAATAGGAACCGTTATCCCGGTCACCTTTCGCGAATGGCGCGATGCCATCGGAGTCTTGGTAGCGGAATTGGGTGGCTTGGAAATCGCCGAGGAGCGCATTGGCTGGGATTTGGCCGATTTCATTCGTGATCCTGAAGACGGTTGGTCACGGAAACTGATATTCTTTCGCAGCGTAGCCAAGGCCGTGGGCCGTGATTGGCGAGGCGTGGCGGGGGCTTATGGCACGCCGGCTTGATCTAGAGACCGCAGGGAGTGGGTCGGTCTAGGACAATCTTAATCAGCGGAAACCGCGTGGCAAATTCTGGGCATCGCCACCCTCTTCGAGATAAGCTTCGAAATGCCCCTTCGCCTCTTGCTTGGCACCCGACCGGGCGGAAATAGCGCCGAGAAAAAAGTGCGGACCAGGTTCTCCAGGGCAGGACTTCAGGGCGGTCTCGCTGATTTCCTTGGAGCGATCGTCCAGCCCGGCTTTGAAATTGGCTTTGGCCGCGGCGATGAGATGTTCGCAAGAGCGGGGATGGGCCTCTAAATCGGTCTCGGTCAAGGTGAGTCCGGCTTCCTCACGGCCAGTTTCGAGTAGAATATCGCTAAGGGCCAGGGTGGCCAAGGCCGAGTTTTTATCCAGGCTGCGGGCTTTGCGGGCCCAAGTCTCCGCCTCAGCTTTTTTGTCTTGCTTGAGCAAGGCCATGGCCAAATGGGCGGCAGCCTCGCTAGAGGATTCCAGGGCCAAGGCTTGTCGTAATTGCTCCTCCGCAGCCTCGGGTTTTCCTTCGGCGGCAAAGGCCTGGCCGCGTCCCAAGTGGCCTTTCGCTTTCCAGGTCGAGCTTTCACGATCAATCAATTCAGTGAAGTAATAGTGACTTTCCACCGCGCTGCCGAGCTTCACAAGGCAAAGGCCCTTGTGATAAAGGGCTTCAGGAACATCGTCGCGGAAACGCAGGGCCTCACCAAATTCATCGGAGGCGCGACGATAATCACGTATCGCAAATAAGCCCCGGCCCAAGTGCAAGTGCAAAATAGGGTCGGTTGGATTCGCTTCGACCAGGGGGCGCAATAGAGCATTGGCCTCGGCGCCAGCGCCGTTTTCGATTTTGGCGAGAGCCAGGGCAATGCGAACGGCTGAATCGCCCTGAAAGGAAGACTTCTGAATCAGGGCAATGGCCTTGGCGGCTTGTTTGGTGGTGGTCAAGGCTTGCGCAAGTCGCGCCAAGGTTTGCGCTGCGGGGCGGAGTCCGTATAAGCGTTCGCTTTCGGCAACAGCTTCGCCATTGCGCGCGGTATGCAATAAGGCCTCGATAAAAAGCTCAAGTCCATGGGCCGATAGTTTTTGTCGCGAGGGCTTTAAGGTGGAATAGACGGCTGGCCATTCTTCTTTCGCGGCTTGCAAGTCGGCGAGGGCTTCGGCGTAAGCGGGTTCGCGAGGTGACAATTTCACGGCCTGCTGAAAGTGGGACGCGGCCAAGCCATCTTGTTTGTTCTTCAGAGCGAACTTTCCCAGCCAAAAATGAGGGCGAGCGTCCTTGGGATGAAGCTTGGCCAAGGTGTCGAGCAAGGGTTCAACGGAATTGGGCGAATCTTTTTCCAAGGCAATAGCGGACAAGGTGTAAATCGCGGCTTGGGCTTCGGGAGATTTCGCATCGAGTCCCAGGGAGCGCCAATAAGCCTGCTCCGCCAAATCCAGGCGACCTAGGGCATAATTCAATTCGCCCATCCCGCGCTCTCCCAGGGCTTGTGCCGCTTGGGATTCGCTTCGGGCCAAGGCACTATAGGCTTCGAAGGCCGAGGCCGTGTCGCCCTTGCGAAGGCTGAGGCGAGTCTTGAGGCGCAATACCGCGTCATCTTCATGCCTTGTTTCGGCGGCTTGTGCCAGCCAGGTTTCCGCCTCGCGCCAGTTTCCTTGCTCGAATTTTCTTTGGGCCCAATGAAATTGTGCCACGGCATTGTTTTTCGTCGCTTCCTGAATCAAGGCCCAAATCGCCTCGGCAGGTGGCGAGGTTTTGGGCATGGCGGACTGGGCGGCGCGAGCAGGGGGGGCGGATAGCTTCAAGGCTTCGGCCAGCCGGCGATTACCCTCGGCGCCGAATACGCCTTTGAGTTTCGCAACCAAGGCTTTGCGCTTGGGGAGGGGCAAGTTGGAAGAGACGACTTCAATGGCAAGCTCCAATCCGAAGGCGCGCGGCACCCGAAAGGTCTTGAGATCGGATGCACGCGGAGGTGCGGCGCGTTTGGCCTTGGTATCGAGAGGCCGATTCAAAGCCATGGCCTTGAGGGCTTTGGTGAAGGCGGCGAGCGAGTCAGGGGCTATTTCTAAATAATGGGTGACAAAAGTTAAATCATGTTCTTTTGGCAAGGCGGCTAAAAGCGCATGCACCAAACGAGCGCGAGTTTCCAGGGAGCGGCTCTGGGCTTCCAGTTCAAGCCAAAGCAGGGAATACCATAATTTTCGATAATCCGTCGTCGTGTCTTCGGCATTGAAAAAGCGTCCCAAGGTCGTGGCCGTGTCATTTCCCTCTTGCCAAAAGCGGGCATCCATGGCGGCCGCGGAAAATCCCTTGGCCCAGGTGGCATAAGGATCGGATGCCGGTTTGCTTTTTTTCTGCTTTGGTGAAGACGCGGGGACTAAGGAAATGGGATCGAGATAATACCAGCGTGAGACGTCCTCTTCTTCCTGAAGAACCACGGCACGAGATGCGGATTTAAACCCCTTGCCGCTCAGGACGAGGGTATACCGTCCCGCATGAATCTTGCGAAAGCGAAAAGAGCCAGCCTTGCCAGTCACTTGAGTGGCGACCTTGCGTCCAGCGGTGTCGATCAAGGTGGCTTGAATGCCGCTTAAGCCCTTGGGCGATGCGGAAAATGCCGAAGAGGAGTTGCTTGTTTGTGACAGAGTGAGGCGGTTGCATACGCTGGCCCGGAAGTCATCGCCTTGCGCCAAAGCAAGGGTTCCCCATCCGAGGAACGCCATTGCACAAAGCAGGGGGCGTCGATGAGTCAGGAATGGCATAGGAGGTTTTAGTGGAAATCGGAAAGAGGCTGGATCAGGCTTTACTGCTTGGAAGGTAAGGCGACAAGGGGGTTTGTGCACGGAATTAAAAACGAAGGTCGAGGATGGAAATTTCCGGACGACAATTAATGCGCAAGCCGTGTAAATTGCCGACCCCCGGGGAGACATAAATCTTGCGATTATCGTACTCATAAAGCCCATTGAGGAAGTCCTTGTCACGCACCGGGGCGAAAGGCGCACCAAAGCCCGGTATCCAGAGCTGGCCGCCATGAGTGTGCCCGGCCAATAACAAATCCCATTTCAATGGCTTGGCCCTGATTTTAGAATCAGGGTTGTGGGTCAATAAAATCCGCAAACTTGCGGAAGTGGTGTCTAGTGCCGGTTGAATTGTTTCGGGTGAGCATTGCCCGGCCCAAAGGTCGCCAAGGCCTGCGATCAATATCGAATGACCGCGAATGTTTCGCAACTCCGTGCGGTTCTCAAGTAAGGTGATATTGGCGGACTCCAATAGGCCGCGCAATTCCTTGGTGCTTGGGTAACCGCCCCGCGGATAAGACCACGCGCCACCATCGTGATTTCCCGGACAAGCAAAGGTTGGGGCGCATTCAGAAAGAATCCGCAATGCATGCGCATAGGCTGCTTTATCCGGTAATTTATCGGTATAAAAATCTCCGGTGAGGCAAATCAAATCCGGATGCTGCAAGGTGGCTTGTTGAAAGACCTTGCTTAGATAGGCTATCGATACCGGTGAGGATAAATGCAGGTCCGTAAGGTGAACAATACGTAGGGTTTCAGTGGAGCTATCCAGGCTTCCAAACTGAATGTCGCTGCGTTTTTCTCGGACCCATCCGGGCTCTATCCAATGCGCATAAATCAATAAGGCTGCCAAAAAAAAGGCGGCGACTAAAACAAGATTTCGAAATAAACGCAAGCTTTTCCCTGCTAGCGCGCCATGCGCAAGGAGGCGCCCCGGGAATAACGCATGGAGGGCCGGCCTTCGGGCGAAGCAATGGCCGCCTTGCCCAGTTTACTTACGTCGCCATCCATGACGGGGGCCGAGGAAAGCACCCCGCGTACCGATCCGGTCAGCTTGAGGGTGTCGGGAGCGGTTAGGGAAAGGTGGGCCAGCAAGGTGGGAACGATATCCACCTGAAAGGTGTCGCCTAGATCGGATCCGGCGGGAATGCGGTTGCTGGCGAGGAGCAAAAAGACGCGGCGATCCGAATCGCGATCTTCGCCGGTTTTCCGGCCATGTCCTCCGTGATTGGCCGTCACGACAAGCAGCCAATTCTCCTGGTTAAAGGCGGGACGCGAGCGTAGGGTAGCGCAAAGGTGTCCTAGGCGTCGATCAAAATCAGCAAAAGCCGCCCGATAAAGCGGCGACCACGCTTCGTAGCCGAAGCGCGCACCCGTGGATTCGGCGGCGTCGAATTGAACGAAAAGCACCCCGGGATTTTCGAATTCCAGAAGCCGCAGGGCTTCGCCTTCGACATCCTCGTCATTTTCGCGCTGCAGCCAATCGTGCGCATCGAAAAGCAAACGTCCCATGGGCTGGCTGTGAGTGATGGCGAAAAATCCGCCTGAATACCCCGACAGCCGCAATAAGCTGGGCAAGGCGGGCGCACGCGTAGGTTTCCAGCCTTTGAAATCATTTTCTTGGACGCCATGCGAACCCGGGCCTTGCCCGGTGAGCAAACTGGTCCAAGTAGGGCCGCTCCGAGAAGGCAAAACACTCATGCAACGATCGCTAAAAGCTCCGACCTTGCGTAAAGAATCAAGGGTGGGTGTTTTGATACGCGGCAAAACATCCCCGCGTAAACCGCCGAAGGCAACCAGCAGAACATGGCCGGACAAAGCAGTGGGTTTCGGGGCAGGAGCTGCGGAGAGGCCCATGGCGCCCGCTAAAATCAGGGCGGCCACCTTAAAGGTGTTCGAAATGGGGCGAGGTTGGGAGAGGTTGGCAGCCATGGTTCAATTCTACTCATGTAAGGTTTCATTTTTATGAAGGACTGGCTAGGTCTATTAGTCATCTTTTTGCGGGGGAAGATAGCGTATTGGGTCATCAACCTTGAATTTTCGGTATTTGACCCCTTTGCCCTGCTTTTTAAGGCGGTCGGCTTTTTTCTTCGCTTGACCTTCGATTCGATGAATGATAAGACGGCATATTTCGACCTTGAATTCCTGGATTTTAATCAATTTCGTTGATTCGATCACAAGCGACTATTGGGCATAGTAAATCTTTTGAATTCATCCGTACCGTTCGGGACGTAGCCTTGCGGAAATAGATCGGTTCCGGGAATTATTTCTGTCCAGCGGTTTTCCTGATTTCCCCTTATGATGTTTACGCATCGCACTTGACTTTTGCGAAGGATGCGAAACCCATTTCCAGAGGGCATAGGGCCATGAAAATTCACGGATTTGCTTGCTTGCCTCTTTTTCTCTTCGGTGCTTTGCAGGCGGCCCAAGTTTGCGATTTGACTTTGACGGCCTGCCCCAAAGCTTTGCCCACCGGCACTTTGTCCGTTCCCATGGATGTCATATCCCTCGACGCTCGCATTCCCGTTTGCCAGGAATCCGGCGTGATCACTTCCCAAGTGCAGCCTTCGATTGTTTTCATCATCGACAATTCGGGCAGCATGTCTATGGGGGATTATGACGACGATCAGGAAACCGATCCAACGGAGGCACGCTTCTCGGTGGTGGCGAGCCTGCTCGAAGAAATCAATACCGCGCATCCCGGCACTGAAGTGGGCTTGGTGGCCTTTAGTCGTCGACTGCAATTTGATCATCGTGACAATACGCTATTTAAAACGGCATTTCCCACCGACACGTCCCAACACGATTCCTACATGCCATTGATAGCATTGAATAAGGTCTTTGCAGACGGCCGCACCGGCCTGGACACTTTGCGCGCCTTATTGAAGCACGATACCGATGGCAATATGACCTATGCCACCAAGCTACCCGCATCACGCGGAAGCAACGACAACTTGGTGCAACAAACAGGTGGGCGGCTTAGCATGCGCCCCGGCACCGACATCACCTTGGGTTTCGAAGCCGCGAAATTAGCGATGGCGGATTCGAAATCACCCAAGGAAAACCAGTTTTTCGTCTTTCTCTCGGATGGTGCGCCAGGAGGTATCGACTCTGGCCGCACAGCCATGCAAAATCAATTCCAGCAGGGAACGAATACTCCCACCACCTTCACCGTCTATTTCACCAATGGCGCAGGTACGGCTCCACAAAGCATTCGAACCATGACCACCAATATTCAAGCGAACGGTTACTCCGCTTCGAATCCTCAGAGCGCCTTTTACTCGGTGGGTGCTCCCGCCACCGAATTGCAGAATCTTTTGCGCACCTCGGTGCTGAATCGCATTTTGACCGTGCCGACGGCCGGCAAAAGCGTCGAGGTGACGGTGGATGGTAAGAGCCAAACTTCCGCAAGCCGAGGCCCCGATAGTTCCAGCTTCGTTTTTTCCTCGAGCACTCCGCTGAGTGCCGGCATCACCCAGATCCAATTCAAGTACAGCCATTCTTTTCGCGATACCACGGTGATGCCTGCCGTGATGCGCGATACCATGGTCACTTATAACCTGGCGGTACAGCGAGGAGCCACGGCTTCCCTGCCGGCCAATGTGACCAAGACCTGCCGTGAGCAAGCCAGCCTGAATTTGTTTTCCAGCGGGCAAATGGTGAGCTCGGTGACGGCGAATCAGGCAAATCTGGAAGTGCGCGTGACGCCTTCGACGGGCCAGACTTGCGCGAATTGTACAGTGCAAATTTCGCCATCGCGGACAGCGGATCGCGAAACCCTTCCGCTCACCCTGCAAGGAGCTTATGCGGGCGGCAGTTTCGTGCGCGTGGAAAGCCTGACTCCGGTGGCGGGGGACGGTAAATTGCAGCATATCGCTTCGGATAGCTTGGTTTTACAATGGACCAATCCCACCAATGCCTTGGACGTGGTGCGTCGCAGCTTTCCCTATCAAACCATACCCCCGACCTTGGCCATTTTCTCTGGTGGTAAGCAGCTCGACACCGTCACCGCCGATCATGGTGCGATCGAAATACAATTGACCTTGCCCACGGGTGAGATTTGTAATGCTTGCCAAGTGCAGGTCATGCCGTCGGGCAGTGCCGATCGTGAACTCGTGACTTTGGCGGGCGGCGCATCCCCTTATCGCGGATCCTTGTCTCGGGAGGTAAGCCTAGTCCCGGTTTCCGGCGACGGCAAGCTCAGTCATTTGGCCACGGACAGCTTGGTCTTGGTTTATCTGAATCCCCTGACCCAACAGCAAATCCGGCGGAGTTATCCCTATGTGGATTTCAAAAATGAAATTGACCTGACTCCGCACAATGCCGTGGCCCGCATGCCTTCTTCGGTATCCTCCACAATCGGAATGCATTGGGCCCTTTCCGATGCTCCTGGCTTGGTGGTGCAGAATACGGGGATTGGATATTGCTGCGAAGTGTTGCCCTCTTCGCTCAATGCGGCCAACCCAGATTCGTCAAAATATTTGGGCCTGAAAATCGAGGCCACGCGCGAATTCAAAGTCGAAGTTTCCCTATTCACCACCATGGGTACCTTTGTCAATAAGGTCGCTTTCATCGTGCCACGAGCGGAATTCAAAAAACTGTCTCCCGTGGCTGGCAAGGAAGCGCGCGTTGTGCGCTTGCTATGGAAAGGGCTTTCCCAAACGGGAGCCCGTGCCGGAACCGGGGCTTATATTTTTCGATCGACGGTTTCGCTTTTGCCCGTGCCCGGCCTCACGGCCTCGGAGCCTGCTGTAACCTCTCATCGAACCTTGGGCCTTGTGCGCGATCTTTGAATTTTAATGGCTGTAGTTATAAACCTATCCTTATTCCCTGAGTCGCCGCGATCAAGCGAATAAAAGTCGTCGCCTCAATATTCCGAAATATGCTCCCTTCGGTAATTACCTAAGGGGCATTCTTTGGTTTAATACCTCTCGAGGATGCGGACCAAATTAAATGTTCTTCGAGGATTTCGACCAAATCGAAGAAAGGGATAACTCCTTCCTTCTTGGTAAAGCATTTGTTCGAGATTGTTCTGGCTAACTAGTTCAATGCGTTTCATGGCAATCACCCCCTTTCGTTGGCAATATTACTCCAATCGAATCGCCAGAGTAGGTGGCGTGCGGGGAACCGGATCCCATAGTGGTAGCTAAGGCGGCTTCGTTTATTCCAGCAATCACTAAAGAGCCTTTTGCCTTTCGTAAAACGCTCTTTTTAATCCACCGGCTATTGGCTCGCCTGGTCCACTCGCCGCCATATTGCAAAATAGCGGTCGCGCACTTGGTGATGAAATGCGACCAGGGGGCTGAGGGCTGGTCCCTGCGACAAAAGCTGTAAGCCCGCCGCCTTTTCCGCCAAGCCGATCAAAATGTCATGTTCACGGCGCGAATGCGTAAGGGTCAGCAAGGCGCCGCCGGGTTTTAGCATGTCCATGGCGCGAGTAAGCATGGCCTGCGGAGCATAGCAGCGCAGAGGCAATCCCCAGAGCAAGACTTCGTGGGCCGTCACCAGGGGGAAAAG
>JAYUVP010000058.1:0-71400 GCA_043753995.1 Fibrobacterota bacterium
CGCTGATATTTAAGGACAAGCAGGTCGAACGCACGCTTGTCTCCAGCCTGCACGCGCTCTACGAGTTCCTGATCGACCGCACGGTCGCTCATCAGCAGTACCAACAAATGGATGTACCTGTTTTATTCCACCAAGGAGGACTCGGCCAAAATCCTCACCCGTTATACCCTCGGCACCGATGGCAAGCTGACCGAGAGGAAAACCCTCCTTAAGTTCTTCTATTCCGCCGCTGGCGCCGATCACGGGGGCGGAGGCCTGGGATGGGACAGCAAGGGAAACCTTTATCTCGGCACCGGGGACGACACCTTCATCGGGGCCTGCGACGGGTTCTCCCCTCACGACGAAAGGCCAGGGCGGCTTCCCTTTGACGCCCAGAAGTCCGCGTCTTCCACCAAGGATTTCCGCGGGAAGATCCTGCGCATCACGCCCAAGGAGGATGGGACCTACACCATCCCCGCGGGCAATCTGTTCACCGATACCACCAAGGGATTCCCCGAAATCTATACCATGGGCAATCGCAATCCCTTCCGCTTCTCCTTCGACCCCAAGACAGATTGGCTTTACTGGGGAGAGCCCGGTCCCAATGCCACTGCAGACAGCGCGGCCCGTGGCCCCCGCAATATCGACGAAATCAATATGACCAAGGAACCGGGCAATTTCGGCTGGCCGTATTTCATCGGTCCCAACAAAGCGTTCAAGAAGTTCAACTTCGACACCCGTGTCGTCGGGGCCGAATGGGATTCTCTCAAGCCCGTCAATTCCTCCCCCAACCACCGCGGTCTGGACACCTTGCCTCGTGCCCGGCCTTCCATTATCTCCTACGGATATAAACCCCTCCCCGAATGGGGTACTTATTTCGGCCCCAGCAATACCAACGCCGCCATGGTGGGCCCCCTATACCGCTTCGACGCCGCGCTCAATTCCGCCATCAAGCTTCCCAAAGCATTGGACAATAGCCTGATCATTTACGACTGGGGTCGCAGCTTCATCAAGTACGTGAAGATGGACAGTACCGGGAAGCCGCTCGAGATCGAGCAAGTGAAGGACGGAGCGCTGAATGATATGCTGCTGGAATTCGACGACAAGGGCAATTTCGTAAGCGCCTTCCAGACCAAGAGCATACTCCAGCAGCCGATGGACATCAAGCTCGGTCCCGATGGCGCGCTCTATGTCCTTTGCTGGGGCGAGTGGAATTACCCGCACAATACAGCCAACGGCACCTTGATGCGCTTGGAATATATAGACCCTACCGTGGGTAACCGGGAGGTTAATGCCTTCTACCGAGCCCGAACCTTTCATCGCAATGGCCTGGTCGCCAATTTCCGTGCCGCTCAAACCCTGGACATCCCGGAAGGGGTAAAAGGTTTCGATTTGTATGACATGCGTGGATCCAAGGTTTGGTCCTTCCGTCGCACGAATGCAGGGGATCAGGCGACGATTTCCCTTCCTTCCGGTCTTCCCCAGGGAATGTTGCAAATCCGGATTTCCAAATAAGTGATTCTGCCCGCTACCGCCGATTTCTCACGGCGGCAGCGGGCTCTCTGAGGCGGCGCGGTAAGCGCCGTACTTTTCTCACCAGGACGGCAGGATGCAGCTTTTTCAAGCCCATATTTTTTTAATCGTAATGCTCGTGGTTTCTGGCCCAGTCCAAGCCATGAAGGCCGCAGGCGGATTCCATTTTTTCGACGCACTCGATACGGCCAAGGTTCCGAAGCGGCTTTCCGAATCCGGGCTCTTCGCAGATATTCGAACCAAACAGCCGAATGATGGCGTGATTCCTTTTACAATCAATACCGCATTGTGGAGTGACGGAGCCGCCAAGATCCGATATATCATCCTGCCATCGGATTCGCAGGTCACTTATCGCAAGGATTCCTCTTATAGTTTTCCCATCGGTACCGTGTTCGCGAAAAATTTCCTGATCGATACCATTCCCGGAAACGCAAATTCCCGGATTTACCTGGAAACACGCTTACTCGTCCGTATACCTGATGGGCAGCCGGAAGCCTACTGGTATGGCTTCTCCTATCGCTGGGCCCGGGATCAGAGCGATGCCTTTTTAGTCGATCCGCAGACGGGGCTGGATACCGTGGTGCCCCTGGCCGCCACGACTGGAGGGTCGCCACGGGAAATGCGCTGGACCTACCCTTCCCGCGAGGCCTGCTGGCGTTGCCACCTGCAACGCGGTCGGCACATTCTCGGTTTCGCCACGGCGGAGCTGAACCTGCCTGCTTCGACCGGAATGGGAAACCAACTGGAAACCTTGGCGAACCTGGGAGTCTTTCGTGATAAGCCCGATCTCGTAGGCGCGCATCGGTGGAGTTCCCTGTCCGACACTTCCGCTTCCCTGGAGGCGCGGGCGCGTTCCTACCTGGCAGCCAATTGCTCCTTCTGTCATGGAACGGAGGGGGTCGGGGGCGGCGCGGGGGCGACCCAAAACTTTGATTATTTCCGCGCTGACTTCCCAATCAATTACCTCAACCGTGACGCCAAATTCGAATGGGGGATACCGGGTGCACTTTTCGTTTACGGAGGGGATCCGGACCGATCCATCCTGCTTTATCGGATGGGAAACCGGGCCGATAAGCGGACGCAAATGCCGCCATTGGCCACCGTCCTCCCCGATAGCGCGGCCCTGAGTGTGGTCGCCGGCTGGATCCGTACTTTGCCTGCCCCCTCCGTGGCTATCCGGCAACAAGCCGGGCCTTTCCGGACCCATTTGCCGCACATACTCGCAGGGGAATTGGTGCTGCCCGTGTATGTCACTTTGGGAATTGCGCCTAGCCTTTTTTCGCCGCGAGGCCAGCGCTTCGATTTGAAGGCGGTGGGGCCAGGTCGCTATCGATTGCCAACCCTGGACGGACCAGGAATCTATTTGTTGCGGGCGGGCAGCGAAGTTTTCCGCATCGTCTGGACTGCAGAGCCTTATTCGTACTTGAGATAGCCGAAGACGGATTTATAGTCCAATCCTTTGGCGACTAAAGCTCCCCATTCCGGGCGGTCATCGCCGACTGTTGCGCGAATCGCGAAATGCTTTAGACCCACACTGGCCTTGGGGAATTTCACCGAGACCACCGGCATATCCACCGGTCGACCGTCATTGTCCAGAGTGATCAAATCCTCCCAATCGGATTCCGGTGCATCTAAATGGGTATAGAACCACTGGTAGAAAAGTTGCTCCTTATAGGTTTCTCCGGCGGGGGATCGATAGGGTTGTTCTGCATCGCGGGTGGCCGCAATCATGAAATAGGAATGCCCGGGCACCACCTTGAGAGTGTCATAGTGGATGGCGATCGGGTTGCTCTCCGATAAGGTGGAGAAAAAGATCGTATCGGCTTTGTAACTCCCGATCTTACTGAAGTGGTTGATGCCAGCGGCATGCACATCAATGAAGCCAATGGAGTCGATGACCGGGTTGCGATTCACATTGGATAGGTAGGAGCCGCTCTCAAGCCGGTTGCTATACCGCACCGTCAGATTCTTAGTCACATCTAACTTGAATCCCGGAGAACTCACCTTGGCCTTGACCTGCACTAATGCGACGAGGCCGTCCACTAGGGGAGAAAGCTTGTTCGATATCGTGTTCACGGAGTCGAGGGCTCCGATCAGGTCTAACTTTTTCAAGCCATTCTCGAAGGAAGTCATGCCTAGTTTTCTCAGTTCTTCCTTTTCTTCATCGGTGATATCGGACTCGATTTTCAGAACCTCTGGCGACAAATCGGTAAGCTCCAAGGGGTTTTTGCTGCCCTTGGGAATGACGACAGAAAATGCCAGGCCATCCGTCGAAGGATTTAGCTTCCCGTCGCCCGTTTCTAAATCGATGATTTCCGTGACCGTTGGGAAGCCGGAACTGGTGGCGCCCTGGTTCACCTGGTATTTGAGGCCGAGTTCCCAATCCACTTCATACTTCTTTTCGGCATCGTATAGCTTCAGCTCTACCCTGACGGTATCCCCTGGCGCCGCTTCCGGAGGGTCGATGACGATGGCGAAGGGCCGAATCTTATTTCCTTCAATCACGTTTTCATAAACTTCTGGGAATTCGGCGCATCGTGAGAGCGCCAAGGCCACAAATAGCAGAATCAACTGGGTTGGTTTTTTCATGTTTCGATTCTCCAGGTTAAAATTCCGCCGTCAGGCCTAAGGACGGGAAGAAGATCGCTCCCACGGGCTTTCGCGAGCTATTGTCATAGCTGTAGTCGTAGATCTCGGGGCTATTGTAAAAGAAATAGTTGGCATTGCTGATATCGAGATAGGTGGAGAGTATCCAGTTTCGATACACGAATCGCTTATCCACACGAAGGTCCAATTGCAGGAATGGCCCCACCCGATCTGAGAAGGGCTCGCCCAGCTCGGGCACATATTCCCGGATCTCGCTATCGTAGAGAAATTCGTTATGGGTCATAGAACGCAAAGGCGAGGCGGGACTGCCGGTGATGTATTGAAAACGGAAACCCGCCTCCCAACCTCGTGGCAGTCGCCAGCCGCCCACCACTTGCAGGTTATGGGTCTGATCGTTTTTCCATAGCACCCATTTATCCTTGTCCCAGCTCTCATTGGCAGCATAGAGGTCAGGGGCAAATGGGGCACCGGCTCGCCTTTCCGATCGTGAGAGGGAATAACTGATCCAGCCGAAAAAGCGCTTACCCTGGTCCTGACGCAGCATTATTTCCAGGCCATACATGCGGGCATCCATGTCCGCGACATAGTTCATGTCCTTGCCTGTCACCGGATCCAGGCTGTCGGTGGCATTGGGAATATTCTTCTGGGTATTGAAATAGCCCTGAACATCCAAGGAAAGCAAATCAGAAATTTGCCACTCCTGACCGAGGGTGTATTGCACGGCTTCGGTAGGAGGCAAGTCCGGATTTCCGAGTCCCTCGGCTGTGACTCCAATGAAACGAGGGGCCTGGGTATAGGTCCCGGCGGATCCCTTGGCTGTCAGGCCCTGCAAGTATTCGAATCGGGTGGCCATGCGAAAGCTGGGCACGCCCTCCTCCACTTCGGGGTAATATTCGTAACGAATGCCTGGAAGTATAAGCCACTTCTCGATGGGGTGGATTTCCACATTGGCATAGGTCCCAAGCGTGCCGACATCCAGGACAGCATCTTCGGCAACCACGCCTTTCTGGCTTAGGAAGCCATAGTCGAAATCAAAGCTTTCGAAGCTAAGGTCCACGCCTGGCTTGAAGGTGAGATACGGGTTGGCGTGATAGCGGCCCTCGTCCCGGAAACTGAAGCCCTTGGAATTCTGACCGTATTTGGCGGCGCCGAAAAAGGAAGCCTCGGTTCCTGACTGCACCAAGCTCAACCGGATCTCATTGCTGAAAGACGATCCGATTTTGGAATTGAGGCCCAATAGGGCCATATGAAACCAATCTTCGGACATGCCTTTCGAAGTATTGCCGGACAAATCCCCGCTTCCGCCGCGAGCATCGGCAGAAATGATTTCCAAATCGTCACGGGAGAAGCTATAGGTCAGGAAACCTTGGTTTTGCTTATTGATATTCCAATCCAGCCTGGCATAGGCATCACGGTATAAAGGTGCCACCGTGGTGGCTTGGCCCTGGGTCGCCGACTTAATGACATCTCCGATATAGCTGTAAGTGCCGGAGACTTGTAAGGCCAGGTTTTCCGAAAGCGGGCCCTCCACGCGACCGCCGGCATCCATCAGGTTGATATCCACCTTTCCATGCCATCGATCTTTTAAGGCGGGACGTCCCTTCACTTCTACCACGCCGCCGACGGCGCCGCCATAGCGGGTACTGAAGCCCCCGGGATACATGTCGATGGAGGAGAGGAGGTCGGAGTTGTAGAGAGATCGGATGGCGCCGAAATGGAAGAGTCGGATCACTGGAACTCCGTCCAGCAGGAAGCGCGAGTCTTCCGGACCTGCTCCACGAATCAAGATTTCTCCGCTGATGAAAGGCGGCCGAGCCACGCCCGGAAGCGCCCTCACCACCTTGATGGCATCGCCGCCGAAGCCGGGCACCTTTTTGACTTCCGCTGCGGAAAGGCTGGTCTTGGCCACTTCCTCTCGCTCCGCTTTGCCATGCACTACGATTTCATATTCATCATAGGTATCACGGCGGATACGGTAGTCCATCTCGACAAGCTTACCGGGGAGCACGATCTCTCGGAAGGAAGCGAGTTGAAATCCGGTCACGGGAAAGCTCACCTGGATGGAACAAGCAGGCAGGGATTTGAATGAGAAATAGCCTTGAGCATCGGTGGTGGTGACGAGCCTACCGTCTTCCAGGTTTTGGCCGGGGAGAGATCCCAATCTCACCAGGTATTGGCTGAAGGGCATATTGAGACTTTTATCCAGGATCGTGTCCAGAATTTCCACCACCACCATGGCCTCCGCAATGGGAGCGCGAGTACCTTTTTCCCGCAACCGTCCTTTGAAATTGACTTGGGCCTCCAACGGGACATCCACGCTGTCGAGCTTGAAGGCGTAGGTGTATTCGATAGCGACCGGAACCGCTTGACCATTCGCAGAAGCAGGTGAGAATTCGAATTGGCGAATGGCATGCAAGGCCGCCGAATCAAGATCAGGACGTATGCCCGCCATCACTCTGGCGGAATCCACCAGGCCATTCTGGTTGATAGACACTTCCAACTTGACCATTCCCTGAGCGCCCGCTTTGAAGGCCTCTTCGGGATAAGCAGCCTGGATGAATTTCTTCACCGCAGGCATGCTATCCGCCGGAGCTGGGGCGGTCGAGATTATTTCTTCCGCTTGGATATTTCCCGCAGCCATAAAAATCGCGGCCATCAAAGGGAATAGAAGGAGGGGATGCACTTGTCTCATGGGGATTCCTATTCGTGCAATTCGTAACTGAAGGTGAAGGGGATCCAGACGGCCACCGGGGTGCCGTCTAAAGTGCCGGGCTCGAACTTGACTTGCTTGAGTGCGCGGAGGGACGCCTCTCGTGTGCCATAGCCGATATCCTGGAGGATTTCGACCTTGGCCACCTGGCCATCGCTATCGACCAATAACCGGGCTTTCACCTTGCCCGCAATGCCGGCCTGGCGCATCTCCGGGGTATAGTCCGGCTTCGTAGCGACTCGGACCGTGGGCATCCTTGTAACTCTTGTCACGGAAACCAGTTTTCCCTTCAAGGGATCCTCAGCCGGTTTTATCTCCGGGGGTGGAGGCGGGATCACGCTGTCGGCCTTGGTATTCACGGTATTGCCCATGGCCACGGCCATATCGCTCTTTTCCCCCAGGTCATCCTCGTCTAGTCCGAATTGCGGAGGCGGTGGTTCTGGGGGCTTCTCTTCGATGGGCTTTGTCGCAGGCTTTGGAGCTGGCTTGGGGGGCTCTGGGGGCGGTGGTTCAGGAGGCTTGATTTCGGGAGGCTTGGGAGGTTCCAGCATTTCCGCATCCACCAGAAATGGCTTGTCTTCGGGAACATCTTGTCTCATAGTCGGCCACAAAGCAGAGGCGAGAATGAGGGTCGCTGCTGCTGAAACGAATACTTTGGGCCCGGTGCTTTCCCGGATCGGCGCCACGTTGGAAAGGTTAAAGCTGACGGCGGAGAACCGACCGCTTTTGGGTTTCCGAGGGGCACGAGGGCTTCCCGAAACCTTTTTGTATCGAGTGATCACTCTTGCCTCGATACCTTGAGGGCGTATTTATGAACACCCGCGCCGCGCACCCAGTCCAATAGCCGAACCACGTCTTGGTAGGGCAAGCCTTGGTCGGCGGCGATGAGTACTTGGTGGGTCGAGTCGCGGCTGACCTTCTCCCGTAACATGGCCGTGACCTGCGCCGAATCGGAGGCGAGCCCGTCCAGGAAAACCTTTTTGTCGAGGGTCATGGAAAGGCCCGAAGCTTTAGGTGCTTCCTCACCGGCATGGGCGGCCTTGGGAATGCTCACGGGAATTTCCCGGTGTTCGAGCAAAGAAGAGGAAATCATGACGAGGATCAAAAGCACAAGGAATACGTCCACCAGGGGCGTGATATTGATACTTGTGATTCCGTCTTCGTCCTCAGCGCCGGCTGCGGAGGCCATCAGAATATTTCCTTGGCCACGGACTGATAGCTGCGAGCCATGAGAAGCCCGCGGATTTCGCCCAAAGATTTCAAAGTCTTGCGGATGCGGGTCTTGAGTACGTTGTAGAGCACTACGGCAGGAATGGCTACCATGAGGCCCGCCGCCGTTGCAATCAGGGCCCCGGAAATGGCGGACATCACTTCGACTCCGCCGGCGCCATCCTCGGCCATGCGGCGGAAGGCCGACAGAATGCCGATAACCGTGCCGGTCAATCCCAGGAAGGGGGCATTGGCGCCCACCGTGCCTAGGAACTGTGCGCCGCGCTCCAAGCTTTCCCGCTCGCGGCCTTCTTGGGTTTCTAGGACTTTGTCCAGGGCTTCGGGACAGAGATGGGCATTGGCTAGCCCCAGCTTGACCATGCGCTCGGCGGCGGACGCCTCGTCGGATCCGGCGGGCGCGCTCGATGCTGTCAGATCGCCGGTGAGCGCGCGCGCCAGCTTGTCGAGCCAGGGAGTGGCGGCGCTGCGGACCTTACTCACGGCCTTCCAGCGCCAGGCGAAGAGTAGGAGGCAAGCCAATCCCAAGACCAGCAACAAACCCAAAATGCCGAACTCGACGGATTTCAAAACTGTTTCGGACGTGATGCGCGTCATGATAGGATGGGTCTTTCCGTGATGCAGGCAGTCAGGGCGGTCTGATGCTTGGACTTTGGATTGAACACCGGGATTCCGGGAAAGTGTCACCGGTCAGATTAAGTCGTGGAAGGGCGGTATTGGATTCCCCTGCCGGCTAGCCGTTGGCAGGGAAAAACCCCTGACGGCGCGAATGCCTGGAGGCCAGGGTAATACCCAGGTTACGGGCGCCGGCGCCCGCAGGGGAAGGCGAGGGGAAAAGGGATGGATGTTTCGTGCGATGGAGGGGAATGAATATTCGATTTACCTATGCCAAATAGGACACACCCATCTCGCGTTTCATTCAAAATTCCTATTTCATCCCCTCAGGCGGGCTTATGCACATAGATATTGGTGGCGACGACGATCCCATCCACCTGGGTTTCCACTTTATTTAATTTCGGCTCTATTTGAATTCGCTTGAACTCCACTTTTCGCGGCTGAACAGGTTGTTCCGTATGGACTTCGCCAATTAAATGATTGTCTTGCACACGTAGACTAAAAGAGAGAGGGAAGTCATAAGGGTTACTTAGGCGCAAATCCTTACTGCCCCAAACAACCGTTGAGTCGGCACCCAAAGGGGTAAAGCGCAAATGCTCTTCATAAATATCAATGCTGTGGGGATGGCGCTCCCGTATTTCAAGGCCAGCAAGCAGGGATAAATGGTATAGGATGGAAGACACTTGGCATAAACCACCCCCAATTTGGGCGCTAATTTCGCCGTTGACCAAATTTCTTCCCTTGCAGAAGCCATTTTTTTTAGTTGGACGGCCGAGGCTATGCCAAAAGGACCAATTTTGTTTTTTGCCAATCGATCCGACCGACAATAAAGCGCATCCGCGGGAAATATTCTTGATTTTATTTTCATAATAACTGCCGCGTACTATCGGTTGAATGAGTTGTATCGGAGACGTCGATTTGATGGCTAATACATTGCTATCAAAGTGAGTTCCATTTTTTCTGTCTCGGTTTATCCGTTGAATATGTTTGAATTCCTGGCGAATTCCCAAGGGAATAAATCGTCTGCACGCCGAAACGAAATTCATTTCATTTTTCTCAATTCGACGATATAGTAGGATGCGTAATGTGATAATATCGTTTTACAAAGCACGCCATCTATCTTTAGTAGAAGGGGCCGTAGTAGGGGCGGCAGTCTGTGGATGGGTATCAAAACGATACCTCGCCATCTTGAAATGGCCCAATGGGGCTTAATCAATTCAGAAATATCCGAAATGGTAAAATCGGTATTCCCATGCCAACCGGATTTTTTGTGATTCAGAATGCGTCTTCGCTTTGCTGACATGAAGTCCACGATTAATCTGCCTCCAGGCAGAATGACTTTCGAGGCATGGGCTAAAAAATCCTGAATTTGACGGCGCTCCATGTGCATGAACACATGAAAGCAGAGGCCTGCTTCAAAACCGGATACATCCGGTGGAATACGAGAAATATCGGCTTGAAAAAAAGTGCGATCCGGAAATTTTTTGGCTGCTATCTCTAGCATTTTTTCAGACCCATCCAGGCCTGTCATTGCGTATTCCAAGTGCCGTCCGGTACCGCAGCCGAAATCGATCACTAAACTCTTGTTTGTGCCTTTAAGCCAAGAATCAAGCAGGGTTTTTTCAGACGAATCAATAAATTTCCCATAACTGTTCGAAAACCGAGAATTATCGTATTGGCTTGCTAGGCTATCGTAGTAGTCGATGATGGACATGCGCTAGCATAAAAACTACTCGATATTTCCCACTTCAAGCACAAACTAAAACCGAGGCCATGCCCTCTTCCTCTTACATGGCCCGGCTTGTCTAAGTGGTTTTCCTTATCCCTTATGGGCCGAAAACATGCACATCATTCAGGCCACCGCCTTGGTTAGTGGCGTTATTGCTTTTAATGACAGGGTAGGGCCAGAAGGGATTATTCCGCGTCGGATACCAGCTATCCACGTATATCTTCACGTACCTGCCAGTGACGGCGGAGGGGAGGCGTAGGGTATAGGGAGTGGTCGGAAAACTGGCGCTGCTATAGCTCGTGAAAGGGAGGGTGTCGGCCAGGGAATGGACCACCGCCTGGCTCGCATCCAGGATTTCCAGGCGGAAGGCTTGGGTTCCCCGATCATTGGCGCCGTCATTGTTGATGTTGTAGATATCAATGGTGCCCAGGGCGAATTCCTGACCCAAATCCACCTGCCACCATCCCGTTGTCTCGTTAGGCAAGACCCAGTAATTCCCCCCCCTTGGGGCGTCATAAGTCGAACCATCAATGGCCAGTGAAGGACGGACACTCTGGTTGTTTTCCCAAACCTCGCTGGCCGTCGCCGTTCCATTCCGTGCGAGATTGGTAGCAGGCTGCCGTAGGCTCAGAATGGCTCCCTCACTGGTGACAGTTCCACGAGTATTCGTTACTGTGACGGAATAGATACCGGAGTCTGCATAAGTAACCGACGCCAGGGTCAAAGTCGCGGAATTCGCACCGGGAATAAGCACTCCATTCTTTAACCATTGGTATGCCGGTCCCACGTCGAAGGTTTGAACAGCAAAGGTTTCGCTTTCACCGACAAATGCGAAACGCGACTTCGGCGCCCGGGTGATGATGGGAAATGCGTATTCATCGTCCAATACCGTGACGCATTGGGTGGCGCAGACCACCATTCGCCCGGGAGCTTGCTGAAGGATGGAGGTTTTCACCTCATTCTCGTTACCAAGCACCTTATCCCAGACAAAATTCCCTTGGGAATCTCTTTTCATGAGTCGGCCTTCTCCTGAAATCGGTGCTCCCCAAAGCACATAACCGTCGTCCATGGCTTTGACCGAGTAAGCCACTTCCTCAGTGTTATTGTTTCCTATAGTCTTTACCCAGAGTAGGTTGCCCAGGGCATCGGTCTTCATCAGTGCCGCGTCGCCGTCGAGATTCCAGAAGGACGTTGTGCTTCCCGCCAGGATATATCCGCCATCCTCGGTGAAGTCGAGGTCATTGGCGATATCCCTCCCTGACTCGGAGTATTTTCGAATCCATAGAGGGCGACCTACAGAGTCCGTTTTCATCAGGGTGGCATCCAACCCGGCCGAAGCGGATGTATCGCTGGCAACGCCAGCAAGCACCAAGGCGCCGGCCTCGTCCTGCTTCATGGCATGGATCGCGCTGTAGGCGAAATCCAAATACTCATGGAACCAAACCACCGCACCCGTTTTGTCCGTTTTGAGGAGTACGGCATGGGTATTCTCCGTTTCGAAGCTGCCCTCTCCGGCAAGGACGAATCCTGAATCCGGCGTCGCAATTATCGCATGGAAGCGGTCCCGTCCGACACCCGTGAAGGTTTTATGGAATTCCAAGTGCCCCAGGGAATCGATCTTGGCCAAAAAACCATCTTGTTCGCCATTGACTAGCTCGCGATAACCGGTAATGGCCAGACCTCCATCCAGGCTCTGAGTCACAGCCAGACCGACATGCCGCATTCCAGTGAATAACCACCGTGACCAGAGTGGAATCCCATCCGCGGTGAAATGAGTAATGGAAAGTTCCCCGGAATTGAAACCAACGCTGGCATAACCTCCGTCCTTCATTGCGCATGCGATATTGGTGGGCGAAGCGTTGGGGATGGAAACGCGTTTGAAGACGATCGGGTCTGCTACGGCCATTTGGTGGAGGATGAAGAGAGCGGAGAACGAAGCAAAGACTTTCGATATTATCATAATATCCTGCCTTTCTAGCGGGTGTCGAAAAGGCGGGCGGCGGAAAGCCGCTCGTTCCCAGTGGACTTAGCTAGGCGGCATTGCATTCACGAATAGCCAGTATTGCGCGTCAGATTCAAAACGATTTAATCCTCAGTCACTAGACCCCGAACGCTTCCCAGGAACAGGTTGGCTCACGCAAGGACTGTCGCCGAGATAAAAGCGCAAGGGCCAATCGGCGGCCACGCGAATGCCGACGCGGGTGGTCGTCACCAGGGATTTCAAGCGTGCGGGTTTCCAATCGGAGCTGCTAGCGGCGGGCCTGAGCTGCAAGATTTCACCGCTTAAATGGATGCCGGAAAATCGGCGTCCTAGGCCCATGGCGATGCCGAGCTTGCCTGGGCCGCGGCACAAGTCCTCTATGGCGAAGGCCTTGGGCTTGATTTGCAAAGTGCAGCCTTCGACCTCGGTCTCCGGTATTTTCACGCGAAAATTTTGCCGCCGTTTTTGCATGAGGTCGAAACCGGTCAGGGGTTCGAGGGCTCGAATCAAAACGGCCTCGCCCACGCCAACGGGGCCAGTGACCACGTTAAAGCAGTCGTACATGCCGTAAATGAGGTAGACATAAGCATGGCCTGGCGGGCCGAACATGACGGTATTGCGTGCCGTTTTCCCCCGGGATGCATGGCAGGCGGGGTCGTCGTGCAGATAGGCCTCGGTTTCGACGATGCGACCTGCCGTCACCCCTTCGGGGCATTGATGCCAAAGCACGGCCCCCAAAAGTTGTCGGGCAGCCGTGACTGTATTCTCTAATTCAAGTCGGCCCATCGCCGCGTTCTTCGGTGTGGAACTGGGGTTCATTGGCCGGAGCCACCTTACGGTCGCGCCAGCGGAAATACCCCGCGAAGCCAGCAACCAGGGCAATGCCCAGGCCTTCGCCTATCCATTTCGCCGTGTGATGCCAAGCCTCAGGTACGATATTCGCTTTCAGGAAATGATCGGTGGCAATCATTTCACCACCGATTTTGCCTAATAGCAAGGCGCCCAGAATCACTATCCAGGTATAGCGGGCCATCAATTTGGAAAGCATGGAGCTGGCGAAAACCACCAAGGGAATGGAAAGCATGAGTCCAAACCAAAGCAAAAGGGGATTGCCATGCGAGGCTCCCGCGACGGCCATGACATTGTCAAGTGACATGGAAGCATCGGCAATGAGTATGAGTTTGATGGCGTGGCCAATGGATTCGGCGGGTTTATGGCGAACGGCATGTTCTTCATTTTCAGCCAGCAATTTCACGGCAATCCACAGAATGGCCGCGCCGCCGACGAATTTGATGAATGGCGTCGTGAGCAATACCGAGGCAATGAGGGTGAGCCCTACTCGAAGAGCCACTGCCGCGCCCGTGCCGATAAGTATGCCCTTGCGGCGCTTTTCTGCGGGAAGGGATTGCACTGCCATGGCGATGACGATGGAGTTGTCGCCGGATAGGATGATGTCGATGAGGATGATGCTGAGCAAGCCTGAAAAAAAGGCCGCGTCAAATTGCAGATGCGGCAGCAGGCTGAGAATCCATTCGCGCAGAAGTCACCTCCGAGTGGGGAAAGGCCTAAATGTAATGGATTGCGGGCTGGGGCCAGTCGGGGGGATGTGGTACTTTAGGGACACCATGCGAATCCTCATGCTCACCAACACCTATTTGCCGCATGTCGGCGGAGTGGCCCGCTCGGTGGAGAGAACGCGTTTGGCTTTGACGGCGCGGGGACACCAGGTCTGCGTCATCGCTCCAGAATTTTCTGGCGGCGAATCGCAGGAAGAAGAGAATGTCATCCGCGTCCATGCCTTGCAAAACTTCAATGGCAGCGATTTCTCGGTGCGTTTGCCCATACTCGGACAACTCGATGAGCCGGTGAAGGCCTTTGCCCCGGATTTAGTGCATGCCCATCATCCCTTTTTGCTCGGAGATACGGCGGTAAGGCTGGCTTCGGATTATCGCTTGCCCTTGGTTTTCACCCACCACACCTTATACGAGCAGTACACGCATTATGTGGGAAGCAGCGCGCCCGGACTCAAGCGATTCGCCGCCCAACTCTCTACCGAATTTGCCAACCTCTGCGATCATGTCGTCGCGCCCAGTGGCAGCTTGCAAAAATTGATTCGTCGCCGCGGAGTCAAAACACCCATTACCGTGGTGCCCACGGGCTTGGATCGCGAGGCCTATGATCCACCCGGGAAAGGCCATCGGCAGGCTTGGGATTTACCCGAAAGCGCTTTCGTGGTCGGGCATATCGGGCGGCTGGCCGCCGAGAAAAACCTGGGTTTTCTGGGCCTAGCCCTGGCGCGATTTCTGCGCGAGAACAAGGGCGCCTATGCCTTATTTGCAGGGCAAGGACCGATGGAGGCCAAGCTGAAGCACCGTTTCGAGAAGCTCGGCGTGGCCGATCGCGTGCGCTTCGCGGGTGTGCTGCGTGGATCGGATGTGACCCGAGCCTATGCCACCATGGACCTCTTCGCCTTCGCGTCCAAGTCGGAAACCCAAGGCATGGTTTTAGCCGAGGCTATGGCCGTGGGCACCCCGGTCATCGCCTTGAATGCCCCCGGCGCGCGTGACATCGTGCGTGACGGAGTCAATGGCCTGCTTTTGCCCAGGCAGCATTTGGATTCCTTCGTAGATGCCATGAGGACTTTCATCAAACTTACTCCAGAGCAACTCGCAAGTTACCGTCGAGAAGCCTTGGTCACCGCCAAAAGTCTGTCGCTTGAAAACACCATTTCCGATTTGGAAAAGGTTTATCAGGCTGCCCTGGCAAGCTATAGCGCCGGAGAGCCGGAAGATCAAGGTGGGTTTCAGCAATTGTTGAATCGCCTGCAAGCCGAATGGAAATTATTCGCCGCCAAGGCTTCCGCGGCGGGAAGCGCCATCGCAGGATGATTCATATTGTCGAAAAATGGTTACGACAAGCCCGCCGCGCCTTAAGCCGTGATGAATGGTCCTGGCGGCTATTACGTCTACCGCGCCCTAAGCCCAGCGATGGAAAGCGCGGCTTATTGCTCATCCAAATCGATGGATTGTCGCAAGGGCAATTGGAAAAGGCCTTGCGGAGCGGACGACTGCCCTTTCTGCGCAGTCTCTTGCGCCGAGAAGGCTATGCCGCCCATGCATTGTATTCAGGAATGCCTTCGACAACGCCGGCGGCTCAAGGCGAATTGTTTTATGGGCGGCCTTGCTGCGTGCCTGCTTTTGCTTATAAGGCGCGCAGTGATGGGCGCGTAATGACCTTGCTGAATGCTGAGAGCGCCGATCGCATCGAAGTGTCTCTGGCGGGTGAGAGCGACGAGCCCTTGCTGTCCGGGGGAAGCGCATACTCCAATATTTATACGGGCGGTGCGGCCGAGTCGCATTTTTGCGCTTCGCGCCTTTCCCCGAAGGCCGTGCTACGTCACAGCAATCCTCTGGCGCTCGCCATTGTCTTGCTTTGGAATTTGCCTTCGGTGCTGCGCTTAGTCACCTTGCTGGCCATGGAGACGGCCTTAGCCATCTATGATGCCGCGCGCGGATCCCTGCAGCGCGGCGAATTCGGGCCTGAATTCAAATTCATTTTTTCGCGCGTCTTGGTTTGCGTGGGGCTTCGCGAAGTGGTGACGGCCATGGCCAGCATGGATTTAATGCGGGGCCTGCCCGTGGTGCAGCTCAACTTCGCTGGCTATGACGAGCAAGCGCATCGCCGTGGGCCTTCTTCTGCTTTCGCGCATTTTTCCCTGCGCGGTATCGATCGCTGCATTCGCCGACTTTATCATGCCTCGCATCGTTCGAATCAACGCGACTATGAAGTGTGGGTGTATAGCGATCATGGCCAGGAAAGCACCACGCCCTATTTGCGTGAGACGGGCCGCACCTTGCAGGAGGCCGTGCGCTCGGCCTTGGCTCCCGCCTCCGTCGCCCCTGTGACCAAGGTCGAGCGCGTGGTGCGCAGCGAGAATCCCCTTGGATCCCGGTGGGAGAACTCATTCACCCGCCATAGTAACACCCATGCGACGGTGACCGAAACTCAAGACGACCCCCTGGTCTTAGCCTATGGCCCCATCGGGCATATTTACCTAGCCTCGCCCTGCTTGCCCGAATTGCAAGCACGCATCGCCGCGACTTTGCAAAAGCAGGCGGCCATTCCCATTGTGCTCTATCGCTTGGCCGAAGGACGCGCTCAGGCAGTAACTTCGGAGGGTGTCTTCCGTTTGCCAGAAGATGCGGCCAAGGTGCTCGGAGCACGCCATCCTTTTTTGGCCACCTGCGCCACGGATTTAGCGGAATTGTGTCATCATGCCGACGCGGGGGATTTCGTCGTTCTGGGATGGCGGCCGAGAAGTCGCCCCCTGTCCTTTGCTTGGGAAAATGGCGCGCATGGCGGACCTGGGACGGAAGAAACGCATGCTTTCGCCTTGCTCCCAGCTGGCGTAACTCCCCCGATAACAGAAGGCGAGCCGGCTCAGCCCTTTCGTCATGCGCATTTGCGGAAATTGGCCCTGCGCATGCGGCACCGCGCGCCCCTCGCGGGCAAGGTGCCCGGCCTATTTCATCCCCGTGATCCCCAGGCCAAGCTGCGGGTGCTGACCTACAATGCCCACGCCTGCGAAGGCATGGATGGCAAGGTCAGTCCCACTCGCATCGCCCGCGTCATTGCCCAGACCCGTCCCGACGTGATTTGCTTGCAAGAATGCTATGGTGCCGACCGGGGCGATCTCACCGCGCTAGTGATGGCGGCGCTAGAGAATGACTTTCATCACGATACGCTGAATGCGATGCAAGATGGCTATGGCAATGCCGTATTGAGCGCTTGGCCCCTGCGGCCGATTCTGCAAAAAGACCTTCCCACCGTGACCGGTTATGCTTTGGAGATTCGCGGGGCTCAGTGGGCGGAAATCGAATGGCAGGGTCTTCCCCTGCAAGTTCTCAACACTCACCTGGGGCTTTTGGGTCGTGAGCGATTAGCGCAGGCCGAGGCCTTGGCTGGCGAGGAATGGCTACTGGCAGCCATGCAAAAAGGCCCGACCGTCTTGGCGGGTGATTTCAATGCTGGCCCCAATTCGTCGCCCTTCCGCCTGCTCGACCGGGTTGTGCGCGATGCCCAGCAAAGCATAGTCGAGCACAAGCCACGCAATACCTTTTTCGGGCGCTTTCCCGTGCATCGCATCGACCATGTTTTTCTCAGTCCGGCCTTACAGGCCGTTGCGGCGGAAGTGCCGCGCAGTCACCTGACCCGCCTCGCCTCCGATCATTTGCCCGTACTGGTGGAAATGGTGGTGGTTCCGGCGGGAAAAACGTAAAGATTGCCCCTTGCTCCGGGCGGGGGAATCGTACAATAGAAGCGAAAAGGAAATAGAGTATGACCCCTCCCACCGATAGCAAAAGCCCCCGAAGCCAGATTTTCGGTGGGGTGTTTTCCATGGCCTTTTCAATGGCCTATTCCATGGCTTTCTTGGCCCTTTTAGGCGCATCGGCAGGGTCTGCCCTGGCCGCCCAGGATTACCCGGGTTGCGGCGCCCTGGTGGAGTCGGAGTTCAAATTGGTGACCTTGGCCGACAACAAGACAAACGCGGTCAATGAGCCTTTGAAGATGGCCTTCGACATGGACAATCAGGGAGTCGTGGACGTTTACTTCGTGGAGCGCAGCGGCAAGGTTCGCAAGTATGTAGGCGCCACGAAGGAAGTCCTTAACCTAGGAACGGTGAAAGCCAACCTTGAGGCTGAGAATGGCCTGACTGGCATCGCTCTGGATCCGGGCTTCAAGGTCAATAAGAGGCTCTATCTGTTCTATGGTATCCAGTCCACGGAGGGCTTCCAATTCCGCGTCTCGCGTTTCACCCTCAATGAATCCAACTTGCTGGATATGGCCAGCGAAAAGGTTGTTTTAGCGATTACGGCTGCTGCCGGCCGCATTCATACCGGGGGTGCCATGGCATTCGACTCGCAGGGGAATCTCTTCATCACCGTGGGCGACAATGGCGAAGCGGAAAGAGGGCCTGGCAATACCAATGACCTTCGGGGCAAAATCCTGCGCATTCGTCCCACCGCCGAAGGCGGCTATACCATCCCAAGTGGCAACCTCTTTACCGAGGGCACGGCCAAGACGAGGCCGGAGATTTACATCATGGGCACTCGAAACGCCTATTCCCTCACCCTGGACCCGACCCGGCCGGGCTGGGTGAGTTGGGGCGATGTGGGACCCGATGGAAAAGGGACCACCGAAGAACACAATACTGCCACCATGGCGGCAAATTTCGGCTATCCCTTCTATGCCGGAAACCAAGTTCAGCTCATCGCCGGCGGGACCCCTGAAGCGCCAGTGAACAACCACGCCCAGAATACCGGCCTCGTCAATCTGCCCCCAGCCAAAAAGGCCACCAATGCCTACGCACAGGCCGCGGCCCTGACCGGCCCCCTTTTCCGATACCGGAAGAAGACCGACATCGGGCTCCCGCCTCACTTCGACGGCATGTGGTTCGTGACGGACTTCAACAACAATCGCATCGATACCATTCTTCTCAATAGCGCTGGAGATACCAAGGTGGGCATGGCCCAAGTCTTCCGCAATATCAAGCTGAGCCGCGCCTTGGACTTTCAGCAGGGACCCGACGGCGCGCTTTACATCATCAACTATTCGGGGTGGATGACCGCTACGGAAACGACGGCCCTAGTTCGCATCGAGTATAGCGGTAACTGCCGTCCAGAGCCGGTGATTGCCACCGGTAGAATGCCGACCCCGGACAACCGCAGCTTCACGATCCGAGGACAGGTGATGGAAATCCTAGAGTCTGGAAGGCATGTCTTGGAGATCACCGACTTGGCGGGTTCCCGGTTGGCTCGATATGAAGGCGAAGGTGCCAAGAGTTACGATCTCTCGGTCGCTGCAAAAGGCCGCGCCGGTCTCTACATCACCCGGCTAACCACTTCGGGCTTAACCCAAAACAGCATCGCCGTCCTCGGTTCCCCGCAGTAAATTCCTTTCCCAGGTGGGATCCACTCGGGCTCCCACATCATGTTTTTCTCAATCCTGCATTTTCGTGATGAAGATCACGGGGGTGGCTCCGCCTCCCCCGCCGTCAGCCTGCCATTCTCTGCGGGCACGGTCGGCATCCGGCTCCCCTCCGGTCTTTCGCCTGGGCGCGCTGCAGGCTAAATTTCGAGCCGCTACCCGAAAACGAAGAAAAAGGAAATCATCGCCCATGCGAAATCCATTTTGGACTTGGCCTTTCTTTGGGTTGATTCCCCTGATTTTTCTCCTGCAGGGATGTTTTTTATCCACGGGAAAAGGAGATGGTTCGAATACCAACTCCACCTTTTCGGGAATTTTACGGTTTACCCATCCCCAGTCCAAAGCCCGCTTCGATTTGGATTCTTCGTATCCAATCACTTGGGAAGCTTCGGATGCCGCAGGAAGTGGCCGCCTACGATTGTCTTTATTCCGAGGCAATCGCAACTTGGGTGATTTGGCCGCCTCCTTGGCTGTGGACGGCAGCTATTCCTGGAACTTGGTGGCCACTCGATCCCTGGCCGAATAGATTCGGCCTTATCCATAGCTTGGAGTTCGGTGGGTGAAATCGGAGGAGGCGTCGGAATCCAATTATTCCAAGACACTTCCCATTTGCTCAACTTGACCCAATCGGTCACCGTCGATGCGGGTAGCTTTCTCTGGCCCCTAGCAAAGGCTCCCGCCGGGCCTGCCACGAATTACCGCATTCGCATTTTCGCAGTTGCCGATCCTTCCATTGAAAAGTTCAGCGATTATTTCACCCTCTCGCATTCTCCAAAATCCAACTATGCCTTCCTCTCTCCAATTGCCGAAGACACGGTTTATTCCGGCGGTTCTCTTCGATTGCAATGGACGGTACCTGAAAACAAAGTATCCCTCAGCCAAATTTCGCTTTGGCGAGATCAGCCACGAGATTCATTAATGGGGTACACGCCCTCATCCCCCGAAGGCAATGGCTTCGAGTGGCGAGTTCCCGAGAATTTGGCACCAGGCCAATATCGGATTCGCATCGCAAGCTATCCCGATCCCCGCCTCTACACGTTTTCACCCGTCATCCATGTGCTCGTCATCGCTTCCGATGCCTATGAATATGACAATGTCTTGGCGGAGGCCAAGACCATCCCATCCCTGGGAAATAGCGAGTCGCATACCCTAACTCCTGGCGATGTCGATTGGATTCGCTTTAGGGTCGACTCGAGAAAGTTTTACCGGTTCCAAGTGAGCGCCGACCGGGAGTTGGCAATTGAATTGTGTGACAGTCTTGGGTTAAAGAATTTTGAAAAAGAAATTCGACAAATCAATTTCACATGGCATCATCTCGCCGTCGGCCCTAATTATCTACGCCTGATAAATCCCTCGAAAAGCTTGGGCGCACACTATCAGGTAGCCATCTTCGAATACGACTCGGCCACCCTACAACCCTCCACCTTTACGGCCCCACAATCGAATACAGTCTGGCGGGCCGGTACTGAAACGAAAATCACCTGGAATCCTGATACGGCCCTATTCACAAAGCAAATCACCCTTAGCCTTTTACACGACTCGTCACTCGTGAGTACGGTGGCGATTTACCAGGATAATTCGGGCGAAATCACTTGGGAAATTCCGGACTCCTTGCCTACCTCGAATCGATACCGTCTCCAAATGGGTTCGATGTCTTCAGGATTGATACGTGCCTATGGCCCGCTCTTCACGATCGAAGGGCTTTCACCCGACGCCTTTGAGCCCGATGACAGCATTCAGGGTGCCAAGGAAATCTTCCCCGACCAGGCTACCCAGAGCCGTAATTTCCTCGCGGGCGAGATGGATTGGTGCCGCTTCCATGCGATCGCTGGAAAGGATTACCAAGCCGAGTTGATCACCACGTCCATTTTCCTGGCCATGGCGATTACCGATAGCGCTGGAGTCGAATATGATGCCGATACCACACGCAGTCCGGTAGTTGCCTTCACGGCGCCCAAAGAGGGCAGCTATTTCTTGAAAATTCGCGGCCTCATGGGCGCAGGCCCCTATACCCTTCGGATAAGCTCTCCACCCTGAAAGCTTGACTTCTGCAAATTATTGTACTACATTGAACTAGTACAATATGATAGAGATTGACGCGCGCTCCCCATTGCCGGTATACGAGCAAATCGTTTTGCAAATACGCAAGGCCATTTCCGAGGGCGTGCTGGCCATCGGCGATCCGCTTCCTCCCATCCGGCAATTGGCCCTGGATTTAGAAGTGAATCCCGCCACGGTGGCCAAGGCTTATTTGATCTTGGACAAGGACGGAATCATTCACACGGCAGGTCGTCGGGGAACCTTCGTCCATGCCAAAGCCAAGCCGAATCTCAAAGAAACCTTGCATACGGCGGCGACCGAACAAGTCCGGGAGCTCATCGCTTATTGGAGGGGTCGGGGATTAAGTGAAATGGAGTTGAAGGAAATTTTTAATCGGAATTTGAAAAGCCCTAATTAAAAGAAATAGCGAAAAGGGAACCGTATGAATATCAACCTAGAAGGTCTCCTATATGGCCTTCAAATCCTTGTCACCTTTGGTTTCGCTGGCCCAAAAATGGCCCAGGCCGAGCGGCAAAGAAGTTTATCTCGAAATCCAGCCTGGGTATTATCCAATCCGGAATTCCTGAAGTCGCACCGCACCGTCGCGGTTTGGCCCTTGAGAGCGGCCGCCTTGCTTTCCCTGATGCTATTGGGAGTGGCACTGGCCATGGGCGATGTGAAACTCCTGTATGCCGTTCACAGTCCCCTCTTTGTTTTGCTTATGACGGGGCTGATTGCCTATTACGTAAAAGCCGAAGCCAAGGTTCAAGCCCTGATTCCCAAGGATGCGGTGCAGCGTGCCCCATTGATTCCGCGATCCGCATTCCGATTTCTTTCCCCTTGGTCGATACTCCCCTTGATCGGATTTTTCCTCGCCGCCTTGGTACTGAATGGCGGCGGGTATTTCTTTGGATCCCTTTCTCCAGCACGCGTGCTCGGGAATATTTCCGTTCTTGTTCTTATGGCCGGTGGAGCCTGGTATGGGCTGATACAGACCGTCAAAAGGCAACCCTATCGAACCACTTTGGAAACGGATACCTTAGGCCGAAGGTTTGAACTCCGAATCGTTTTGATCGCCGCTTATTATTTCGCGCTATTGGGGCTCTACTTCACCATCGGCAGCCTCGGAAGCGCTCCCGTTTTTTCTTTGCCACCCACCCTGCTACACGCCTTTTTCGAAGGCCAATCCTTTCCCTGGACGAATTTTTTTCAGGACTTCCACTATCGAATCGTCGATTACTCTGGTACAGCTTTAGTGGTTGCCGTGCTTCTGTGGACTGGGACAAGCAGGTTTTACCGAAAAGTCTTGGCCTTTCAATTTGAAACGTCCGCTCCGCTTCCATAAGGTTCCGGCGCACTGAACGCCGATCCGTTATCGAAATCAAAGCTATGACTCCTTGGAAAGCTCGCTATTTCACCATCTGGTCTGGACAAGCGCTTTCCTTGGTTGGAAGTCAGGTGGTCCAATTCGCCATCATTTGGTGGCTCGCCAAGGGATCGAATTCGGCGACGGTATTGACCCTCGCTAGCCTCGCGGCTATGGTGCCTGCCATAGCCTTGGGTCCCCTGATTGGGGCCTTGGTAGATCGCTGGAATCGGCGTATCCTCATGATTGCCGCGGATGTTTGCACTGCCCTGCTGACCTTGGGGCTATTCCTTCTCTTCGCCTCGGATCGCGTGGAGAATTGGCATATCTATGCGGTGTTATTCGTTCGGTCGATAGCCGGAGTTTTTCACTCCGTTTCCATGCAGTCCTCCACCTCCCTTCTCGTTCCGAAGGAACAGCTCGTGCGAGTCGCGGGTTTGCGTCAAACCTTGGATGCAGGAATGAGCATAGGCGCGCCTTTTCTCGGGGCCTTGCTTGTGAGCCTCCTTCCGATGGAAGGCATTATCCTGATCGATACCGTGACCTGCATCATTGCTGTGCTTCCACTCCTCTTCATCCCCATTCCCAAGCATCGTGAGGATGGCGAATCTGTTCCGCCTATTTGGAAAAGCATGAAAGAGGGTTTGTCCTTTATCAGGGGTTGGCGAGGGTTGGCCACACTCTGCGGCTTGGCTGCCGTGCTGAATCTTTTCGTTGGATCCATTTCCTCCCTTCTCCCGATCATGGTGACGCGGCACTACGGTTCCGAAGTGGGAACTTTGGCCACCTTCGAGTCGCTATTCTGCGTCGGAATGGTGGTCGGAGGTTTGGCGATGTCGGTCTGGGGCGGCTTCAAGAAGAGAATATTCACCATGCTGGTTGGCATCATGGGTCTCGGCTTCGCCATCATCGCTTTCGGATTCTCTCCCGGTCAGCCCTTTTTCCTGGCCTGCATTTTTGTTGGACTTGCCGGCTTCATGGTGGTTTTCTTGAATACGCCGATCGCGGCCCTACTCCAGGGGGTCATTCCTCCGGAAAAGCAAGGTCGGGTATTTGCCACTCTTGGTAGCCTAAGTGCAGCATCCGTGCCAGTGGGGTTGGCCGTTACCGGTCCATTGTCCGACGTCTTCGATGTCTCGCATGTCTACATCGTCATCGGTCTTGTCTGTGCCATTCTAGGCGGGGCCGCCTTCGGTCTCCGGGGGCTGACAACTCTGGAGCAGCAACGGTAGACGCCTATAGACCTCTACCATCGGCTCGCTTTGGAGGTCGCTTCTCTGCTCGGCAATCTTACCGCACTACCCACATAGCTCAACGCCAGCGAACGTGTGAATTGAAAGCGGAAGCCGCGCGGCACATTTCCCGTCGCCAAGAGCCGCCAAAAGGCGGAGCTGAATTCCGGGCGCATTCCCCTCATCCCTTCGACGCGCAAGCCCGCGCCGGTGCAAAGGTTTGATAGCTCCCGGGGCTTGAGGAAGAGAGGCAAGACATGCATATGTCTCGGCACATTCTTCACAAACCATTCCACCCCTTTGATGATGATCAGCCAGGCAAACACATTGCGGTTGAAGGTATGGAATAAGAATAGGCCTCCTGGCCGCAACACGCGTGCCGCTTCTGCTATGGCCCGCCCAGGCGAAGTCACATGTTCCAGAAAATCCAGTGCGCATACCGCGTCGAAGGAGGCGTTTGGAAAGGGCAGGCTATAGGCATCGCCGGCTAGATACGCGGGCGCAATAGAAGGCGATGTGTCAGAAGAAGGGTGAGGTGATTGGGTAAAGGGTGGTGTCTGCCCGTCCCCAGCCTGCGCAGCGCGCAAGCTTCCCAGCGATGCGTCTAGGCCAGCCACTCGATGGCCCAAGGCTGCGAGATGTCGGGCCAGCAAGCCGCCGCCGCAACCGATATCGAGCACACGGGCAGAGCCCGGACCCAATGCTTCGCGAATCCGGTCTGCCACCCATGGATCTTTCAAAGCCCCTTCGGCGCGGAGCAAGGCCACGGGATGGTCACTGCCTTCATGCCAACGCATACCCAGGTTATCGTAAAAGGCATTGTCGAGAATCGCACGATCGTCTACCGCAGTCGGATGTGTAGGCACGCCATCCGTAACTGGAAGGTTACCCTGGATGGGCAAGGATGGTTTCCACTTCATTCCTTCACCGCTACTTTGGCCCATGGGCCATTCCAGTAAGCCATTTGCCAGAGCCCGAAAGCGACCATCGCCCCCGTTTGCATTGCTAAGAATGCTCCAAATCCGGAGGGCCGGGTGCTAAAGGCCCAAAGGCCCGCGATCGCCAGGATAACGGGATGCAGTAGGAAAAGACAGGCATGCAACCAGCTCTCCGTACCGGAGCATAATTTCGCATGCACCCATTCGTCCTTGGTGACACAGAGGCAAGAGAATACCGAGGCCGTGGCATAGCCAGTCAGGCCGGCGGGTGTCGGTGGAATGAGGAGCGACATTCCGATGCAGGCTGCCGCCACCATGGTATCGACAGGATGCCCCCAGCGTTCCCAGGCGGGAAGCCCGCGCTGGCGATGAAAGCCCTCGTCAACAATCATGAGAGCCCCTTGCAGTGCGAAGGGTAATGCGGCCCAGGCCCACATGGCTCAAGCCTTGCGCAGCATGGCGCCATACAAGGTCAATCCGGGACCGAAGGCTAGGCTGGTGATCAAGGCGCCGGAGGGAACATGGACATCGGATAGCATTCCAGCCCAAACATGGGGCAAGGTGGCGGAAGACATATTCCCGCAGGCTTTGAGTACGGCGCGGCTATGGGCCACTTGATTGGGCCGCAGTTCTAAAAGGCTCGCCACCTTGTCGATAATGCGCGGGCCTCCGGGATGCACGGCAAAAAGACCGCGCTGCATGGCCTCGCGGGGATCGGTGCCCGTTTGCGCGTATAGGTTATCCAGGAAATCGCCCAAGGCGCCGGCAATAAGATCAGGGACATCGCGTGACAAACCGATACGCATGCCATGATCGCCCAGACACCATGCGATGGCGGGTCCGGTATCAGGCAGGATTTCTTCGTGAACGCCTAGAAAATGGAAACCGCTTTCTATTCCATCGGCATTTCCGTCCGCCGCGCGGATGCTATAGCGTATATGCCCATCGGCGAAGAGGCTTTGGGCAACCAGTTGTTCGGGCTTATGTTCGCCGACATTCAAATGCACGGAACAGAACTCGGTATGCACGATGTCGACGCGCCCTCCGCTAGCCGCCTTATCGTTATGCACGCGCGGCGAGGCCATGAAGGCGGTGGCCATGCGGAGCGCTGGCATGGATGCATAACATCCCATATGGTAGGCATGAAGGACACCCGTGCGGCCTCGCCAGCCGCGTTTCGCGACGAGAAGCTGCGGGGCGCTGGGGGCGACATACCCGGTGCATGAGACATGGATCAATTCCTGAGGTGGCTCCTGCGAGACCCAGGTGTCGGGGATGTCATCGGCGACTTCGGCGCGCAGGGTGGGTAACGCCCCCGGTACTGGATAGAAGGCATTGAAGGCGCGCTCGGCAACCTCCTGGAACGCCTCCATGCGCACCGTCATTCCCGCGCCGTTGGGGTCGCTCTCCACATTGAACACGCGCATCTCGCTCCAATCAGGTTGGACGAAATCGTCCATTTCGAATCCGCGCGAAGACAGGTTTTCGGAATTGCAACCGTAGCGAGTGACCAGGCGTTCCATGCGAGTTCGGAAGCCGCCTTCATCGAATTCTCCTTCGGTACGCGCGGCCTCGGCATGAGCATGGGCCGTGGCCAGCCACTGAACCGCCTCCTCATGGCTCCCAACATGCCTGGGCCTTAGAATGCGGAAATCTCCGATAATGCAATCGATAGTCATGGTAGCCCTCTCGGCAGACGTATGAGGGGCAAGATAGTGATAGGGTCGAGGGGGCGCAGGATTTATCGTTGTACACTTTGTCCCACTTAGGGAAAAAGACTACGGGTAAGTGCGGATTGAAAAAATCAGGTTGGTTGTTCGAGATTTACCGGCTAAGCCTCACGGTTTCTCTCCGCTCGCCTCGGCCACTATTCCAGAGGAAGCGCGCCACATAGTTGCCTCGCGGCCAAAGTGAGGCATTGAACTCGATGGGCACGTTGGCATGTCGAGTGCGCGAGAACAACTTCCCTACGGGATCGAAAAGCTGCGCCTCGACATAGTTGCCTGCAAGAACGGGAGGCAAGAAAACGATAAACTTGTCGCCCAGTCGCCGAACCAGAGCATCAAAAGCCCCGGATGCCGGATCTTCGAAGAGATCCTTTTTTCGCAATCCCAAAGTGGCCTGCGGTAAGACGATATTGAAATCGCCAACTAAGCAGCCATCCGCTAGGGTTAAGGGAATGATGCGTGACTTCGCGCTCGGATCGTCCGCCCCATAATCTCCGGGGATATAAGGGTCGCCCTGGAAATACAATTGGGTCACGAGATCGGTCGGCGGAATACGGCCCGTCGGTGTGCGAATGCGAAGATGAATATGACTAGGTCTATAACTGGAACCATTGAGATAGACGCCGGGCTTGATAGTCAAAAAAGGCAGATCGCCTTTTTCATCGGAAATAATTCGCCCCCAATGCCGTGACTTTTCTGGATCTCCTCGATCATCGCAGGAGGGCATACTGGGGTGGATATAACATCCCTGGGACGTGGCATGCCAAACTTCGGCGACCACGCCCTGCACGGGTCCGGAACAATCGGACGCCTTGGCTCGAATGAATAAACTTTGCCCTGGGGCACCTGCGGCCAGGGGCGTCAGGCTATTGCGTCCTGGCGCATTGTCCAAATAATAGGGACCATAGCCATAGCGATCGGGAGACGTAGGCGTGGGGCAAGTCTCTCCCCGAACGCACCTAGGTAAGGCCAAGGTGCTTAGCGCAGCGGCGCCAAAGCCAAGGAATTCCCTGCGCTGCATTTTTGGTTTGTTCATTCCGTCCCCCTTGGCGAAACTTTGCGGCCATTCAGATGGAAGGAAAAGGGTGTCACGCCTTTTGAATATTCAAGGCCAAAGCCTCGGCCTAATCCGGATGCAGTCGCATGAGCCCGGCCACCTTGTTTTCGGTGCACCTGATTCTTTCCTGTCAGCGATACCACCGGCGCGGAGAATTTGGAGAATAGTCCATCCTCGTTCATGGCCAGCAAGGTTCCATCGGCCGTGAGGGTCATTGCCGAGATATGCAAATCCCTAAGACCCGCATTCGCGTCTTTCCAAGTAGACCCGCTATCGTCGCTGAAGAGAATACCTTGACCCCAAGTGCCGAGCCAAAGTCTTCGCTCAGATATCGAGGTGGCGGAGACGGCCCAAGCGGTGACCGTCGATTCCGGGAAAGACTTGAAAAATCGAGTCGATGCCAAAACAGTGTCTATAAGTCGACAAACGGTGTGAAGCGATGGCTCCTTTCGAAGAGTTTGGTCAATAGCCCAAACCAAGGAGTCAGGTGAAATAGGGTCGGCTGCGAGATAGGTCGCCTGAATTTGGTTTTCGTTTTTGATGGCCTTCCAAGTCTTGCCTCCATCGATACTTCCCCGCAGGGGTCCGGTCGTGGATGCAGCCAAGACCCAGCCTTTCGACATGCAGCGGATATCGGTAATTCTGCCATAGCTTGTCATGTAATTCGAATTCTTCCAAGTTCGACCCGAATCCACCGTGAAAGAAATGGTTTCGTAAGAACCCCCGGTGAGTGCGGAACCATCGTCACAAGCTGTCATGGACGATTGGAAATTCGATATCGAGGGCATACGGCTCCAAGTCCGGCCACCATCGATGCTATGCTGTGGTCCCCAGTAGAGAATGCCCATATTTTTGGCCACTTTGAAGCTAAATCGAATAAGGTTTGAGTCTCGCGTCGATGCGATTTTTTGAATCGCTCCGTCAGAATAACGGATGCTGAGCGTGTCTCTTACGGACAAGTAGGTGGAGCCGTCACGATCGCTAAATAGGCTTGGCAAATTGGTGTGATAATTAGGGCTTCTCCAGGGATCAGGTAAAGGTTGAAAACCAGGTATGGGCTCCCAAACCGCAGAAGCAAGAGTTGGCCCGGCCAGACAGGCCAAAACGGCAAATCGGAAAAAAAAAGGAAGGCGGAAACGTTTTTTTGGCTTCAATATGCGTTCTCCTGTGACAGTCAGGACATTCGGATCTGGGTAAGGCTTTTTGAATTTCATGGTGTGATGACAATCTGATTTCGATCGGCTCTAATTCGCGCTGTATCCGCGACGGCGACCAGAGTGGTGTCATGTTTCCATCCCGCGCGACTTTCCACTACGAAGCGTAAGGCTTGTGCGGGCACCGAGTCTACCGCGGAGACGGAACGCGAATCGCATCGCGTTAGGATATCGGTGCCTGGGAAAAAGGCTATGCCCGAATCTGAGGTCGCATAATTGGCGACACGAAGGGTCACAAGAAAGATTTTGCCCGTGCTCAAGTTCAAGCTTGCCGGTTTTCCCGGCCTCAAGTTGCGGGCCAAGGCCCAGGCATTTCGCCCCTTGTCGCCAGCGATGACATTCCAAAGCTTAAGCGTATCGACAGATTCGAAACTATACTCGCCTTTGCTATCGGTGACGCTCCTACGGATGAGGGACGTATCCGGGTGGCTGGGGTCGTAGGCGGCGGGGAGCAATTTGACCGGCACGCCGACCGCAGGGAGGCCATCGTTAAAAGACACCAAACCGGTCAGGGTTTCCGTATCCGATCCCCCGCCATCGACAATGGGAGGATGGGTCGGAGCAAGTGGCGTTGGAGCGGAAAGGCAGGCCGACAATACCAAGGCGCCCAGGGCAAGGATTTGCTTCATGTTCAGGGCTCTCGTGATAGAGGAAACAAATTCAAATTAAGCTGAAATACGCGTTCGGGATCTTTATCCATGCGCGCCAATTCGAGAAGTTCGGCCTTGAAATCCCGAATCTTTTTCCGGAAAAGTTCAAAGGTCTCTTCTGAAATCCCGAAGGTGGTGGACGACATCAGTCGCTCATCGGGGGAAGCGAGGTCATAGGCCTCCAGAGCCAATTCCAACATGCGCTTCTGGAATCCGATTACCACTTCCGCCTCTACCTGTCCGCCTGTGGTCAATACGGGATCGGCTTGTCGCCAGCGGCCCTGCGAGTCCTTTTTCGCCAGACCGAGACGGATGAGCAATGCCACCGAGGCTTCGGCTTGGGTCGAAGTGATGGACGGCAATAGTCTTTTGGCAAGGGCTTGGTAATCGCCCTTGAAACGCAAGCACTCCAATAATTCACGCACCGCGCTATGATGCCATTCCCCGTAAAAAGCGTATTGGGCTTCCTCCACTTTACGCTTTTCGTAATCACCTCGCAGACGGGTCAGCTTGTCGAAATACAGGTTTTTTTCTTTTAAAGTTTTCGCCTGATTGAAAAACACCAGGCTTTGGAAGTATTCGGCGTCGGCATCCTTCAGTCCCAAGGCTTGGCAGGTTTTCAGCAAGGTGGACTGGCTGAGATTTCGCTTTCCGTCCATCACATATTTGAAATAGGCTGAAGAATTGATGCCGGCGCGCGCAGACAAATAGCGAAAGGAAAAATTCGGATCGACGGTCTTGCGCGTGGCATAATAGTCTTTGAGATAGACCCGGTAATCGGAATAGGACAGTAGGTTAAGAGGCGACGGTGCGGAGCGCATAGGCAAGGGATAAGGTAGTGGAAGGTCGGGCTATCAGTGGGCAAGGATTGGAACCTATCGTTGCCATTTGTGAACGCTTCATTTTTTTCAGCACCCAGTAGGGGAGCCCTTGATACCTTTCCGCCCATGGAATCCCTGCGTCATTATTCTTCCCTTTGGCTGGAACACATGACTACTACGCGCTTTCTGGGCAATTCCCTGCGCGAATATCTCGTTTGCCTGCTGATTTTGCTGGTAGGCTATGTCATGGCCCGCGTCTTGCACCGCCAAATCCTAAGGCGTCTGCACATTTGGGCCGCCCGAACCGAAGGCACTTGGGATGATGTGATTGTCACCCTGATGCGCAGCCATGTTTTGCCGTGTGTTTATGCCCTTATCGTCTATCATGCCCTCAATGATTTGCGTTTGCAGCCCTCGCTCGCCCGGGCTTTGCAAGTGGCTGTCACCGCCGTATTGGCGTGGCAGGGCGTGCAAATCATTATCACCCTGATCAATGAAGCTTTGCGGGGGTATTGGCGCCGGCACACCCAGGATCATAGCCCGGCTCAGGAGAAAAGCCTCAATGGCATCATCACGCTAATTAAGGTGGTGGTCTGGATCATTGCCGCGATTTTGGCCATGGATAATCTCGGCATCAAGGTTTCGGCCTTTATGGCGGGTCTTGGCATTACCGGCATCGCGGTGGCTTTGGCCGCTCAGGCCGTGCTCGGGGATCTTTTTGCCTATTTCGTGATTTTCTTCGACAAGCCTTTTGAGGTAGGCCATACCATCAAGGTCGGCAATACCATTGGCGAGGTCGAACATGTCGGGCTCAAAACCACGCGCCTGCGTAGTTTGGGCGGCGAAATGGTCGTGCTTTCCAACAAGCATCTCACCGATGTGCAGGTGCATAATTTCAAGCACTTGGAGCGGCGACGCATCGCCTTTCATTTTGCAATAGAAAATCGAACCACCGAAGATGTCTTACGCACCTTGCCCATTCGAGTGAAGACCCTTATCACCGGTCTTGCCGATGCAAGCTTTGATCGCTGCCACTTTCTGGCCATCACCGATATCGGCCTCAAATTCGAAGTGGTTTATTTCGTCGAGAGCTCGGATTATACGCGATACATGGATATACAGCAGGAAATCAATTTGGGTCTCAAGGCGGAAGTCGAGCGCCTTGGGGCGGCCTTCGCATATCCCCTGCGATCCGCTCCTATTGCCACGGAAGGCGCCGGTTAAGGGCTCCGAAGTCCTTGGAGATGGTCTCAGTTCTCCTTTCGCAGTCGCCACCATCGCCCATCGTCGGCCCGCCACTGCAAAAGATTATGCAAAGTCACAGAAAAAACCCGTTGGCCGTCAGTCAGGATATCCTCGCTTTGAAGTATTCGAACTTTGAAGGCTAAATGGCGAAAGAGATGGAGGCCGAACCCCAAGCGAAAAATTTTCGGCCCGCCCCATTCCTGAAAATATCCTTGGTCAAGAAGAAAGGTGTTCAAGAGGATTGAATTCAAATCCGCCTCGAAAAAAATGCGTTCGCCTTTCCATCCCGACAATGTGTATTGCTTAGAATACGCCGAGGAAAGAGTCATGTTCAGAATGTGAAGCTTTCGCGAATTAAAATTCAATGGACTTCCCATTTCAATTTGAAAGGCCGGAGGAGTGAGTAAGTAATTCGCGTCGTCATGAGAAGCGAGGTAGCTTGAAGTTCCCGCCTCATGACGGTCCAGATAGACCGTGTGCCGGTAGCCATTCAAGTTTTGACCCAGGCGATTCGCCGATAACCCGAATTGAAAATGCTTACCCCACTGACCGAAATAACCGATGTCCATCAGGAGTCCGGTATTGGATAAACCAGATTTTTCCACGTCGTCCGGGCCCTTAGCCAAGGTCAAGGTGGCACCGAAGTGGTTCTGCAAATCACCCCAACTCGAAATGCCAGTTGCCACGGACAGAGAATATTCACTGCCGCTTGCGATTCCGAATTGATGGTTCTTGATAGACAAGCGATATCCGAAACCGGCAATTTGAACCCTGGCGTCGAGTCCTAATTCATAAAAATCAGGAAGACCAAGAACGGGCATCAGCGGGGCATAGGTGAATCCCACAGTTCCAGAGATCACCCCTTGGTTTTCAGCTGCCAGGGTGGCGGGGTTCCCGTAGGAATGCAGGGTATTTACATCGCTCTCGCCCAACCCTCCCGCAATGGCCTGAGTAAAAAGGCCCGGCATATTGAAGCTAAGGTTTACGGAATCCCGGCTGAGAAGTTTGCCTCGGTCGGGTGGGCGGTTGACGATGGGAATTTGAGCTCCTGCCTTCAGGGTCAGGAGCGGGACCAAGGCGAAGCATGCCACTTTCAAATACGTGATACCACTAAAATTGACTGTCGAAGCGCACCCTTCACTGAAATACTTTCGCGGTTCCTTCAAGTCCCAGAACTCACTTTATATCTCACCGTCGTCATGACATTCCCGCATTTGGGGCAGGCGGCCGCGCGACGTCCTACGGACATGCCGCAGCGCGGGCAAGCCGGACCTTGGGCCGTTCGGGCAAGGGACGAAAGCCAACGTGGCAAAAAGGGAACCATTACCATGGCCAACAATTTCAATGCGGTTGGAAATGTTCGTTTGCCACGTGGTGCACGCGTGAGCAATAGGGGCATGGCCAAGGCGGAAAACAGGACTATCAGGATCAGGATTTTCAACATGACCCCTAAAATAGCACCCTGGCGCGACACGTCCAGGGCAAGGGGTATTACTTTGAGAATGGAGTCATTTCAACATTGTGGCGGGTTCGGTTTGAATCCGTGTCTGAGGAGGTTAACGTGTCCAAGACGTCTCTCACACGTTGCGCATATGCTTTGGCATTCGTGTCGGCACTTTCGCTTTCGGCGAAGGCTCAGGTGGCGAATTCCGAGCGCGAACCCATTATCGGATCGGAAGGCGCGGTCGGCTTGGTGGACATCGTTTCGGCCAATTCCTTGGGCGCGGGGCGGCTCAGTCTCGGTGTGCATGGCGCCTATTATCAACAAGCGAAGGCCTTCGCCGGCGTGCCTACTTCGGCCTCCGACGTCACGACCTTTTCCGGTGCCTTGGGTTGGGGTTTGTCTCCTTGGATAGATGGTTATGCGGCCTTGTATGGCTTTCGCCTCGAAGATCCCATCCGAGGTTCGGCCAGCGATATCGGCAGCTTGGTGGGCGGCCTGAAGGGCACTATACCGGTGCCGGGAGCTTCACCCGTGCGGCTAGGCCTGGATTTGTCGGTATTGGGCGGTGTGGCAGGTCAGTCCATGAACAATAATGGTTATGACGGTTGGGCCTGGGCCGAAACCCGGCTTGAGAGCGATGTGCGACTCCGTTTGGTTCAAACCCTGCAATTCGAAGGCAATGGGATGGCCTTGCGTATCCATCTAAATGAAGGTGCGGCCATGGCCGTCAATGGAGATCATGGCACCTTGCTGGTTCAAGGTGGCGCCGTGGAATTTTCCCCCCATCCCGTGGTGAATTTCGCGGTAGAAATGGCTTCGCGCACGTCTTTTCGCCAACCCCTGGGCACCGATCCGATTTGGCTGACTCCCTCGGTATATTTTGTTGGGCCTCATGTGCAGCTGCAAGTGGGAACGCAAATCGCCCTAAGTGGTGAGCGTACCGACGTGAATAATCGCTCCCTGGAACCTTGGCGTTTTGTCGCCGGCCTCACAGCGAATGTCGACTTTTTAGCTGGCAGCCGCCACGCCGCCGCGGAAAAGGCGCGCAAGGATTCGCTCGATCAAATTCTGTTGCGGACTCGTGCCAAGGATGCCGAGGCCATGGCCGACAGCTTGGCCCGCAAAGGCCGCGAGGACTCCCTCGCCCGCGTGCGTGAGCAAGAAGAAATGCGCCGTCGCGCCGATTCCCTGGCTGCTATGGCCGCCGAAAGCGCCGCAACCGCGCGCAAAAAGGCCTATCAGGACTCATTGAATTTGGCGGATGTGCAGAAAAAGTTGGCGGAGGAAAAGGCCGCACGCAGCGATGCGGAAAAGCAATTCCTTCGCACGGGTATGCTGAATCTCGAAGCCCTCTATTTCGAAAGCGGCAAGGCTGAAATATCCATCAATTCCAAGCCTTATCTGAATGTGATAGGAAAAATGCTGGCGAAATATCCCAAGCTGCAACTAGAAGTGGGCGGACATACCGACAATATCGGCAAGCTGACTTCTAATATGGCCTTGAGTCAGGCGCGCTCCGAAGTCGCGCGGTTGTATTTGATCAGCGTCACTCCGGATTTGAACAATCGCATCACCGCCCGCGGTTATGGCCCGACCTCGCCCAAGGCGAATAATCGCACTCCTGAGGGAAGGCAAATCAATCGTCGCGTCGAAATCATGGTGACTAATAAGGACGCCCTGAAGATTTACGAGTAAGGCACCGGAAATCGAAGATGTGAGGAGGGGCGGGCCGTGAGGTTCGCCCCTTTTAGTTGGTTAAAGCTGGTTTAAGCGGATGAAAGCAGGCCGCTTGCCTAGCCATTGCTGTCGCGTCAGTCTGCGCCGTCTGTGCGTCCGCCAGGGTTAGCAATGGCGGATCGCTAAGCCGACAATCGGCTTCCGCGCGCGAGCAGCGGGAAGCGAAGGCGCAACCCGCGGGCCGATTCACCGGCGAGGGGATTTCTCCATGCAATTGCCTTGGTTTTTTACCGCGCTCCAAGGTGGGGATAGAATCAAGTAGGGCCTGGGTATAAGGGTGCCTTGGCTGAGTGAATACCGTATCGGCTCGCCCTTGTTCGACGATGCGTCCGAGATACATCACCAGAAGCCGGTCACTCAGGCTTTTCACCAAGGACAGATCATGGCTGATGAAAAGCAGGGAAAGTCCGAGCTTGGCTTTTAGGTCTAAAAGCAATTGAATGATTTGCGCTTGCACCGAAACGTCGAGCGCCGAGACCACTTCGTCGCAAATCAGTAATTTGGGGCGCAAACCGATGGCGCGGGCGATGCCGATGCGCTGGCGTTGCCCCCCGGAGAAGGCATGGGGAAACCGGCGCATATAATCGGGTTCTAGCCCCACTTGTTGCAATAAGGCGGCTACTTGATCGCGCAGTTCGCGCTCCGGATAAAGGCCATGCACGCGCATGGGCTCGGCGAGTATTTCGAAAACCGTGTGCCGGGGATTGAGTGAGGTATAAGGATCCTGAAAAACGATTTGAAAGTCTTTGCGATAGGGCGACCAGGCGGCGTTTTTTTCGATGTCAATGCTCTTGCCGAGCAAATGCAATTCTCCGCCCGTAGGCTTCACCAAACCAAGCAGGGAATAGCCCAAAGTGCTTTTGCCGCAGCCGGATTCGCCCACCACCGACACCACTTCGCCGGGATAGACTTCGAGGGAAACGCCGTCGACCGCTTTGACCTGGCCCGTGACCCGCTTCAAAATTCCACCTGTGACGGGAAACCAGGTGCGCAAGTCGCGCGCATGCAGAAGTGGCTGGGCTTCGCCTTCGGAGGCGGAGCGAGCTGAGGATTGGGGCAAGGACGTGATCATGGCGACACCTCGATCAAATTTGAGGTGGCCGGAGTTTCTCGCCAAAAGCAGGCGGTACGATGCTGCGGCCCCCTTTCCTCAAAGGAGGGTTTGGTAGCGCAAATCTCCATGGCATGTCCGCAGCGAGGTTGAAAGCGACAACCCGTCACATAGTCCGAAGGCCGGGGCACGGTTCCCGCGATGGCGCGTAGGCGCGGTGCGGTGTCGCTTAGGCGAGGCAGGGCATTGAGCAAGCCTTGCGAATAAGGATGCTGCGGTCCCCGCAAAAAGTCGGTGACTTCGGCTTCCTCCACCAGGCGGCCGGCATACATCACCCCGACGCGATCGGCGTATTGGGCAATCAAGTTCAGATTGTGCGTGACTAGAATCACAGCCATGCCCAAGTCCTTGCGCAAGTCGTCGAGCAAGTCCATGATTTGCGCCTGCACGGTGACATCGAGGGCCGTGGTCGGCTCATCGGCAAGCAGCAAGGCGGGCTTCAACGACAAAGCCATGGCTATCATCACGCGCTGCAACATGCCCCCGGAAAGCTCATGGGGATAGCTGCGCAAAATCCGCTGCGGATCGGCAATGCCGACGCGCTCCAGCAATTGCAATATATGCGCCTCGGCATTACCCGAATAGCCGTGCACTTGCAGGGGCTCGAGCATTTGTTTTCGTACCGTGAGCAATGGATTGAGGGCGGCTCCTGGCTCTTGGAAAATCATGGCGATGGAGGCGCCTCGCAATTTGCGCAAATCCTCAAGTGGCATATCGAGAACGCTGCGCCCCTGAAAGCGTACCTCGCCGTACAGAACTCGGCCTCCGGGTTGTGGCAGCAAACGCAAGAGTGACAAGCACGTTACGGACTTCCCGCAGCCGGATTCGCCCACTAAACCGTACATTTCGCCTGGTTTTACGCTAAAAGAGACGTCTTCGGTTATCGCAGTAACACCTTCTTCATCGGAAAATCCAATGGAGAGATCGGTAACTTTTAACACGGGTTCGGAGTAATCAACCATATCACGTAAATTAGCTACAAGACATCAAGCCATACCCTGGGACGGGGGCTATATTCGAGGACTCATTGGGCATTTGCCTGCTTGGCTGGGGACCTTTTAGGATCGGCCAACTCTGGGGGTGGGGACCATGTTATACAACTGGAATAAGAGTTTTCGTATCGTGGCCTTTGGCCTGATGGCTACCGCCTCGGCCTTCGGGGCCGACGGCAGTTTTTGCGATCTCGTGATCGAGGCTTGCCCCAAAGAATTCGCCAATAAAATCATCACCGTTCCCAAGAGTACGGTGGCGCTTTCCGCCCGCATGCCGACTTGCAAAGAGACCGTTGACATTCCTGTTCCCGAAGTCAAACCGCCTGACATCATGTTCATCATCGACAATTCCACCAGTATGAACAATACCGATGGCAGCGAGGCACGTTTCACTCAAACCATCCTCATGCTCGACAGCCTATTCAAGCAGGTGCCCCAGGCCCATGTGGGCATCACCTCCTTTTCGCGATTTCTGCAATTCGACGATCGGGAGCCCCATTTGCTAGTTCCGGCTTTTCCGGGTACGGAGAATCACGGTGCCTATGTCCCGCTAACGCGACTCGACACCGTTTTCGCGAATGGCATCCGCGGCGTCGACACCTTGAAGGCCATGTTGAAGCACAGTAGTAACGGCAACCTCACCTATGGCCTGGCGAGCACGGGGGCCAATAATACGCGAAATGGAACGGATATTACGCTTGGATTCGAGTCTGCCTTGACGGCGATGAAGAAGTCGACTGTTGCCAAGGAGGCGCAGTTTATCATTTTCCTATCCGATGGCGAGCCCGGCAGTTTGGATAGCGCGCGAGTTTCGAAGCAAGACGAATATTTGGCGGGCGTGGGAGTCCCCACCACCTTCACCATCTTTTTCGGCGATGAAAACTCCGAGGGTTTCGTGGCTACCAATACCATGACCACGAATATTCAAAAGAATGGTTATAGCCTTTCCAATCCGAAAAGCGCGATTTGGAATATCACTAATCCCAGCGCCAATTTGCAGGCGATTTTGCAAGGTTTGGTTTCGGGAGTTTTAACCGTTCCTACGGCGACTTCGGCCCAAACCGCGACACTTAGCAAGGGAAATCAGGTCTTGCAGTCCAATCTATTGGACGGCACGAATTTCGTTTTTCAGAAGCGCCTTGCCTTGGATGCGGACAGCACGGTTTTCAATTTTCAAGTGGCCTATTCCTATACTGACAATACCAAGAATCCTCCGGTCACAAGCAATAAGACTTTTGACTATAAGCTCACCGTCAAGCGCACAGGAGCCAATCCTCCCCTCGGTGCCAGTACAGCCTGTTTCGATGCGCCATCCATTGCCTTGCTATCGGAAAACAAACCTCTTTCCATCGTGACGGCCGATAATACGAATTTGCAGGTGCAGGTGACTTCGGCTACGGGCAGAACCTGCACTGGATGTTCGGCCGCCCTATCCTCAGCGAAGGGAAACGACAAAGAGACCCTACCGTTGACCGGCGCAACCCATGTGGTGACGGGAAATTTTTCGCGCGAAGTCAATTCCGCAACGATTCCCAATGATTCAAAATTGCAACACATGGCACTCAATGACAGCGTTATCGTGGTTTTTCAAAATCCAGAATTCCCCTTGGAAACCGTGCGGCGCGCTTTCAAATATGAAGACATCAGCACAGTTCTGAATTTGGCTTGGCGAAATCCCGTGGGTCAAACCACCCTCAATGTTCCCGCCAACCAGCAATTCATCATCGCCTCGGGAGTGGCAGGCCTCAAGGCTGAGCCCACCGGTTCTAACCTGAATTGTTGCTATTCCATGGACACCACGACCTTGCATACGGTCGACAGCGCTAATTTTGTCGGTATTGGGTTGACGGTCACCCGTGAATTTTCGGCGAGCTTTCGCATCTTCGATAATTTAGGGACCCTGGTGAATACCATTGCCTTCAAATTGCCTAAGGCCGAATTCGCCAAATTGAAAGCCAAGGATCCGCGCGCAAAATCCCATAAGGTTTGGGTGCTTTGGAATGGCATCACCAATCAAAATGCCAAGGCCGCCACCGGAGCCTATATCATGTTTGGAACGGTGACCTTGGCCATTGAGCCAGGGGTGGCCGAAGACAAGGCCACCACGGTTTTAAAGCGTCGTATCGGACTCATACGCAATGTCGAATAACTTTTAACGTTGCCTGAGTCCTGCGCTAGGTTGGACATTCGGCTCTGCCAATCTCAGCCATCGCCTGACATTCCTTGACATCGACGACGGTTTGTGAATCGACCCCGAGGGTAACCTTGGGGTTTCTTCTTTAAATACCCCTGATTTCCGTTTTGGCCGGGCTTTTTTAGCTCCGGCACTTGCTTTGCGTCTTCTTATCCGTGACTCGCGGTTTTGGAGATGTGTCATGAAAGCCCAAGAAACCATACTCGTCGTCGAAGATGAACTGTCCTTGCGAAAATTTATCAGTTTGGCCCTGGAGGACAATGGCTATCGCGTCATCCATGCCGATAGCGGCCAGGATGCCCTGCAATTGGCCACTCACCATCGCGGCCCCATACATTTGCTGGTGACCGATTATATCCTCATGGGGCCTATGGACGGCCTGGAATTAGCCCAGATCTTAAAGCAAAAGCGACGCGACATGGCCGTGCTATGCACCTCGGGTTATGATCTGGATCGACGTTGGAATGCTCGGGAACCCGAGCCCGAAGATGAGCCGGATTTGTTCCTGCAAAAGCCATTCACGCCGCGCCAGCTTTTACGCAGCGTGCAGGCATGCTTGCCGAATTAGAGCCAGTTATTCTACGCGATGACCCGATCGTGGGTCGAAAGCCTCGCGTATGCCTTCACCGACAAAGGTGGCTAAAAGCAAGGTGATGAAGAGCGCCAGGATGGTGGTGATGGCCAGCCAAGGCGCATGCAGGTTTTCCAAGGCTTGGTGGATGAGTTCGCCCCAACTGGGTGTTGGGGGCTGCAGGCCAAAGCCCAAGAAGTCCAGGGCCGTGAGCGAAGAAATGCCGCCTATCAGCATGAAGGGCAATAGGGTAATGGCCGGCGTCATGGCATTGGGCAAAATCTCATGTGCGAATATGCGCCACCAGCCTTGCCCCGTCGCCCTTGCCGCTCGCACGTAAATGGCCCCCTTGATGCGGTAAAATTCTCCCCGCATGTAGTAGGAAAGCCCTATCCATTCGAAGGCGGCGGTGATGCCCAGCAATAAGGCGAAGCTGCGGCCATAGACCGAGCCCAATAAAATCACGACATAAAGAAATGGGAGCGAGGACCAAATTTCGATGATGCGCTGCCATGTCATGTCCACCTTGCCGCCCGCGAAACCTTGGATGCCTCCAATGAGGATGCCCAAAACTGCAGACACGCAGGCCAAGAAAAGCGCGAAGCCCATGCCGATGCGATAACCATAAATCAATCGTGACAAGACATCACGCGCGGTATTGTCGGTGCCCAGCCAATGCTGCGTGGAAGGCGCATGCGGGGGATTACCCGCCAGCTCTAGGTGGGCACGATAAGGCCCCCAGGGAATAGGAGGCATGAGCATCCACCCCCCGGCGGATTGAAAGGCGGGTTCTTGTCGTAGGGTGATATAGTCGGGCGCTGTACCAAAGCCCTGTCCGAATTCCGATGCGGCATGAAAGGACAGTATCGGGAAAAAAACCTGGCCTTGATAACCCATGACCAGCGGCTTGTCATTGGAAATGAATTCACTTCCCAAAGAGAGCGCAAAGCTAATGGCGAGAGCCAAAAGGCTATACCACGACCTTCGCATGCGGCGAAAACGATGCCAGCGCTCGCGCGTCAAATCGCTGAGCCAGGGCGTTGTAAGGTGAGGCAAGTTTTTTGATCCGATCGGCGATGGAGCTGTGGCCATGCTCAGGTGAACCGAATGCGAGGATCGACCAGCACATAAAGAAAATCAGAAAACAATCGACCCAATAAGCCCATGAAGCTCATAAGCAAGATGAGGCCCATGACGATATTGTAATCGCGATTCACGATGGAGTTGTAAAACAGCAAGCCCATGCCGTCGATGTCAAAAACCTTTTCGATGAGCACGGCCCCGGCGAACATGATGGTAAAGGCTTCGCCGCCGCGAGTGGCCAAGGGCACCAAAGCATTGCGCAAGGCATGCCGCCACACCGCCTGGCGAAAGGTGAGGCCCTTGGTGACCGCCGTTCGCATATAGTCGCGCGACATTTCTTCGAGCAAGGTATTCTTCATCATTTGGGTGAGGAAGGCGAATTCGGATGCCATATAACAGGTGAGAGGCAAGACCATATGCCAAAGAAAATCCCCGACCTTGCCCGCAAAGCTGAGACTTTCGAATTCTTCGGAGACGATGCCGCCCAGGGGAAATAAATCGAGATAGCCGCCGCCTGCGAAAAAAGTGAGCAGCAAAACCCCCAGGGCATAGCCCGGCATGACATAGCCCGCGAAAATGAGCACCGAGATGACGGTGTCGAAGCCACTGCGATGGCGCATGGCCTTGGCTATGCCCAAGGGAATGGACACGGCATAGGAAAGCAAAAGGGAGGTGATGCCGAAAAAAAGACTGATGGGGAATTTGGATCGAATGACATCCCAAACCGGTTGGTTATAGGCATAAGACTTGCCGAGGTCGAGTTGGCAAACCCGGCCCAGCCAGCGCACATATCGCACCGGCGCCGGAGCGTCGAAGCCATAATAAGCCTTGATATTGGCGACTTCCTGCGGCGTGATGGAGCGGGATGCATCCATGCCGCGCTCATTGCCAACGCGGCGCATCTTGGCAATCATTTCCTCGACGGGGCCGCCTGGCACAAATTGAATCAGAGTGAAGCAAGCCAAGGTGATGCCCAGCAAGGTTGGGATAATCAGCAAGAGGCGGCGGGTGAGATAGGCGGTCATGGATCAAGGAAAAAGGTAAAAGGATGGATCAATTAAAAAGGAAAAAGTTAAAAGTCCAAAGTAAGGGGTGGAAAAGACGTTGGGTGGGATAAACTCCAAATCAAGTGAAAGGCGGGTTGCTTTGGGCCAACGGTCTCCTTTAATGGATGGAAATCGACTCCACTTGTTCCGAGGACCTATCGCTTTCACTCAGTAGTAGATACGTCACCACCCCAGCGGCTACGGCCGTACTCGCAGCTCCTACGGCCCACCAAAGGCCAGGTGTTCGGTACCAAGAATTGGGCTTCGAGTGAGTTGATGTCTCGTTTGAGATGGGCTGAGGATCGGGATTTGTCGGCGCGACTGGCGCGGCTTGGATTTGCGCGTAGTCGAGCTTTTTTTGAGCATCATACACCTCCCATACCGCTGTCCCGGGATTCATATAGGCTGCACGCGCCAAATAAGCTTTGCCCTTTTCGCGAGTTGCGCTGTCGGTTATGGCCATGCGGCCTAGGCTTTTAAGTAGGAAGATCGAATCGATACGTCCTGTATAGCGGCGGTTCTGAAGCAAATCTTCAAAGTACGGGATGAGGGTGGAGTAAGATCTTTCTTCCATCAATTCCCCTAGATAAGCCGTATCCAAGGTGACTTCGTCCAAAGGCTTGGGGGGAATGACAGATCGCGATTTGCCCGAAGCCCCGAAGGGAGTCTGCATTAGCCCCAGAATTAGCAGGCATAATGGGGGGATAGGGCGACGGAAAAATTCAATGAATGCGCACACTCATGCCTCTCGATTCTAAAAACCAGCTAACCTATTAATAATTACATCTCAATGAAAACGGTTTCAATTTCTTAGGGGTTTCTCGGCCTATTTTGTCTTAAATATCCTAGTACGTAAATCATTTTTCCCCAGAAGAATGGCCAATAATGGGTGGACGAACGGAAAATACCTAATTCTAGGAATTCCAGTTCCGATGGACGCCTACTGAAATGACTGTCTTAAGGTGGGACGTATTCGCAAAAACGGCCACAGCAGCGGGGATGGGGATGGGTGTGGGATATTAGCTTCCGTCTTATCTATCGCAACTTTTGACGCTCAATAGATGAGGATAATGGCTGGATTTGAAAAGGTTTAATATTAAAATCACCCTCAGCTCAACTAATTGAGATATAAACTTGTCGCTTCGTTTTATTTATGATGTCTGGGGTTCATTTTATGTGAGAATTCGCGCTCACCGCGAAGACATGTTCCTGCGATTCTGAAGATTGAGAATCCTGCATAATCACGTAGGTGATTGCTCCGACGATGAGGCCCACACCGAAGCCACCCGCGACCCACCATAGCCCTTTTCCTTCATACCAGGATAATGTCGAGGCATTGACATTTTCCTGGGCAGGGTTCGAAGTGGGCGTCGCTGTTGATGTCATCCGAGCCGCTTGTTTCACTTGGGCATAATCCTGTTCCAATTGATCGGCATAGAGTTCCCACACCGGTTCTCCAGGATTCATCTTCGCGACTCGGGCTAAATAAGCCTTGCCCTGGTCCCGGGTTTCGGGATTGGCCAAGGTCATACGCGCCAGGCCTCTCAGTAAGAAAACCGAATCGACGCGATGTAGCGGGCGATGCTTCTGAAGCAAATCTTCAAACAAGGGTATGAGAGCGGGATAGGGCTTTCTTGCCATCCATTCATCCAAAGTGGCCGTGTCCAATGCCGAAGCGAGGACGGGCTTGGATGTGTCTTCTTGTGCCTGCACCTGACCGCTGAGAGCTACGGATAGGAGGCAGAACACCGAAGCAATAAAGACGGCCCCAGCGCGAATTTTCACAAAGTATGCGAACATAGCTACCTCGCTGTTTGAAGAATTATTCTGCGTAATGCACCGCGCTGGTGTCCATGGGCAAAGCCGTGCCAGCCGCCTTGGCCTCGCAAAGGGATTTCGCTTTGGCCGGATCGACAAACCAATAGGTTAGCACCGCGTCCTCGCGATTGAATTTATCGAGCGCGTATTTGGGTGTGCCGAAGCGATCCCACCATAGCAAGCGATGGCGGTCGCTTTGCCATAAGAGCACATAGGGCTTGATGGCCAAAAGGCGGACGTCAATGGCTTTAAGTATGTCATTACGCTTGTCGAGATCCATTTCGGTTTTTTGCAATGCGATGAGGCTGTCTATGGTTTTGTCTTTCACGCCCGTATGATTATTGCTCCCTTGCTCATCGGCGGTTTTGCCCAGCCACTGCGGCTCGGGATCGCGCAGGCGGCCAGCGCCCCAGGCTTCCCAATGCATATCGAATTCATGGGCGTCGATGCGTTTGGTCAAGGTCGATGGAGAAATTTGATCGAGGCGGGCATCGATGCCAGCCTTTTTCAAGTCTTCGAGATAAATATTGTAGTGGCGCAAATCCTGGGAGGAAAGGGGAATGACGATGGAAAATTTTTGTCCGTCCTTCGCCAGCACGCCATCGCTGCCGGGCTTCCATCCCGCGGCCAAAAGCAAGTCGCGCGCCTTGCCCGGATTATAATCGCTCATGGGTTCATTGGGATTCTGGTTACTCTCGTAAAGATCGGGATAATAGGCATTCAAAAGGAAATATTGATTGTACATGAGCTTATCATTCATCAATTCGCGATTGAGCAAATGCGCCAAGGCTTGACGCACGCGCACGTCTTGGAAAATGGGGCGGCGCATATTGATGGCAAATCCCTGGAAGCCAATGGGCTCGCGATTGAAAATGTTTTTGCGCTTCACCCAGCCTTTTTGCACTTGATCGAATAGGGTTTTCTCGGCCCAAATGGCGGCGGTATAGACAGGATAAGCGTCATAATCGCCTTTTTTAAAGGCTTCGAGGGCTTTGTCGCGTTCTTCCATGAAGCGGTAGCGAATCACGCCGAAATTGAATTTGTTCTGGTTGTAACGCTTGCTCCGTCCCCACCAGTCGGCGCGCCGCTTGAGTGAGAGGCTTCGCTCGGTTTTCACCTCGCCGACGCCATAGGGGCCGCTGACCACGGGAAAATCAAAATTGATTTGATTGAAATCCTTGCCTTCCCAGGCATGCTTGGGAAAAGCGATGAGGCCGGCGGCTTCCCAGAAATTATTCCAATGCGCCTCATGCGCGGTGATGCGCACGGTTTGCGCGTCTACGGCCACGGGAGCGTCGAAGCGCGACAGGCCCACGCGGAAAATCGGCGTGAGATTTTTGGGATTCATGATGGTCGCGTAGTAAAAGCAAATATCGTCGGCGGTGACGGGATGCCCGTCGCTCCAACGCGCACGCGGATCGAGATGAAAGGTGAAGGTCTTTTTGTCTTCGGAAATCGAGAACGAGTCGGCCAAGGCGCCCATGGGCTTATTCTCGGTGCTATGCAATTGCATCAAGGGCTCAAACATCAGCCCCATGACCTCGGCGGAAAAGCTGTTATAATCGAGCCACATATTCAGGGACTTGGGCCAACCCGAAGCCCAGGCCGAATAAGTGCCGCCTATCACGGCCGAGCTATTGGCGATGGGATCCACCTCGCCCGCGTCGACGTGGAGCGTGTCCTTGGCGCCCAATCCCGCGACCTCGACATCGCAAGCGCCGCCACCTTTTCCACCCTTATTGCAAGCGGTCAAAACCGCGAAGCCGGCGAAAGCGAAAGCGATGGCCCTAAGGTGAAACGAAGGTTTTCCCGACACGTAAAAGCGACCGAACATGGCATCTCCTGGCGAAACAAAGGGGCGAGGGCTAAAGCCGCGCAGCTTTCAAATTAACAAGGCGAGGCTCTTATCTTGCCGCACTTTGGGGCCGGCGCCCCTTTGGCTCATGGCGCCGCGAAGGAGGACTGGTCCGCCGCCATGCACCTTATCCTCCTTTCATTCCAGGTATTCGTCGCGCGTCAACCATAGGGTTTCGATGCGATACATATGCAAATGCTCGTGCATAAGCATATGCCGTAAAAGGATGCCGGGGGTATAGCGATCGTATTCGGGATGCTTCGCCTCGCGCTCCCAGAAACCTTCCGGGGCTTGTGCCGCGAAGTCGAGTGTTTTGCGCCGCCATTCGTGGAATTCACGCAAAGCTTTGGGCAAATCGATGCGCAAAAGAGCCGCTTCGGGGTCGGCGGCATCGCGGTCAGGAATATAGGGCGTGAAAGTCGGATGCCCTTCCTTGAGAAATCTTTCCAAGCGGCCAAAAAGCATGGGCTGCACACCCGCGATGTGCACGGCCTGGGCATGAATGCACCATTGGCCCGGAATGCGATGCGCATGCAAACGGCTGGCAGGAATGCGGCTGATCATGTCTTCCAGTAAGGCGGGCGTAGCAGCCAGGGCTTGCAAAAGTTGGGCAAAGGTTTCGGGTGGCATGGGGTGGCTTTCCAGGGTCATAATTCCAGCCTTAATTGATTTGGAGTGAATTTCGAATTAACTATGCACTGCAAATAGAGACGTCGCAATAAACTAAGGTAAATAGATGAACCTGGTAAAATCCTTCGCATTCCTGGTATGGTTCGCTTCTTCCGCTTTTTCTGCGGAGAGGTTGTACATGCCTTTTTTTGAGTTGATTAATGTTCATTCCGACTACCAATATTCCACGGCCAAATTGTTTAAAAGTTATGTGGATGAAGCCGGCCGATATGTGGTACTCATCCCCGAGCGTTCCGACTCCCTGGTGCGCCAACCTCCCTTGGATTCGGTGCGCGAAACCGCTCAGAAATTGAATTGCTCCAGCTTTATCCTGGGTGAAATGAACCGCATCGGGGAAACGGTCATTTTGAATATGGCCATGTATTCCACCTCCACAGGCGAGCCCATTTGGGTGGACCGATTGAAAGCCTCAGGGCCGGACGATTTGGATCCCATTTTTCAAAAACTCGCCAAGGCGCTTGGGAGCAAAAACAAGGCGGCTGAAAATGGGGATATCTACTCCGTCACGAATTTCGAGGGTAAAGATTTGCGACAAATCCAGGTCAAGAATTCCTTCGGGGTCGCCCTAGGCGGCGTCTTTTTTACCCCAGGCCTTTTGTATGGCAAGAGTTGGGAGGATCCCTTTGTCGCCGGTGGGGCGATATTCTGGGCCTATGATTCTAGAACCCTTTTGTTTCAGTTGGAAGGAGAATTGTATGGGGCGGAAAATAATCACATGACTGCGGCATCCATCTCCGCCTTTAAGCCATTTTCTTCGGAAAATACTACGGTATTCGGCGGCGGTGGATTGGGCATAGCTCGCGTTGATACCCGATATCAAAACAAAAAAACCGATGGCAGCGGCCTGACCTTGCAAGGCGGTGGCGGCATTATTTTCAATCGGCTATCCACGGTGCAATTGCGACTCACGGGAAAATATTTCGTAGGACTATTCGATTTGAAGTCCCCGCGTGACGAATTTCCTCGCGGCATTATCGTCCGCATGGAAATTGCGTTTGGGAAATAATCCATGAAGCGCTTTTACTTTCTCTTTGCTTGCTTCCTACTCTTGGCGGGTTGTGGTTCCACCAAAATCATAAGCCAGGATGCGCGAGCGGATATTTACGTGGACGACCGCTGGATTGGTCTCGGGGAAGGCAAGGTGAGCCGGGTTGGACCTCCCAAAACGGTCCTATTAAAAGCCAAAAGAGAAGGTGAAATCGTCGGCACCACCACCATGAGCCGTTCTTTTTCCTTTAAGACCGTATTGTGGGCCATGGTCAGTTATTACTCTGGGTTTTACTGGGCCTGGTATTATCCAGCCTTGATCGTCATTCCAGTAGATCTTTCCGCAACCGGGACGAAGATTATTCGCAAAAGCGCCTGGTCGGATTCCAGCCAAAGCATTTGGATGCAACCGTTGAAGTGATCTGGCTTTTCAATTTGGCCCGAGGCGTTGGGCTAAGGTGACGAAGTTTTTTAGACGGCAATTGCTTGGTAGCCATCAGATCCTAGACCGGAGTCAATTGTAGGCAATATTGTATTCACCCCCGATCCTTTGGTCGGGGGCGAGACTCGAAAATTTATTTTGGGGGGTGTAGGAAAGAAATCGCTTACCATTTCCCAGAGATATTCCCATTCCAAAATAGGAAGCTCCAATGCCCTCTGATTTGGAAAGAAAGAGATTGTGCACAATCTTTTAAAACTGGGCGCTAATCCCAACTTCAAAATGGCGAAGTACAACTCGACCCCGCTTCAATGGGCTACATATTGCGGCATTAAAAACGCACCCAAGCTGAATTACCAATTAAATGCGGCGGTAATCGAGGCGCTTTTAATAGGAGGGGCTACCTACGACATTATGTCCGCTGTGGCGAATCAGGATTTGCAGCAAGTAAAGTGGATGCTGAAGAAGAATCCAGAAGAAGTGAATTCCAAATGGATGAACGGATTTTCGCCGCTCCATGTGAACAATAGTTTTGAAATTGGAAAGTTACTTATTAGAAAAGGCGCAGACATGAATGCCCAAAATAAAGCGGGAAGAACAGCATTACATGGAGCAGTCCGCAGAGGTCATGAAGAAATAGTTCATGCTTTATTGAAATCAGGCGCCAAGAAAGGATTGAAAAACAAGAAGGGTGAAACGCCCTTAGATAAGGCAAAAAATCTGAGAAAGAAGCCTTTAAAGGCAATCTTGTAATAGAAACTCGCTCAACTCGCAAGCCTTCTCAGCCCATTTCCCGTTGGCGCAGAGGCCATGTGTCACCGCTTCGATTTGGATTTGGTTTTTGTGGGGGAGGGTGAATCGGGTTGCACCGGCTTAGGCGCCATGCGCACCGGACCCGCTTCGTGTCCGAACAGAGCCAAGACTTGATTCACTTTATCGAGCCGCACGCTCGCCTTGCCTTGCTCCAAGTCACGAACAAAACGCAGACCAACCCCTGCCTTCCTCGCCATGTCGGGCTGGGTCAGGCCATTCTGGCGTCTCCTAGCTTTCACGAAATCGGAAAATGGATTTGGCATATTTATACCCGTAATGGTATAAATCTATGGTTTTTCCACAGGAATATACCCGTAAGGGTATAGTACATTCTGGCTTCCGAAGGTTCCTCTTCTACCTACCCTTTATCCCCCATGCTCAACTTGCTGGTCTCCCTCTTTTTGCTATTACTCGCCTCGTGTTCGCCATCCCCTGAAAAGGAGGCGAATACGATACGTGTTGCCATCCTTGGCAATATCAAGTCCTTCGATCCCGCACAAGCCAGCGATCAATACAGTATCAATTGCCAGAATCAGGTTTATGAGGCGCTCTATGAATACCACTATCTTGCCCGTCCTTATCGAGCCCAGCCCTTATTAGCGCGGGCATTACCAACTGTCACAAATAGCGGTCTAACCTATATCTTGCCTATACGAACCGATATTTATTTCCAGGACGATGCCTGTTTTCCAGGTGGTCGTGGCCGCCGCATGACGGCGCAGGACTTTGTCTACAGCGTGAAGCGCCTGGCCGATGTGCGTACGCAAACCACGGGCTGGTGGGTTTTGGACGGCAAGGTGGAAGGATTGGATGCCTGGCGACAAGCTTCGGAATCCCTACCCGATTTGCCGGATACCGCGGTGCCCGAACTTTATTCGCGGCCCGTCGCGGGTCTGTTTGCTCCCGATGACAGCACCGTGGTGATGCACCTCACTCATGCTTATCCCTATTTCAAAGACCTTTTGGCCATGCCTTATTTAGCCGTCGTGCCCGTCGAAGCGGTTTTGCATTATGGCGAGGAGTTTTTGAATCATCCCGTGGGCACGGGGCCTTATCGCCTGACGGAATGGCGACGCAGTTTGCGCCTACGCTTTGCACGAAATGAAAAATATCATGCGGCGGTTTATCCCTTGGAGGGCATGCCGGGAGATAGTGCTGCCGGGCTTTTGCGCGATGCGGGACAAATTTTGCCTTTGACGGACCGTCTCGATATCGGCATTTTCGAAGAGACCCAGCCCATGTGGCTGAATTTTTTGCGTGGGCGTCTCGATCGCGCGAGCATACCCAAGGACAATTACAATGACGCGGTCACGTCGGAGCGTTTGCTGCGTCCCGATTTGGCGGAAAAGGGTATTCGCCTGCTGCGCATGCGTGAGTTGCGCACCGATTATATCAGCTTTAATTTGAAGGACAGCGTCTTGGGCAAGCACAAGGCATTGAGACAGGCCATGGCCTTGGCCTATAATGTCGAAGAAGTCATTGAGCGGTTTTCCAATGGCCGCGCCATTCGCGCCCAAAGCCCAATACCACCTGGCCTTTTCGGCTATGACACCGCCTATGCCGGACCTTATGGCCATTACGATTTGGACGCCGCCAAAACCAAATTGGCCGCGGCGGGATTTCCGGGCGGAGCGGGTTTGCCCGCTTTTGAATACCTGTCGGTCTCTGGCACCGACGCAAGGCAATTGGGCGAATATTTCGTGCAAAGCATGGCGCGCCTAGGCTTGCAAGTGAATTTGGTTTCTTGCACCTGGCCTGAATATCTCGATCGCCTGCGCAAGGCCAAATTTCAAATCGTCGGTGCAAGCTGGGGAGCCGATTATCCCGACCCCGAAAACTTCTTGCAATTGCTTTATGGCCCCAATCAGCCGCCGGGAGAAAATAATTCCTCCTATCGCAGCGAAGGTTACGATAGCGCCTATCGAACCATGGCGGTTATCCCCGATTCCCCCCAGCGCTTGGCCTTGATACGCCATATGCAAGAACTCGTCTCCGAGGATTGCCCTTGGATATTGACGCGCCACCGCGTTCAAGAAAGTCTGGTTCAAGGCCGTTTGGAAAACGTCCAATTGAATGCCGTCATCGATGCCCCATTCAAGTATTATCGAGTCCATCCATGAAGGCCTATTTGCTGCGCCGCCTATTGCAGATGTTGCCCACTCTTTTCGGCGTGGTATTGATCACGTTTTTGCTTTTCCAGGTGGTGGGCGGGAATCCCGTCTATCGCCTTTTGGGCAAGAATGCTTCGCCCCAGGAAATCGCCCGCATGTCCCATCAATTGGGCTTGGACAAGCCCATCTATGAGCGCTTCGGGCATTATCTCTTGCAATTAGCCCAATTCGATTTCGGTCGCTCCTGGGAAACGCATCAGCGCATTTCGGCCATGATAGCCGATGGCTTGGGACCTTCGCTTTCCCTGGCGCTACCGGCTTTCGCCATGGGTACGGTGCTGGCAATAGGTGTGGCCTTGCTGGCGGCGGCTTGGCATCGGCGCTGGGTCGATCGCCTGCTCGTCATCCTTTCGGTTTTCGGCATGAGCCTTTCCTTATTGGCTGTCATCATCGGAGCCCAATACCTGCTCGCCTTTCGCCTCGACGCATTTCCGATATCGGGTTGGGAAGCTGGCCTCGCGGGTTTGCCTTATTTGGCCTTGCCCATTTTGATTTATGTGGTGTCGGGCATGGGCGCGGATGTCCGTTTTTATCGCACGCTTTTCGTCGAGGAGCTCGGCAAGGATTATGTGCGCGCCGCCGAGGCCCGGGGCATTCCCTTCGCGCGCGTGCTCTTGCGCCATGTGTTGCGCAATGCCGCCGTGCCCATTATCACCCAGCTCGCCATAGCTTTGCCCTATCTCTTCACGGGTTCGCTTTTGCTGGAAAACTTCTTCGGCATTCCCGGCCTAGGTAACTTGAGCGTGACGGCACTCAATGCCTCCGACTTGCCAGTGATACAGGCCATGGTGGTGGTGGGCGCAGTCCTTTATATGCTGGCCAATCTTCTGGGCGATGTGCTATATGCTGTCGCCGATCCTCGCGTGAGGCTGCGATGAAGGTGGCTTCCAAAACCGGCGGTCCTTGGTCCTTAGCCTGGGCCAAGCTGAGGCGCAATAAGATATTCTTGGTTTCTGCTGGCCTCATCGCCATTTACCTCGTGCTCGCTCTCGCGGCATCCTTGGGCTTGCTGGCCACGAATTTTCGCGAAGCCGTGGGTCCTGCCTATCAGGCTCCGGGTGGCGACTTCGCTTTCGGCACCGATGTGCTGGGGCGCAGCGTGCTGGCGCGCTTGGTGCATGGCGCGCGGCTTTCCCTGCTGGTGGGCTTTGTCACCACGGGCATAGCCATACCGCTGGGCGTAGCCTTGGGGTTACTGGCTGGATTTTCCCGCCGCTTTGTCGATCCGCTGGTGGTTTGGCTTTATACGACGCTGGATTCCATACCGACCATACTCCTGCTTTTGTCGCTGGCCTTGCTCATGCCCACGGGCAAGGGCATGCTCACCATTTGCCTGGCTCTCGGCATCACCTCCTGGGTCAGCACTTGCCGCATTGTGCGTGGCGAGGTGATGCGCCAGCGTGAATGGCCTTATGTGCGCGCGGCCAAGGCTGTCGGCGTGCCTTCCTGGCGCATTGCCTGGAAGCATATGCTGCCGAATCTCTGGCATTTGATCCTGGTGCAGGCATCTCTGGTTTTCGTCTATGCCGTCAAAAGCGAGGTCATACTCAGCTATCTCGGCGTCGGCATTGTCGATAAGCCCAGCTGGGGCGTGATGATAGATGATGCCCGCTTGGAACTCGTCGGCCGCGGCGCTTGGTGGCAATTCACCGGAGCCACGGCGGCCTTATTCGTCCTGGTATTAGCCTTCAACCTCTTCAGCGATGCTTTGAAAGAAGCCTTGGATCCGCGCTAAGCTATGCGACTTTTGCATACCTCGGACTGGCATTTGGGTCGCTTATTACATGAAGCTTCCTTGCACGACGATCAGGCCCATGCCCTCGATCAAATCGTCACCATGGCCAAGGAGGAGAAAGTCGACTTGGTGGTGGTAGCGGGCGATCTTTATGATCGCGCCTTGCCGCCCGCCGAGGCCGTGGGCTTGCTCGATGATGTCTTGACCCGCTTGGTTTTGGATGCCCGCACCCAGGTTTTGCTGATTCCTGGCAATCATGATAGCGCCCAGCGCCTGCTTTTCGGATCGCGCCTGCTGCGCTCGCAGGGAGTCACCGTAGTGGGACGTCTCTCAGAAGTGACGGAGCCGCTACGCTTTCGCGATGCTCATGGCGAAGTCGAGATTTTCGCCGCCCCCTATGTCGAGCCCGCCGAGGTGCGCGCCTGGCTAGGCGATGAGAGCTTGCGCGGGCATGATGAAGCCTGGCGCGCGGTATTGGCAAAAATCCCCGCAGCCCGGACCGGCATACGTCGGATCTTGGCAGCCCATGCCTTCGTTGCTGGCTGCCTGGACGGCGAAAGTGAAAGGCCGCTCACCGTGGGTGGCAGCGGCTTGGTGGGCGCCGACGCATTCGCAGGCTGGAATTATGTGGCTTTGGGGCATTTGCATCGGCCCCAGCAAGTGGGCGAAGGCCCGCTTTGGTATCCGGGATCCCTTTACAAATACGCCTTCTCGGAAGGCCCGCAACGCAAAGGTGCCTTGCTTGTCGATGTGGATGCGCAGGGGAAGGCTCATGTCGAGGCCCGCCCATTCGAAGTCCGGCGTGAAGTGCGACGCATCGAAGGTTTGCTGGAATCTTTGCTGCAAGCGCCCGCAAGTGCAGGAAGCGACGATTATATCGAAGCCGTTTTGCTCGACGATGCGCCTCAATTGCATGCCATGGAAAGATTACGGGCACGTTACCCCAATGTCTTGCACGTGCAGCGCCCGAATCTCTTGCGATCGGTCGAAGGACGCGTGGGATTGCGCGGCGATCATCGTCGTTTCGACGATATCGATTTATTCCGCGAGTTCATGAAGCAGGTCTATCAACGGGAAATGACGCCCGAAGAGGAAGGGGGCTTTGCCCTGGCGGTGGCTCAGGTCGATAAAGTCGATCAAGCTCCTAAGGCCGAAAGCAACGGCGCGGTATGAAGCCCGAACGCTTGCGTCTATGCGCCTTCGGCCCCTATGCGGGGCGTGAAGAAGTCGATTTCGCCGCCCTGGGCCAAGCGCCTATTTTCCTGATTCACGGCAATACCGGCGCGGGTAAAACCAGCTTGCTGGATGCCCTGTGTTATGCCCTCTACGGCGATGTGCAAGGGGACGCCCGCTCGGGGAAATCCATGCGCAGCCATCACGCAGCCCCCGAAGTACGCACCGAAGTCGAATTGCATTTCGCGCTTGGCGCAAGGCATTTTCGGGCCTTGCGGCGTCCTGAATTTCAGCGTCCCAAGCTCAAGGGAGAAGGCTTCACCAAGGACGATGCCGAAGCCGAATTGTGGGAAATGCCGTCTTCCACTAAAAGTGGAAAGGATGGGGGAGAGGTTGATGCGGAGGGGACGTCATCCGTAGGTTATCCACGCTTACTGGCCTCGGGTGTAGCCAAGACCAGCGAAGCCATCACCGGCCTCTTGGGATTTTCCGTCGATCAATTTCGCCAAGTGGTGGTATTACCGCAAGGCCAGTTTCAGCGGCTTTTGCAGGCGCCTTCGACTGAACGCGAAGCCTTGCTCGAAGCCCTATTCAAAACCGCGCGCTATTCGCGCATCCAAGACGCCTTGGCTCGCGAAGCCGCGTCTGCCAAGGCCAGGGCCGAAAACCTTTTTCATCAAAGAACAGCCTTACTGCGCCAAGGCGAAGCGGAAAGCCTTTCGGATTTGGAAGCCAAGCGCGACAAGTTGAAAATCGATGTCGAAGACGCCCAATCCTTATGGGAGAAGTGCCGCCGCGTCGAGCAAGAGATTCAGGCCGCGCTCACGGAAGGCGAGGCCTTGCACACCGACTTTTCGCGACTGGATTCGATTCGCGCCAGGCATTTGATTTGGCAAGTCGAAGCGCAAACCGTGGAACGACTTCGCCAAGAGCTGAAACAAGCCCAAGCCGCCAGCCATTTGGAAGGTGCCTATACCGCTTATCTCTTGGCACAAGAGGCAGAGCAAGCCGAAAAGCAATCCGTAGCGCTTGCCACCAAGACTCGCGAGCAAGCCATGGCCTTGCATTCGCGTGCCGAACTCGCATTGCAAACCACCGAAGCCGCCGCCCGCGCCTTGCCCGATATGGAAGCGCTGCTGCGGGCTTTGCAATCCGCCGATGTCCTGCAAAAGGAATGGGTATCCATCGCGGCTGCGGCGAAGGGCGAGGAAAGTGCGTCCCAAAGCGCCGTCGCTGAATGGGAGCGCGGATCGAAATTGCTTCAAGAATTACGGGAGCGCATTCCGGTCTTGCAAGGCCAATATGCCAATGCTCGAGAGCTTTCGGCACGTAGCGACGAGGCTATACGCCTGGCCGAGGAGGCAGAAAAGCGATGGATGCGAAGGCAAGCGCTGGAAGCCATGCTCGCCGAGCAAAAATCCTTGGAGCGGAGCCATCAAGTTTCGCTGGCGAATCTTGCCAAGGCCGTTTCAGAATTGGAAACTCGACGCCGCAAGCATGCCGACAAAGTGCAATTGCGATTGCAGTCCCAGGCCTTATTGGTAGCTCATGCCTTGGTGCCTGGACAGCCTTGCCCGGCTTGTGGATCCACCGAGCATCCCAATCCCGCCATCGGGGAAATGGTAGGCCTCGACGATGCTTCCCTGGAGAAATCAGCGGGGCAAATCGAACAGGGAGAAAACCAGGTTGCCGCTCTAGACCGTGAGGCGCGCGCTTTGGAATTGAAGCGCGGCGCCGTGGAAAGCCAGGTTCAGGCTCAAGTCATCGAGTTGGGTGAGGCCGCGATTTTAACTCTTGACCAAGCGCAGGCGGAATGTCGGGATAGGCAGGCCTCCGCGCAAATCGCCCGCGATAAAGCTTCGCAAGCCCAAAATGCGGAGCAAGATTTGGCGGCCTTGTGGTTGAGAGTTGGCCAAGGCGAAAAAAAAGTCGAGCATATGGAAAAGGTGAAAAGCGAGGCCCATGCCGCCTTGATTGCCGCCCGCACTCGTTTGGAAAGTTTGCGACAACAGTGGGAAAGCCTGAAAGCACAGGCCCTTGGTTTGGAATTCCGCGATAAGTCGATGGTTTGGCCCGAACCCGAAGACAGGACCGCCTGCCAAGTCCAGCAGAAAACGACCCAGCTTCGCATCACGACTTTATCTTCGGACACGATGGCCGCGCAAAAGCAAAAAGAAAATGCCGAGACCCAGGTGCGTCAGGCGGAAGCCTTGCTGAAGGATGCTTCCCTGCGGCTACAAACCGCTCAAGCCCGCGCCCTGAAGGAGCAAGAGTCGTTCTCCCAGCTTTACGCCCAAGCTGGTTTCGAAGACAAGTCGGCTTTTCTCGCCGCGCGCCGTTCTGAAGCCCAAGTCCGAAATCTTGAAGCGCAATGCCAGACCCATGCCCAGGAAGGGCAAAGCTTAATGGATCAGGAACAGCAGACCCTTCGCAGCATAGCCGGACGCGAAAGACCCCAGCGCGATGCCTTGCGGTCCGCCCACGCCGCCGCCCAGGAAGCCAGCGATCGTGCCAAGCTGCATGTCGGTGGGCTCAAACAAAAAGCGGCCCAGTCTGAGATTTCCCTACAGCAGCTTCAATCTCTGGAAAGCGAATACGGCGATGCGAACCGCCATCACGCTCTGGCAGCCAATTTGCATTTGGCCGCTTCCGGCAAAGGCGAAATAAAGCTCAGCTTTCAGCGCTTTGTGCTGGGGGCCTTGCTGGACGATGTTTTAGCCTTGGCCTCGGCCCGGCTCGATCGCATGTCACATGGACGTTACCTACTTGAGCGCGCCGTCGCCGCTTCGAGCGGGCGAAGCGCCTTCGGCCTCGACTTGGCGGTGGCCGATAGCTATACGGGCACACGCCGTCCCGCCGCCATGCTTTCCGGCGGCGAAACCTTTTTAGCCTCCCTGGCCTTGGCATTAGGTTTGGCCGATGTCGTGCAAGCCTATGCGGGCGGCTTGCGCCTCGACGCCTTATTCATCGACGAAGGTTTCGGCACCCTCGATCCCGAAGCCCTGGATCAAGCCCTGCAAGCCCTCGAATGCTTACGTGAAGGCGGTCGCCTCGTTGGCGTGATATCCCATGTCGCCGAATTGAAAGAGCGCATTGCCGCGCGCATTGAAATACAGGCCACCCCGCGCGGAAGTCATTTGCGAGTGAACGGGGTTTAGAGCCGGTCTCAAAACTCCTTTTGCAGTCGCCCGGTTCAAGTTAAAGGGACTTTGTATTTTCGCTGAGTGCGCTTCCTGACATTGTTATTCATCGTACCCGGCTTAGGAATTTCCCAGCTTGCGGATTCGAATGCGCAATGGAAACAGGAATTTCCTTCGCAGTTGGATACCATGACCTTGGACTCGATGGCAACGGAGACCGCTTCGGCTAATCAAGACACGCTGGAACTTTCGACCTTGACGGCCAAAACAAGTCGTAATGATTCTTTTAGCCGTGAGTTCAAGAAATATTGGGCCAGGGTGGAAAAGCAAGACGGATTCGATAAACTCAAGGAGCAGATCAACTCCCGTGACATCGATCGCAGTTGGATTCCCCACTTGTACTTTTTCGATTCTAACCTGGTTGTCTTCCCGTTTTGGTTTGTCTGGCGACAGAAGAACCGGGATAACTAGCGCCTATTAATCCCAGTCGAATCCTCCGCCGCCCCCTTTGGGAGGATCCGGATCGGGCGGATTTGGATCGAAGGTTTTCCAAATAGAGGTCAATCCGCAATTTAATAGGCTATCCGGGCGCAGATATAAATGCCCGGCGGCTATCAAGGTATCATCACGAAATTTCAAGACCGTTTCAGGCCGAAACATTTCTGCGGTATCGGGATCGGGGGGATCCGGAAAAACAAATTCCCTTTTGAGAATATTTTCGTCCAAAGAGTAATTTCCATAGGCTTTCAGGGATTGGGTCCTTGTGGTTTCCGTCCATTTAATACCGAGCAAATCGTATCGTACTTTATAGGTGAAAGGCTCAGGTGCTGTTAACACCTGTTCGAAATCATCCGTCTTCAGACTAAAGCAAAGATCCACACAATAAAAACTGGTTACAGGATTTTTGACTTCATGCCAGCATCCGGCAATGTCTTTTTTTTCAATACGTCGAATGTCGCCCACGGTAATACTGGTTTGGCCGGTTAAAAGGTCTCCTAGGACACAGCTATTCCCAAGCAAGGCCATCCCAAGCGCCAGAAAGGCAATCGCCCATTTATAGACCTTTTGAAGCATTAACATTTTTTGCTAATTCACTCGCGGTTTAGATGAAGCTAGGTATTCACCCTACGATAATCCCGTCATTTCGATCTATTTAGGTAAGCACATGTCATTTTAGCATAGGCTTGGTGACATAAGTTACTGAAGTTACCCCCTTCACCTACTAGGTTGAATCTCATAGACAAGGCACCCAGGCAATATTGCGGGCCTTGTATCACAGGAGAGTCCCATGGTTTGCAATGTCGGCGGTACGGATCGAATCCTTCGCATTCTTTTAGGCTTGGTAGTGGGCGCAGCGGGAATTTATTTCCAGAGTTATTGGGGTTTACTGGGTCTTGTATTTCTGGGCACCGGTATCTTTCGCTTTTGCCCCGCTTATTTGCCATTTGGTTTTTCAAGTCAAAAAAACAAATAGGGCTTTGGCGCTTATGCCAAGGGGTGGGGGATGGGAGCGTTTTTGCGGCCTCCCCCCGAAATAAATCGCTAGGTCAATACTTGCCTAGCAAAAGGCTCGATTTGGGCCCAAGCCGCTGCGGCTGGAAAATCTCTTAGGCAGCGTATGTCTCGGGTGATGCATTCCGGATTCCGGCCCACATTGGCCCCGATGCGGCAGGGGCGGCAGGCTAAATCGTTGCGGCCCACCACGAGGTGGCGAAGGCGCCCACCAAGGCGATCGGCATGGCCATAGGGGCCGGTGCGCTGGGCCGAAGTGGGTCCGAAAAAAGCCGCGCAGGGTATTCCCAAAGCTACCGCAACATGCATGATACCGCTGTCATTGCCGAGATAAAGCCGCGCGCCGGCCACCACGCCTCCGAGATCGGTGAGATTGCGCGTGCGAATGTCGCGCAGGGCCTGGCCTTGCCCCGCCGCTTGAAGGCTGTCGGCGATGCTTTTACGTAATTCGTTTTCTTCGGGACCACCTACAAGTACGGCCTGCAAGCCGAATTGGTTATGCATGCGGGCAATCAAGTCAGCAAAAATTTCGGGTGGCAAACGTTTGTCGGACATGCCGCGCTCGGCACTCGATCCCGGATGCACGACGAAATAATCCGGGCCTTCCGAATCCTGCGGAGTTTTCGTGGGAGGGTGAGCGGGCAAGGGCCAGGTGAGGCGCACCGGCGCCGGTTGCTTGCGACCGATGAGGTTTTCTACCAAGGCCAGGTTTTGATCGGTGTCATGCGCCTCGGGATTTGCCTGCAAAGCCTGGGAAAAAGGCTCCGATAAAAACCCCAAAGATTTGCCCTGGGGATGCCGAAAGCCGATGCGTTGGCGTATGCCTGAAGCGAGGGCAAAAAGCCCGAATTTCCAGTGAAAGGTGGGGAAAAGCGAGAGGCTATGCGAATAGCCGTGCCGGCGAATGTCGGACAAAAGCCGCAAGCCGCGCCCCAAGCCTTCTTTGTCCGGATCCCAGCGATGGATGGCCCCAAACCAAGCGCTGGCTTCGCCCAATTCGGCGATGGCGCCTTTTAGAGCCAAAAGCCCCAGGTTATCCCGACCCAGGTGGCGGGACAAGAGGGCAAGTGCTGGGGTCGCCATGATAAAATTGCCCAAACCGATGGGACACATAACCAGAACCTTGGCATCGAGCGGTAAAACGGGAAAAGGGGTCTCAGGCATGAGAGGGCAAAGCTATAAAAGGCCCGGTTCGACTCTGAAATGAAGCTTTGGGCGTGTAGACTTTTTGACTTCGGCGGCTAGATTGTTGCAATGCGCCTCCCAAACCGACTTTCCGTTTTCATTCTCCCCGCCAAAACGGCCCGCTGCGCCGCCCTAACTTTAGGACTGGCTCTTCCCGCCTTGGTTCCGGCGGCTATTTGTGATGCGACCTACCACCTACAAAGCGCCACCCAATACCTTTCCACGACTCAGGATGTGAACCAATTGGGCACGGCGACGGTGAAATCGCTGAGCTCGGATTTGAGTGATATGTCCTTCATTTTTGATTCGACCGGGTATCGCATCATCCACAGTTTTGAAGGCGCTTGCGGAACTTATACGGCTAAACCCATTAAATATCGAGTGCGCAATAAAGGCGAGAAGACTTTGGTCGATGGTGTGCAAAATGACATCTTGGTGCGACTATTCGATACGAATACCACCCTTCAGGGGTACGATTACAAATATTGGTTTGGCTTTGCGTCGAGTCCCGACAACCTGCTATTTCCCATTGGACAAACCAAGGATGAGAATGCCAAATTCACGGCTTGGTATGGGACCGCTGTTTTTCAGGACTCCACGCGTGATAATGTTAGCGGACTATGGTCCTCGGGATGGTCGTATAAAGCCCAGGCAAATGGCCCCAGTGACTCCTTGGCCTTGGCCAAGCAAATCCTGCAAGGATGGAAGTCCGAGGTTTTCGACGCCAATCATAAAGGGTCCTTCAGGGTACAACTCATCAAGGTGACCTATGACACGGTGCCAAGCCCCACGGGTGTGCGGCAGTCCCGGAGTAAGGTTCAAAGGGTCTCCGGCTTTTCTGTTTCGCAAAATGGTGGCCAAGTCCGTATCACTCAGGGTAAGGCTGCTTTGGCGCCCATTCAACTCTTTGACATGCTAGGCCATAAGGTGGCACAACTCTATCCCACCGGTGACACCTATTTGTGGAATGGCCGTAACCTGCAAGGCCACGCCGCCATCGGTGGCATTTATTTCGCCGAGTCTGCGGGCAAGGTCGTCGGCAAATTCTTGTTTACGCCTTGAAGGTGAGCCTTGCGGCACATCGCCGATTAGAACAGCATCAATAGCTGGGGCTGATATTCGTCGGTAGGGTTTTTTCTTTTCCGAATTTTTTTCCTGGGATCGCCGGCGGCTCCCAAGACCACGGCGGCTGCCCATTCTCGAATGCGGTCCACGGTGGGGTCGCTGCGTTCCATGCCCTGAGCACCGCTTTTGCTTTGCTGAGGAATGGGAAAGATTCGCTTGCCTTCGGCCTTGGCCAGTTCCGCTTGCCCACCGAAACGCAAACCGCTTTCCGTGCGCGCTCCGGTGACATTCAATTGCAGATGGGTGGTGGTTTTTCCGGTGTCTTCCGTGATGCCTATGCCCCGGCTGCGAAATTGAAAAATCAACTCCTTGCGTATTTCTTCGCGAAAGCGAGTGGTGTCCCAACCTTGCGGTTCCAGCAAGGCCGAGAGGCTATCTGCTAAAATCAGGGGAGGCAAATAGAGCACGTCCTTGGGGGTGGCTTCTATCAGGGGTTGGGGAGGGGTGGAGTTTTTGGACGAGGCGCAATGGGTGAAAATCATGGCGCAAGCGAAGGCCATGCCGAATTGCGTTACTGTTCGGAGGGTCGAACGGGTCGATAAAAATGAAGTTGGCATCTTTAAAAGATACCAATCACCTCCTGGCTTAGGAGGTTTGGGGCTTTTTGGCGGGGTACCGAGGTCGGCTCAATCGTCCTCAGTCAATGGAGGCGGAGCGAGGGAATAGGTGGGTAACTCACAGGTTTCGTCGATGAATTCGCTTTCATCTGGGATTTTTCCATTTCGATACCGGTCGTCTTTCCAAATCAAAACCCATTCGACCGGGACTTTTTTAACTGAAGAGCTTGTGTCTATGGGAGGCACATTGTTTTTGAAATCAGAATACGATTGATAAACTTCAGTCAGGTTTCTGGGAACCCTTGCCTCTTGAGTCCACATCCCCTGGGCATAGTACGAAGGATAACCAAATTCGTGTATGGCCAAATAAATCCCGCTAACTGGAACAGGAGTATTCATTGGCAATGGCTTGGCCTGTGGTGATGGCAATGGAGTCAATTGCCCAATCAAGTAGGGGACCTCGGATAAGCTCATGGGGCGATTTGGCTTGAACCCACCATACCCGCCAACATTGGTGCCGAAAAATTGAAACATGTCCATGAGCTTTTCCGCGAGACGAAACAATGCAATAGATTGCCTCGGAAGGCTGCGATATCCAATTTCTCTAAAAACATATCGGTCCTCAAATTGACGATCGTTAATAAAATCAGTTAAATCAGAACTCTCAAGGCATTCAATATACCCGGTGACGTCCCCACTTAAAATTTTTTTTAAACCACTTTGCAGTTTATCTAGGTAACCGAAAAATCCCTCCATTGCCAATCTTCGATCCTTATTGAATCCTGTCTTTTTAACGAACAATTCATATGCCTCTGCAAACACCACGAAATGTTCTTCAATTTTCTTGAGATAGGCAATGGAGGTATAGCGAAAAATACGAGCATAGGCCAATTGCCTGTCTTTTTCGCCGATTGGAAAAATCCTCACATCAATTGGAGTGACTACGGTGTGATAGCTCATGGGAATTCCAAACTAGTGGGAGCGACTTTCTTGTACATCATGTCCCTTCAATGCTTTTTCACCAGCGACAACGGCTTTTTCGTAAAGCCAATCCGGTTTTTTAGAGGCTCTTTCAGATGCAGGTAAAAATTGGGTCTCCACTGTTTTGTTGGGAACTCGAACACTTTCCAACTCCTCCTTACCCCAAAAGGTGCGCATTCGAGGCAGGGATTTCGCTGCCTTTTGGGCATGGCGGTTTGATTCGTAGCTGAAATCGACGACCAATTGGGTGGCACCGCCAGGCAAGTATTGGCCTTCAGCATCATTGGACAAGATCTTTTCTTTTTTCCGGACAGTTTTTGCGGAATCCAATTGGCTCGCAACCTTGCCTTCCCAAACAAATAGTCCTTGGTCAGGTACGGTCATTTCAACATAGAATCCATTATTAGACCACCTTTCGAGTACAGCGTAATCTTCACGCCACACCTTGCCATTTGGAGGTAAGGAGAGAGCCCAGAACAAGCCGTCGGAAGGTCGGTTGTGCTGTATGACGCGATAGATTTTGGTGCCCGGCGCTAATCGTACCGGCCTAATAGAGCCGCTAAAAGATTCGATGGTTTCAAAAACATCCTCTTTTCCATTCAATTTAGCGTGCTTTCCCTTCTTCAAATCCGGCCAACCCTCTATATGCCGGTAATGCAAATCGGGATCGCTTGCCGGAAAGTGCATTTCGCTCGCGACCCATTTTTTGCCTTCTGGGGTGTCGATGAGGCGCGCCTCGACTTCGCGAGTTTGGCTGACCTTGGATTTAGGTATGGTATGAAACTCGCCTTGATAAACCTGTTGCTGCACTTCCTTGAGAATGCGATTTAATTCTTTGACGCAAGAGGGTATCATGGCTTCGCCCTTGGTTTTTAGCTCGCCAATAGCCTGTTGTAATTGTTCGAGGCGTTTGACCATGTCCTCGGGGAGGAAGCGTCGATAGGCCTTTTGTACCGCAGCCAGTCCTTGATCCACTCGCTGGCAAATTTGACGCCATTGCCCCACGAGACCAGCAGAATGCTTTTCGAGATTGAGCTGTTTCAGCCAATCCTGGGCCTTGCCCCAACCCATGCGATTTAAAAATGCAATGCATTCACCGATGGCTTGGGTGGGAATGTGGGCTTTCTTTGCACCCCTCGCCAAGAGTTTACCCACGCCTTTGAGAGCGCCGCCCACTACAGGAATCAAGGCCAGCAAGGTGACGGTTAAATCAAGCCAGGTCCACTTGTCTTCGCGCTTTTTCGGGTCATTGGCCATACCGAGCACAATGCCGATAACATCACGAATGTCGGTGATTTCACCCAAGACAGGAATACAACTAATCACGGCATCGACAACAACCTGGCTGGTGGATTGCTGCTCATTGAAATTGCCTTGTATGGTTCCCCAAATCCAACTTCCGACGCGAGTAACCAAGGCTTTCTCGGCAGGCTGGGCTTTATCGCTGCGGCTCGGAGCCTGCTGCACTAGGGCCATGGCCTCAGATTCTTGGAGTTGGCTTTTATAGGAGGCATTGCTTGGTGCCTGCGGCAGCATATAGGGTCGCGCGTCGGGACCGAATTGAACTCGAATCGGTTCACCCTTCACATGGCGCACCATGGCCTTGCCTTTTTCATCCAATTCGCCACGCAATTGGGAGCCATCAGAAAATTCAATGAGGAAGGGAGCTTTGCAAACCGGTGATCCATCGTGATAGCGATGATCGAGGGTCAGTGTTGAATCAATAATTTCGAGATAATGAATGCGGCCGCTGGCGAGGTCGAGTGGAGATGTTTTTCCGTTGGGTCCTTTTACCACGGTGGAATTTTGAGAAGGTAAGTCGGACTGTGGCATATTCAGAAGGAGGTGCAGATTGAAATAAATTTGCGGGTACTAAGTGGCCGGAGTCATCGGTGGCAAGGAGGCGGGTGGTTCATCGTCGTTTGTATCAGCATGGCCATCGGGATGTCCAGGCAATACTTGGTTCGTAAGGGATTGGCCTTTTTCATCGATAGGATCGAGATCAATAAGACGGTAAACACCCACTTGATTTTCAGGTACCTCGAAAGGTTGTTCCGGTGAAAGATCGACCGTGCTCATTTCTCCGGTCGGTAATTCGATGAGCGCCTTGGCCTTTTGGGGCAAGTTGATTTTGGTTTGGCTCGAAAGCGGTATCGCCGGTGAAATTTCGGAGAGACCCATGCATGTCACTCGCAATTGAATTTTGGGAGCAGCATAGGTCGAGGCCTTGGGCTTGGTCTTGTGCTGAGACAAGAATTTTGCTTCGTCCTGATGACGAGTGATTTTGCATTCGACTTGGGCCTTGCCTTCAGAGACCTCGGTTGCAAAACTTTGCCATACCAAAACGCGTTTGTCGGAATAGGTCACTTCAAGCGCAAGGGAGCATGGCAATTTTTCAGCATCTCCCAGAATACGCGCCGAAAGGTGGACCAAGTCCCCGATATGAATTTTATTGGGAACCGCTCCCTTCGCATTCTTGATGGCTACCTCGGTGATGGCGATAGGCGAATCGACTCGCGCCCAATCGCTGAGGTAGGTCAGGTTATGTTTCGGAAGGCGGACCTTCATCTGAATGCGCAAATTCGGCCCTGGTTTTGGAATTAAAACCAGAGTATTGATTCTCGCTCGATGCAAATCGCTGTGAACCGTTCCTTTATGTGTGTGGAGCAGCGAACCTTGAGCATCTAAAAAGTCGACTTCAATGAGTGCGGTATCGCCGACATAAACAGTTAGGACTTCGAAGGCGATTTCGGTATTCGCGGGGAAGCACGTTTCGAGAAAACGGGCCGTCAAGATTGCTGACGGCAATTGAATGCGAAGGACTGTGTTGGTTTGGCCTTGGTAGATGGGCATATTCAAATAAGCACCAGGGATTAGGATAGAGTTTGGCTGGTCTCCAAGAAAATTATCATTTTGAATAGCAGGTAAATGTTACTATGGTCACATTTACCTGCTATCAACGGGAAATCTTCATTGACCGATTGGTTTTATTTTTTGACGGTAGATTACGATATTATTCGACTTAGGTGGGGCGATGCCTCGCCCCACCTAAAAGCCTAAGGATCGAAGGACGTGCGGATAACGGAAGGTTTTCCTCCAGCAGCTTGGTCATAGAAGCCGACATAGGGCACCCCATCTCCTGTCACTGCCAGGCTTGGTTGTAACATTCCACCCGATGATTGAAGTACCCCACCTACGTTGATCCAAGTTGAGTTAATTCTCCCCATCACCGTGATCTGGTCAAAAGGTGAATTCAGTTTGACCAGTGCGAGATAGGGGTTGCCAGTGGGACTGACGGTAAGGTCGAAATCGGAACCAGTTGTCGTATGGATGGATGTGAATCCACCCCCGCTTGACGTTAAAACTTGGATGCCATCAGTAGATGCGCTTATTCCCAAGTAAATCTGATTTGAATGCGTCTTCACTTTTAGTCCACCAGTACCAAGAGCGATACTGTTGTGAAACGCGGGACCGGAACCGAGGGTATCCCAATTGGCGGTATAATTGGAGGGATCAGTGGTTATCACATAAACGCCTAATCCAGACAGATCCTGGTAAGCTATGTAGGGTCGGTTATTGGCGCCAAAAGCCAGATCTAAATACCAAGGATCGGTTCCAACTCGATTCATATTCGCAAGATCCCATTGGGTTCCGGAATAGCGCATCAGCTTTATACTGTAAGGTGTGGTGAAATTCTCGTCATATTGCTTAAAGGCTAAAAAAGGCGTTCCTGTAGATGTAAAGTCCAAAGAGTGATAGCTCCCACTTAGGTAAAGGGCGTTAGTGGTGGGATTGCCAACATTCTGCCAAGCTGATCCATTTAGGCGTTTCACATGTGTACCTTCGGAGCTATACCCGACGATGTAGGGGACATCGCCAGGAGCTAAAGCGAAATCCAAAACGTTATTGAGTCCTAGGCCGGTTCCAGCATCGATCCATGAATCTGAGCTAGGTTGGAAGCGCTTCACCGAGATCACACCTTCTTCATCAAAAGCAGCATAAACATCGCCGTTTGAAGTGATCAAAATTTTGGGAGTTGTACCCTGGTTGACCGAAAACCCTAGCCCCCCCAATGGAGCTCTAGGTGATAAGAAAAGCGTCCGGGAGGATGTCGTGGACCAGTTCTGGGCAGCGTCTCGTTCGCGGACAAATAGCGTTTGCGCACCCTGTGGCAGGTTAGTAGGCCAAGGGTAGGAAGTTCCGGAAACTATGGTGGCACCATTGGAGAAGTCGTCGTTGCCGACCTTCACCTGATATGTGTTCGCGCCTCCACCGCCGCCCGAAGACCATGACCATGTCGGCCTCAAAGTATTCAAAGGGGAGCGTGGTGTGGTTGTATTCATGCTAGGTGCATTCGGTGGGGAAAGATCAACCGTGAGATTGTAGGACCCTCGAGCGGACCAGTTACCGGCATCATCCCTTTCCTGCACATAAAGTGTATAGATGCCCGCTGCCTGGGATGGGGGGGTGTAGAACAAATCGGTAGTCGGCGTGCCTCCGACCATATTGGTGTCATTTAAGCGGTAACGGAAATTGCGGTTCCCTCCCGTTCCAGCAACCCAGGTCCAAGTGGGTGTATCATCATTGGTTGGGGTGGCAGGTCCATTCACTGAAGGGGCGGTGGGAGGAGTCAGATCGATGGCAATTTGGGCACTACCTTCGGCTGACCAGTTACCCGCGCTATCGCTCTCCTGCACGTAAACTGTATATGTCCCTTCAGTGAGTTGGCTGGTGGCTGAAGGACGGAAGGAGGTGGCTCCCGTATCCCGAGGGCTTGCGGAGTTTAAGCGATAACGGAAAAGGCCAAGACCCGCCTCTTGTTTATTCCAACTCCAGATCGGCCGACGATCCAGGGTAGGGGAAGCCGGTGAAACGCTGACTGTTGGTGTACGCGGGCGGGTGGTGTCAATTCGTATCGATGCGAATCCGTTGGATGACCATGAACCAGCCGCATTCCTCTCTTGAACATACAAGACCCATGTCCCTTCAGCGAGGCCAGGGAGATAAGTGAATTCCGTGGCCCGAGTCTCGGTGGCACCAGAGATCAGGTTGGCATCGTTGAGTTTGTATCTAAAGTCACCGGTGGCTGCGGTACCGGAGCTCCATTTCCAGGTGGGCGTTTGGTTTCTAGTCGGTGAGGTAGGCGAAACCGATACCGATGGTGCTCCTGGGATGGCATTGTCGATGAACAAGGGTTCGGTAGCCCATGTGCTCCAATTACCAGCCGCGTCGCGTTCACGTACTCGGAAATAGTGGATACCATCGGTTAAGGTGCCAGTTCGTGAGTAGCTTCCTGTCGTGTTTGCCGTTCCCGAACCTGTGGGGAGGGTGCTCGTTGTTGAAAAGTGCCACTCAAAGATCCCGGTATTACCCCAGGTCCAAGTGTGTTGGCTGCTGCTTGTAGTGCGGGCCGGTGTTTGTGGCTTTACAGAAAAGGTCGGTGCCGTAGGTGCGGTTGTATCCCAAAACACACTTACGGTATCAAATGAAATATTGCCCGCGACATCCCTGAATTCCCGACGAATCCGGTTCCATACCCCTTCCTGAGTCAAGGTATGGTTGGTGTCCGAAAGCTGATTCGCGCTATTGACTTCCCATGTAATATTTATCACACCACTTCGCACATTGAAATAGCTACCACGTAATGGCGATGTGATCGCTACCAATGCGCCGGAAGTCAAAACACGAACCTCACGAGTCACTGGGCTCGACCAATTTCCCGCAGCATCGCGCTCCTCAAAGGTCAGGAGATAGGTGCCATCTGGCAATTCAGTTGGTGACGAGAACTGGGTAGCCAACCCAGCACCGGTAGCGGGTGTCGGAGTGTTTACGCTCCACCTGAAGTTGCCGTTACCTCCTCCGGAAATACCACTACTCGCCCATACCCAAGTGAGACGTTTATTATTCGTGACTGAAGGCGAGCTCAGGGTAAGATTGAAGGTGGGTATCGCCGGTGGTACCGTGTCACGTGTAATGGTGATGCTATCACGCCCGCGATTCCCGGCGGAATCGGTGAAGTCACGGTAAAAGGTGATTGGACCTTGCTTTCCGACAAGATTTTCCTTGATACCGGTGGTTTTCGCCACGGAATCCACCGACCATGCTACATCGACTTCCGGTGAATTGGTTATTGCCCCGTTTTGCGGGGAGGTGATTTTCACCACGGGGGCCTTGGTGTCGAGGGTGACCTTTACACTCGCCATGTCGGTTCCAGTGGTATTGCTGTCTTTGACTACCAAAGTATTCGTACCCACGAGCAGGTTGAAAACCTGGCTTTTGGGTGTACCGTCCGTGGTATACTGCACAGTGAACCTTGGTGTATTTACCAAGGTGTCTTGCTTGGGGCTTGTGATAATAACCAAGGGCCCAGCCTTGCCCACGCGAATACGAACCGTTTGAGTAGTGGCATTTCCCTCTTCATCCTTGGCTGTGAAAACGGCCAAGTATTCTCCCTGTGTCGAATAGGTATGGGTTGCGGTTGCAGTGTCCAAAGTGGTTGAGCCCTCGGGTTTGCCATCGGCATTGAAGTCCCAGGTAAGGTTGAGGGTGCCAAAAGCCTGGGTGACTTTGACCTTGATATTAACCGCTTGCCCCACGGCAACGCTTTGGGTTTGGCCCGCATCAATGATTGGCGCGTCACGCAAGCCTCGAAGGGTGATGGTATCGCGAATTCCTGTTGAACCCGAGGCATTGACCGTAATTAAGGCAAAACCTTCGGCCTTCGCGATGACTTCACCTAGGGTATTGACTTCGATAGTTCCCGGATCGCTTGATTTGAATTCGAACATGGGTGTGAGGGTATCCGGCAGGTGGGTGACTTTGAGTTTAATGGATGGGGCTCCGACATAGAGTATGCCTGCCGACCGTGCAAAAGCGACCTGGGTGATGGCAGGGGGAAGAATGACCTTGACTAATAAGGTGTCTGAAACTTGTGGAAGCTTATCTACTTGAGCTATGACTTGGGTTTCGCCTACAGCCCTTGGAGTGATGATGCCATTGATGTCGACGGTGGCGATTAAGGAATCGGAAATGCTGAACCGGATAAGCCCCGTAGCGCCATCCGGCAAAAGTTTTGCATAAACTTGGCGCGGAAGGCCAGTGATACCCAGAATCAAGACCGACTCATTTAGGACCAAGGTCTTTGGGTCGGTTGGCGGATTAATAATGACCGTATCACTGTCGCCAGGACGGACAACGGGCGGTTTGATTTTAACAGTATCAATGCGAACAATGGCTCCCGGAACTTTATCCTTGACCTGGATATTGACATGGACTGTATCACCTCCTTTGAAAGCCTTGATATCTATGGTGAATTCGGGAGGTACACTTGAGCCTAATAAAAGCCCTTTGAGAACCCCACCTGTTTTGCCTGCCTCATAGGGGCCGCGAAATACCAAAGGCTGAATAACCTTGCCGTTATCGCTTAGAATGGAAATTTGAAGACTATCATATCCGCCTTTGTCTTTCGAAAGCGAATCATGAAGAGCCAGGTCGATGCGATGTTCAACTTCGGGCTCGACATTGCAGGAAATGAACAACCCAACCAATAGGGTCATACCGATGACGGCCAGCTTCCGCCAATGATTTGTCAAAAAGTGAAGCATTTTTGTCTCATTGCAAAATGTGAAAGTCCGATTGGAGGCAAACATTATTCCGGCTGTAATGTCAGGGTTTCGACGGACTTTTCAGGCTCGTTGGAGCTGAGATAATAAGCGCCAACGCCAGCTCCGGTGGCAGCTGCAATTCCAACCGTCCACCAAATCCAAGTGCTTTTCGGCTCTTGGATGTTGGGTTTACTTTGTTTGGGCGTGAATCGCACGGTATCGCGCTGTGTAGTTGAGATTGCTGTGACCGTGGGCATGCTATCGCGGACACTCGTTTTTGGTCTTGAGCTATAGCGTTTCAATTCTTCATTTTCGCGCTTCACTTCCAGAAACAAGTCCTTGACCCGACGTGATGGAAAAAGGTCCACGATGTCCTCATCAGGCGAAAGATTCAGAAGTCGCGTGAAATAACTTTCCGCTTTGGAGCGCGAGAGACTATCCGCCGCACAAATGACCCCGAGATATTTATAGGCGAAAATGCGCTCCTCTTGGGATACTCGGCTGTCACCCTTATTGCGGAGGTAGCCTTCTAATAGCTTGGTCACCTGATCCCACTCGCTCTCCTTATATGCCTTTTCCAGCGTAGGCTGATCCAGCATTCCGTCAGGGCTTAGTCCAAACTTTGCTTTTTCCGAAAAGACGTCCAAAGGAAGACATAGTGTGGCAAGGAGGGCCATGTAAAGCTGAGCATTTCGCAAAAAGCACAAATTTTGAATGGGAATAACTATCACGGGTCTTGACCTTTCACTTGAAAATCTAGGCGCAGGAACCAAGGTGCCTTGCCGAATTCAAATCGTAAACGGTTCGCGTTTGCCTAGGTGATGGCGGTCACAATTCATATAGGGAGTCTTTGAATTCAAGGAAATTTGGGCAAAAATGAAGAAGGGCGAGAGTGCTCCTCCCGCCCTTCAAACCATATTACCTAGCAGTCCGATTAAATAGCAGGCGTAATCACGTACCGCTTGGTTTGCGGAGCCATACCACCGATTTGGACCTTTAGCAAGTACACCCCGGGTTTCAGATTATCCTGGCTATAATCCTTGGAAACTTTTCCTACTCCGCTGGTTTGACTGATCACATGTCCGCGAATATCCAAGACCGTGGCAACGTATTTCTTTTCGATGGTGGAGGTGAAACCCATCACTGAGCTATTAAAAGTCAGCAGGGGATTAACCGCGACAATTTTTGGACCCGTCGCCGTCGTCACGTATTTAGTGCCCGTGAGCATTTCGCTGCCGTCGACCAATGGTAGACCATTGCAGGAAGCATCACAGGCCGTCTGATTATAGCCAGCCAAAAAGAACAGGGTTTGCGCGACATATCGGTCATAGTCACCTGCACCCCCGTCAAAACCCGTGCTGGCAGCCAATAGCTCATCATTTTCATGGCCGGCAGGAATATAAGAGGTCATGCCTGTGCCCACCTTGTAGAGATAGGTGTACAAATTCCCACCTTTTCGCTTATAGGTCGCGTCAAGCTCCTGGTCGCCCAAGGCACGTGGGTCGTATTTCAACAGGATGGTGACTTTGTCCTTGAATGGGGCGACGCGGGAAATATCGCGTCCGAAGCGATACCACTCGTTCATCATTTTTCTAGTTGGGACTGCCGCCGGAGAAAGAACTTCATTGGCTCCGTTGGCATCTAGCTCATTGGGTACGATGGCATCAACAGTTTTAGTCAACAAGATGCTGTCCATCACAATATGCTTGGCTGTTGCCAAATGCTTATAAACTGGGGCCAAAGATCGGTTTTCATGGCCTTGATAGCTCATGGGGTGGA
>JAYUVP010000059.1:0-25415 GCA_043753995.1 Fibrobacterota bacterium
ATCGGGGACTGGCATTCGAAGAGGTGGGGGGCTTTGCGTCATATTTGGGGCGATCGTGGCCGTTCACAAAGGGCCATTCCTATTATACAATTCCTAGAAAGTCAAAGACGCGGCATGGCATCAGACATAACCCAATTTTCTCGCACCGAAGCCGAGCACTTCGTGCGCATGTTGAACCTTTACTTCAATCGCACCATTGCCTATGCGCCAGATCATCCCGTCGTCTTGGAGACCATCCCCAAGGTGGCAGAGGCCTTGACGCCCTTATTGCAGGGTGGAAATATCTCCATTCTGCTCCAGGAATTCGGTTTCTATATCGGCCATATTGACATTGTCTATCAGCCGAATAACAAGCGTATCGCGGATCATTTGAAACGCTTCGGCATTGAATCCATCAGCTTGGATTCACCCATGTCCCAAGCTGATTTGGCGGCATTTTTAGAGGCCTGCAGCTTAACCCATGCCAATCCCGAGAGCTTTGCGCGCTATATGGTGGCCCGAGGAGCTGCTGGAATCAGCGTCAACAATGTGTCCTTGCAAACCGTGCGCGAAGGGGAACATGTTTCGGCCAGCGGCGGACAAAATGACAACTCGGTCCAGCCGGGAACAAGTTCAGCCACCTTACCGTCAGGACCCGGCAAAGACGCTGCCGGTAGCTTCAATGACGTGGCCATGCGCGTGGTTTTAGGCCATTTGACGGCCAAGGAATTCGCCAACAACCTCGATATTTTGCGGCTGCTGGAAGATCCCAGTAGCCTGCCGAAAACCGTAACCGAGGTCAGCTCACGCGCCCGCCCCGAAGATCAAGCTCATGCTTTGCGGCAAAGCCTTGAAAATGTTTTGGGAGCCTTTGCCGCCCAAGGTCGCACCGAAGGGGCGCCCGTCGAAGATTTATTGGCGGGCATGTATGCCATGCGCTCGGAATTGGTGAAGGCAGTCAAGGCACAGCAAGGACTGAATCGCCAGTTACAAGACTCGGGAGAAATCGCCCGCGCCACCGATGATATTTTCGTGCGTACATCCGCCGATTTGGTCATGGCCGAATTCGAGCGCAACAAGCACAATCTGAAAAAGACTGCGCAAGTGATTCAACGCATTGTGCCCGAGCGACAGCACTTGCAGCAAGTGCTTACCGTCTTGCGCCAGGAATTTCTCAAACGCGGCATTCCCCTGATTGAGTACTACAACCTGCTTTCAGAGCTGAGCCTGACCATGGGCAGCACCGACAGCTATCATGATTTCCTTAAGGCTGGCGAAAGCGTAGGCTTGCAGCCCGAAGAGTTGCTCAAGGAAATCCAGGAAAATCCCAAGCAAGCGGCCCAGCTTATTGTCTTGGCCAGCGAAATGCGGAAAATCGGCAAGGGCGGATCGGCCGACGAATTGATACGCCAATTGACCGACTATGTCGAGAAAACCGGTGACGCCCTTACCGATCGGGCCGAGGCGGCTCCGCAAGAAGCCCATCGCATGGCGCAAATGCTCTATCAGCTCGAAAACGAAATGAATGCCGAGCTGAGCACCAAGGATGTCCCCGAAGAAGCCCGCCAGGCTGGACGCCAAAAACTTCGGTTACGCTTGCAGCAATCCGTTGGCAATATCAAGTCACGTGCGGCCATGGTTCAATTGCGCAATCCCCAATTGAGCGAAGCCGAAAAGGCCCAATTTCTGCTTGAGCTTTTCAGCGATGAGAAAGAGCTCGACGTAGCCATGGAGCTTTTGCAAACCGAAGCCGTGCAAGACGCCGTCCTCAAGGACATTTCCACTCGCGTAATGCAGAAGGTTCGCCAAGAATATTCGGCCAAGCGCGAACGCAGCCTTTCCAAAGAATTGCCCCAGGGGGTTTATGTTAAGGCTGTACTCGATTTCTTCATCAAGTTCGAAGTAAGTCGAGCGGGTCGCTACAATCTCCCATTCAGCGCCATCCTCGTTTCTTTTCAAGGCTTGCCTGAAGATCAAGGCGCCATGGAAAAACATGGCGATGCCTTGCGTGGGCTGCAAAATGTGCTCATCGGCGATTTGCGGCATTCCATGCGCGATGCCGACTTTATCGGGTATCTAACCTACAATCGCTTTCTCGTCGTCTTGCCGATGACCCCGGTCAATGCCACCCAACCCATCCTGAAAAAATTTCGCGAAAGCCTGACCCGCCAAATTGCTTTGCCCGACACTAGCCGCATTTGGGTGCGGCCGCGGTGCGGGGTAGCCGGATTCGATAAGGACAAACTCAATTCCTATCCTAAGATTTATAATGAATTAATGCGGACTTGGCAGGCCGATGCCTGATTTTAGGGCTTACTCTTTGGGTTCATGATTGCAAACGTCTTAGTTGTCGACGACGAAAAAATCACCGGCTATTTTGTGCGCGATCTTCTGCGCACAGCCGGCCATAAAGTCGAATTAGCCAGCAATGGCGAAGAGGCTTTAGAGAAGCTGCAATCCCAGCGTTTCGACGTTTTGATCACCGATTTGATCATGCCGGGCATAGACGGCTTGGCCTTGATCAAAAGAGTTAAGCAAAAGCTACCCTCCCTCCCGATTTTGGTGCTATCCGCTCAGGGCGGATATGACTCGGCCCGCAAAGCCCAACAAGCGGGCGCCGAGGAGTTTTTGCGTAAGCCGGTGAATCCGGATCAATTGCACTCCGCCCTGGATGCGGTTTTGGCTCGCCTCCAGCGCGGTTCGAATACCCCCGCCCCCACCCTCAACGCCTTATCCACGGCCACTCGGCAGAGCCTAGGGTTAGTGGGCCAGGCGGCAAGCATGCTGGAAGTCTATCGGCTGATTGAGCGCGCTCGGGAGAGTCGCGCCTCGGTTTTGGTGCGCGGCGAAAGCGGCACCGGTAAGGAATTGGTCGCCCGGGCGATTTATCAAACCGAACCCCGGCAAGGCCATTTCGTGATCGTGAATTGCGCCGCGATTTCCGACGGCTTGATTGAGAGCGAATTGTTTGGGCATGCCCGCGGAGCTTTTTCAGGCGCCGTAGGCGATCGCGAAGGCCTCTTTGAAGCAGCAGACAATGGGACGCTTTTCCTCGATGAAATCGGCGATATCCCCCCGAGGCTACAAACCAAATTGCTGCGCGCCTTGCAGGAAGGCGAATTCCGCCGCGTCGGTGAAAACCGACTGCGCCATGCCAATGTGCGGGTCATCGCCGCCACCAATCGCGATTTGGAAAGGGCCATAGAAACCGGCCAATTCCGTGAAGATCTCTATTATCGCCTGAATGTCATTCCCATTTTATTGCCTCCCCTGCGCGATCGCCTTTCTGATATCCCCGTCTTGGTTCGGCACTTTCTCCACAAGCACCAGCGCGGAAACTTGCCTCCCGTGCGATTTGGAGAGACAGCCTTACAGCGATTGCAGGAATATGAATACCCCGGCAATGTCCGCGAATTAGAGAATATTGTGGTACGCGCCGTCAGTTTGAGCCGAAGCTCCGTGCTGGAAGCCACCGATCTCGAAGATTTTCTGCGCCAGCCGCTGCAAATGGGCCGTCCAACCGCTTTAATGCCCGCAGCCGCGGATATGGACTATAACGGCTTCAAGTCCAACCTGCGACGCTTGGAGAAGGATTATATTCTCGCCCGTCTTCGAGAGAACCGTTGGAATGTTTCCGACGCCGCTAGGTCCATGAGCATGACTCGGACCGCCTTGCACAATCGCCTCAAAAAATTGGGTGTGGCCAGCAAGGAAATGAAGCGGCTGGAACGCGACGCTGCCTCCTGATCGGCTGGCATCTTTCGCTGGCTCGCCCTCTCACCTAGGTTATTGACCATGTTCGTGGATGAAACCCTTATCGATTTAACAGCCGGCAATGGCGGCAATGGCGCTGTCGGTTTTCGCCGGGAAAAATACGTTCCTTTTGGCGGCCCTGATGGCGGAGATGGCGGGCGAGGTGGTCACGTTATCCTCAAGGCCAGCAAAGACTTGCATACCCTTTATGATATCGGGAATCGCCGTCAATTCAAGGCCGATTCCGGTATGGGTGGCAGCGGTTCTTTGTCGACGGGTCGCAGCGGCGAAGATGTCGATATTCTGGTTCCCGTCGGGACCTTGGTTAAAGACGCTGAAACCAAGGACTTGCTTTGCGATCTCAAAGAGGATGGCCAAACCTTTCTCGCAGTTCGAGGTGGCAAGGGCGGCTTAGGCAATAGCCATTTCAAAACGCCGACGCATCAGACTCCACGTAAATCCACGCCGGGAGAACCTGGAGAGCGCCGTAAGTTTCAGCTTGAGCTCAAGCTTATGGCCGATTGCGGCTTGGTGGGCTTTCCCAATGCTGGCAAGAGCTCTATCATTCGCCGCATTTCTGCCGCGACACCCAAGGTTGCCGACTATCCCTTCACGACCTTAAAGCCCGTCTTGGGCCTGGTGCGCGTACATGATCATTCCAGTTTTGTGATTGTAGATGTCCCTGGTTTGATTGAAGGTGCCGCCGACGGCAAGGGCTTAGGGCATCAATTCCTCAAGCATATCGAACGCACCAGCGTGCTTTGCTTCGTTCTCGATTTGGCTGACCCGGAACCTTGGAACCAATTCGAAATTTTGCGCGGGGAATTGGGACGCTTTCATCCCCAGTTGCTGGAAAAGCCCTATTTGATTGCCCTGAATAAAACGGATTTAGGCGAATTCATACCTGACGAGCGCTTTGCGAAACTGGGCGAAGGCCATCCTGTGATCTTAACCTCGACCGTGACCGGCACAGGTCTAGACGCCTTAAAGCAAGAGGCCTTTCGCCAGGTTGTGGCAAAAGGCCTCCGTAAAACCGATACTTGGAATTGATTGAAAACCACCTGAAATCGAGCCGGCCCTTCAGCCGGCTCAGGTCAGGCTAGTTTTCGTCGTAAGCGCGTTCGACTTCTTCGCGATCTTTCTTCTCATTGATTTCGCTAGCAAAGCTGCGATCAATGGGAAGCGCGCTCACGTCAGGATTGGTGTTATCCAAGATGTAAACGGCGGAAGGATTATCCAGCCAGCCCACGACTTCGACGTCCTTTAGGCTATGGCTACCGCCGCTGCTGACCTTGACTTTTTCGAGGCTGCCATTGTCCACCCAGCCCTTCACATTTCCGGCCGTCTTAATCATAGAGCGGGACTTGCCTTGCTTGAGCAAGGTCACTTCATCGCCGCCACCGACGTCGGCAATCTTGTCAGCTTCATCGGCCAGCTCGGATTTATAGAGTCCCGTGCTTCCACCCTTGATTCGAGTTACCTCGGTCATACTGGTTTTGGAAGCCGCGAGGGCACCGGTCACAATCAAAAGCAGAAAGAACGCTAAGACCTTCTTCATGGAAAATCCCTTCCGTGGTACAGATCAAGCAATATATCGCCTTAGCCGCGTTTACACAAGCGAATGACCAAAAAACCCCGGCCGGATTTTGCACTAAAAAAACGCCAGGGGTATAATCATCGCTAAACGCAAAAGTTCCTCAAAGGACTCATTCCATGGCCTTCTTGCTTAAAATCGCCCATTTCGTGCGCGACGGCGGCCCCATCGAATACTTCATTCTGATTTTGCTCGCTTGCGGGCTCTCCATTTTCCTTGAGCGCTGCTGGTTTTTTTTCATCAAATGTCGTCTCAATACCAAGCAATTGCTGGGCGATATCACCTCCCTCATCCGCAAAGACCAAGTTGGCCAGGCACGAAAGCTGTGCAATCAAACGGCCACTCCCTTAGGATTCATACTAGAGGCGGGAATTTGGCGGTTTGAGCAGGCTGGAACCCCACAAGAAATCAAGGATGCCCTGGAGGAAGTCAGCCTTCGTGAATTGCCTCGTTTGCAAAAACGCACCCATTACCTCAGCCTATTGGCCAATCTGAGTACTCTGGTGGGACTACTCGGCACCATTTTCGGCTTACAGGAAGCCTTTGCCGCGCTGGAATCCGCCGATCCTTCCCAAAAAAGCAAACTCCTAGCCCGTGGCATTACCCTGGCGCTCAATGCCACCGCGCTAGGACTTTTAGCAGCCATGCTTTGCATGGCGGGCTACACCTTTTTGGGTTCGAAGGCCAATGAATTGCTGGAGCAAATTGACGAAACCGCCCTGCGTTTGACGAATTTCCTGAATGCCCAGCGTAAAAACGGTTTAGGAAATCCTCCTCCCTCAGTTCCGCCTTCCGTTCCGCCTCCCCCTCCTACCTATCCCGTTTTTCCTGGTCCCGCCACCCACCCTTCACGCTAATCCAGGACAATAAAGACATGAGCGGAGGTTCGGCAGCAATGGGGCAAGGCAAAAAGCGCCGATCCTTTTTGGCTGCCGCAGAGTCGGAAGAACTCGACATGACCCCGATGATGAACATTCTCATCATCCTCATTTCCTTTTTGGTCACCATGGTGGTTTTCACCCACTTGGCCGTAGTGAAATTCAGCCTACCTCCGACTCAAAGCGATGAAGTTGCACCTGCAGTCACAGAAACAGCGACAAGTGCGGAAGTTCAGCAAAAAGACCTGACCATAGTGGTTTCCGAATCAGGTTATCAAGTGCTTGCCGAGGGACAAAAATTCGACGCGCATCCCAAAGGGCCCAAGGGTTATGACTTTCCCGCCTTGGCCAAGGATTTGAAGGCATTAAAAGCCCTTATGCCTTTCAATGAAAGCGTGGTCTTACTCATCGATTCGGCTGTGATATATCAGGACATCATTTCCACCATGGATTTGTGTCGGGAAAATCAGTTTCCAAAGGTTTTGCTTTCTGGCGGGTTGACGGAATGAGAGCCAAGAAGCGTAAGCCTCCTGAAGTGGCCAAACCGCAAATGACATCCCTGGTGGATGTACTCACCGTGCTCGTGTTTTTCCTGCTCAAGAATTTTTCAACCGAAGGCGACATAATCACGCCGGCTCCTGGGCTGACCTTGCCCAGCAGTACGGCCAGGGAAAGGCCGGAAAAAACCTTGGTCATCGCCATTAGTCAAGAACATGTCCTTGCCGAAGGGCAACCCATTGCCGCGGTGCTCGACGAGGAGAAACGCCCCGGTTACCGTATTCCGGCTTTGAGTGATTGGCTGGATAAGCGCCGTAAATCCACTGAAAATATTTCCCAAATCGACTCCACCGTGGGTTTTACCGGCAAGCTCAGCATTCAAGGCGATCGAGCCATTCCTTTCGCGATCTTGCAAAAAGTCTTGGTGACCTGCGGCGAAAAGGGCTATTCCGATTTCGCCTTAACCGTCGATCGTAAGGACGACAAATAGCATGAGTCCCTCGTCATCGCCAAGCACTCCCCCGACTCAAAGCCCAGGCGATAAAAGGCGCTATAAGGACGGCCCATTTGATCAACTCGATGTGCCCGCCATTGCCAGCTTTGTGCTTTGCTTGCTCGGCCTTTTTCTATTCCTGACCTGGGTTCGTTCTCTCGACGGAAGTCACTTCATAACCGAGGGTGAAAGCAATGGTGTGGATCGGGTGGCGCGCATCCTTATGCCGCCGAAAATGGCCTTTATTCCCTCTTCCGCCGATGTGCCGAGGCAGGTAAGCCTGGCACCGAGCACGCGTCCCAAGCCCGCCCCCGTCGATCCCACGGCTCGTTCCCGCATCGAGCGCTCTAGGCAGGCAGTGGAGCAACATATTGAAAAAGTGCAGCAAACAATGCCTAAGTCCGGCTTGCTCGCCATTCTTTCCGCCAAGGGTGGAGGCAGGGGCACGGCTGTCGGCGCCTTGGGATCACGAATGCGGATTTCGGGCCTGGGTAGCCTAGGATCACGCCTGCAAGGCTTAGAAGGGCTATCCCGAGTGAGTGGCAATCAAGCCCTGCGGTCCGATCAAAGCAAGGAGCCTGCCGATGTAGGCATTGACAAGCTTTATAAAGGATTCGACAATGCCAAGTTGGGGGCGCTCTCGAAAATCGGATCACTTGATCTCGATAAGAGCGAGAGAGTAGACCGGGGGCGGCGATATGCGAATGCGCGCAATGTACAGGAACTGCATGCCGTCATCAGCCGCAAGCAAACCGCCATCCGCATGCTCTATGAAGAAAGGCTTCGTACCAGGCCGGATCTCGAAGGTAAAATCACCTTGATGCTAGTCATTGAGGAGGATGGCACGGTGTCCCACGTGAGCGCTATTCCCGGAGAAACAAGCCTCGACGACACCGATTTGATCGCTGAAATATTAAGGGTGGTGAAGCGCTGGGTATTTCCAGCTTTTACCGGTGGAGCCATCGAATTAAAAACCCCGTTCGTCCTGAAGCCCCAATGAAAAAAGCAAATGTGAAATGGCTTAGCTGGATCATGATTTTTGCATTTGTGACGCAAGCCGCCGTCATTAAGCCCGGTATGTATTTGAATATCGTGGTAAAGAATGACAAGGATTTATCGCAAATCGTGCGGGTCAATGATAATGGCACCATAGACTATCCGCTCTATCAGGATATGAGCATTTCCGGAAAAACCACTAGCGAATTGCAGGACTTGCTCACCTATAAGCTCGCCAAGGTAGTGGAATCGCCACTGGTACTGGTGAGCGTCATTACGGAAAACCCCATCAACCTCTATGTGCTGGGACAGGTTAAAAAACCAGGACTGGTCACCGCGGTTCCCAAAGCGAATTTGCAGGAAGTCCTGATGCTGGCTCTAGGTCCCACGGAGCAGGCCGACCTTTCGCGCGTCAAAGTCGTACACCGGAATCTCGGCGACGAAACGGCCAACTATTATGACTTGCAGCGTTTTCTATCGAGCGGCGACCTGTCATTACTTCCCAATTTAGAAGATGGAGATCGCATCATTTTTCTCAGCTCAAAAAAATCGAAATACATCAAGGTCCTGGGGGCGGTGAACAAGCCCGGTTTTTATCCCCTCACTGAAGCCGCATCGGTATTTGACATGGTCTATCTCGCCGGAGGTCCCACGGTCGACGCCAATTTGAATAAGGTGAGAATCATGAGTGCGCCTGGCGGACAGAAGTCAGACTTCCTCCTCGATATGCAAAAGTTCATTGATGAAGGCAAAACCGAGAACTTGCCATTACTAGGCGAAGGGGATGTGGTCATTGTCTATGCCAAGTCCTTCACCTGGGAAAAAAGTCTTGCCGTGGTCCGCGATTTGGTCGCCTTGGTGACGGCCTGGTTCGTCATCTCACAATTGGCGAAATGACATGAGAACCTTGCAGCGCGAACTCGATTTCGCCGACTACCTGCGGCTAATCAACAAGAACAAATGGATTCTATTGATTTCGCTAGTGGCCTTCCTAGCCCCCACATGGTGGTTCGTGCAGCGCATCCCCAATATCTATGTGGCCCAAGCGCAAGTGGTTATGGACGAGGCCAAAGGCAATCCTTTGATGATGGGCATGGACGAGGGGCCTAAGCACAATCTCGGCTACTATCGGGCGATTTTCCGTAGTAAGGCATTTCAAGATCGCCTCATGCAGGCCACCTCGGAAAGTCTTATCAAAGCGGGTATGCCGACCACCCGCGAAGCCATGGACAAATATGTCGAATTGGGCGAAGGCATGGTGGAGTCCTTTATTTCACTTTCGGCGCACACTTCCAATGCTTCCATGAGCTATCAATTAGCGCAGACCGCGACGGATTCCCTGGTGGTTTTTTGCCGACGCGTTTCCAACGAAGAAAGTGAAAAAGCCATTGAGGCCATCAAGGCGCAGATCGAAATCTGCGTGCGGAAAAGGGATTCGATCCAATTTCAGAAAAGCACCTTCACCGACGTATCACGCATGTCGAGCCGTGGCGACAATTTGGGACTTGAGGCGCTAGAGAAAAACTATCAAGACGAACTGGTCAAATTCGAGCTCGACAAAGCCAATCTCGAAGCGAAGCGAACTTATTTCCAGGCTTTGGATAAAAGCATGCACCAGGGACAGGCCGGAGTCAATGACACAGCGGTGCAGTCCGCGAAAGAGCATCTAAAGCAATTGGAGAAAGAAAAGGAAAAAATGCTTCGCCTCGGCATTACCCTTACGCCCGAAAGCCCGCTTTCACAAGACTTACAACAAACCGAAGAGCGAATCGTCAAGCTCACCCGCAAGGGCGAACCGCAAGACCTCAATGTTTTAGCCCAATGGCAAGTGATGCGTAAGGAAGTCACAGCCATGGAATCAGACATGCAATTGAAAAAAGCCAGGCTGGATGCGTTCAAGAAAGCCATTATCCAATACCGCGAATCCCACCCTGACCTTGGCAAGCAGGAATATGAAATCAAGCAACTCGACAACTTGCTCGAACGTTATACCGAAACGCATAAGCGGCTCACGGACCGGCTCGAAGATGCCATCATTCAATTGCAAAGCAAAAGTGGTGGGCTCAAAATCGTCGACGCAGCGCAATTGCCCACGACCCCAGTGGCACGTAAGGACTACATCTTTTATTTGGTTGCATTTGTGGTCGCACTCGGCTTCGGCATTGGACTTTCGGTCCTGAGAGAATTCCTCGATGATACGGTGAAGACCAATGATGATATTGAAAAGCATTTGGCCTTAACCCTATTGGGAACCATTCCCCATATCGAAACCTCGAAAGCCGATCTCGAAGTTCAACGCACCTTCACTAAGGGCAAGCAAAGAATCCGGAATCGCTATCCCGAGCTCATCATTGGAGAAAAAAGTGAGGAAAGCATTGTCGCCGAAGCCTATCGCAGCTTGCGCACCAATGTGGTTTTCGCCTCACCTGACAAGCCCATACAAACCTTGCTCATCACCAGCTCTGGTCCTGGCGAAGGCAAGTCCCTGACAATGGCCAATACCGCTTTGAGCTTTGCCCAACAAGGCGAGCCCACCCTCATCGTGGATACCGATTTACGCCGTCCTGTCGCCCATCATCTATTCGGCATAGAAAGGTCCCCTGGATTCGGCGAAATCATCGCAGGAACCGCCACCATAGACGAATGCATACGGGACATACAGGGAGCGCAACTCAAGGTCATCACCGCGGGCGCCTATATGCCGAATCCCGCCGAAGTCCTTGGCTCGCGAAAAATGGATAACCTGCTCAAGGAATTAAAGCAGAGATTCCACTATATCCTCTTCGACACCCCCCCCGTCATCGCCGTCACGGACGCCGCTATTCTTGCCACCAAACTGGATGGCGTCATTCTTGTCACCCGGTCTGGAAAAACAAGCATGCAGGTCAGCCAAAGGACTCTGCAATCCTTGCGCAATGTGAATGCTCGCATACTGGGCTGCATTCTCAATGATGTCGATATCACCCAGGGCTATTCAAGCCACAGCTATTACAAGCATTATTATCATCATTACATGACCCGCAAGGACTGAATCGTGAAGTCGCTCGCGCGCGTCGTCAGCAACAGCCTTCACTTTTTGTTTTCCAATCTCCTAGGCTTCGCTATGGGCATGGTGGCGTCCATCGTCATGGCGCGTACCTTAGGGCCAAATGATTTGGGGATTTTTCATCAAGCCCAATGGTTCGCGGGAACGCTCTCTTTTTGCCTTTCTCTAGGATTCATGACTACGGTGACTAAGTTCACGGCACAATATCGCGCAGAAGGAAGACATGCCGATATTGCAGCAGCGGTTCGTTTCATTTACCGTGTCGAATTCGCCATTGGCCTAATAGCTACCGTCGGACTCATTCTCTTCGCCCTGCCTATAGCCGATCATTATTTTTCCCCGAATGAATCACCGCTTTTCATTTTGGCCTTTTTAGCCATCACACCAGGGCTTCAGACCGCCGTCCTCTCGTCCGCAATGGAAGGCGCGCAGATTTTCAGGTATCAAAGCCTTCACGCCATGACGCTTACACCGCTTTCTCTCATCGCCAAAGTCGTATTACTGGTTCAAGGCTATGGTCTAATTGGACTATTCTGGTGTAATCTTGCTTTTGCGGTTTTTAATCTGGCCTTTTATCATTGGGCTGTGGACCGAGAAGGCCTCATCGCCAATTCCAACCGCAATGACGCGAATCCATCCAAAACCTGGAAAGGGGAATTGCTCGGCTATACTCGTTCTATCGTGGGCATTCAATTCGTCGATTTGCTGGTATGGTCACGTTCCGAAAATTATTTCTTGGGCCGTTTCTGCCAAGCCGCGGAAATCGCCTACTATAACCTGGCGCAAAATCTTCTACTCCGTTTTACGGGGATATTGCCGAACCTCATGTGGAAAATGCTGCTTCCACTCACGGCCGATCACCATGGCCGGGAGGATACTGTTAAACTCGGTCGAACCTATCAGCTCGCCATGCGATATGCGGCCTGTATTTCCTTTCCCATCATCACGTCCTGCTTCTTCGCGTCCTTTGAACTCATCGTGATCTTTTATGGACACCTTTATGCAGAGGCGAAAACTTGTTTTCAAATTTTATGCGTAGGCGCCCTATTAACAACCTTGGCACAGCCAGGATCGGCGGCATTATACGCCACCGATAGGCAAAAATTCATTTTTCGCTATGGTTTAGTTTTAGCGGTATTTAATATCGCCTTTAACTTCTGGATCATTCCCAAATTTGGAGCCACCGGCGCCGCAGCCAGTTATGCCATAACCACCGGACTCGGTGCCATTGGGGGGTTCATTTACACATGGCATACCTTAGGCTTTGCTTTGCCTTTCGCTTCCTTTATCCGCTGCGCTATCGCCAGCGCTGGACTAGGGATAGTCTTGGTGGCTGCACTGAATATGCCCGTCGAACCTTTTGACTTCCTCACCGGACTTTCGCGAACATTGCGTAATCACACCGGTTATGGAATGGAAATTTTGCTTGGCGCACGCACCCTACGTTTGCTATTGGCATTATGCCTTGGAAGTACCACCTATGCGATTTTCCTTTTCATTTTGGCCAAACCCAATTCTGATGACCTTTTGGTCTTGGAGTCTTTGCGGCGTTACCTGCCTAAGCCCGTAGCCAAGGGTTTGCAATGGGCGGTGAGCCACAAGAAGCCGCTTGCCACTATCCACTCGCCACTATCCGCCCAAGAAATTGGCACCGACAACGATTCTGTATAATGCCATGGGACGACGATGCGCAGTCTTCATTGATGCCGAACCCCCCAGTCTTACCGGGGGTGGCATTCGAAGTTATTTGCTGCACACTGCCACCTTGCTACAGAATGCCGGAATGGACATTCGCATTTATAGTCAAAGTCCGGAAGCCTTTTCTGATTTTCATTGCCGACCGATACAAAGGAAACCTTGGCCTCCCAGACCTTTACGCGGATGGCTTTACAAGCATGCTTATGCCCAAGCCGTCGCCTTTGAGCAATCGTTGTGGCTAGCGGATACCCTACTGGCCGATCACCATGAACAAATGCGGTACGAATTCTGTGACTATGACGGCCTAACCTTTCATGCATTGCTTCGCCCGCCTTTAAAAGCATGCCTCAGCGTGCGTGTGCATACCCCCCTTTTTTTAATACCCGGTTCCCATAATCGAGGAGAAAGTGTTTGGCCAAGGCGCCTACTTGCCTGGCGAGAAAAGTTTTGCTTAAGCCGAACACCCAAGTTGTCGGCACCCTCACCAGAGTTTCTGGCGGAAAAATTACCGGATTTACAGAGGGCCATTACACTATTCAATCCGCCACCGGAAATGACAGCTTTCTCCGGGAAACGCACCCGAGAACCGCTGAGGCCCGACTTTCTTTTTCTGGGACGATGGGAAAAACGCAAAGGCTTGCTTGAACTTTTGCAGGCCTTCGCCTCATTTCAAAAGCACGTCCCTGAAGCCCGCTTAACCGTAATCGGTGAGTCGGGAAAAAGCGATTATGCCGGACAAGTTTCCGCCTTTATCGGAAAGGGATTACCCTGGCTGACCGTAGAACCGGCCTATGCCGGGCCCAAGGATGAATTGTTTTCCCGCTTCAGTGTGCTATTGATTCCCTCGCTTTGGGAAAATGCCCCTTATGTGTTTTACGAAGCTTTGGCCCATGGCATCTTGGCCCTAGGCTCAGCTACTGGAGACATGGGTGCAGCGCAAAAGCAAACCCACCAATTGAATCCGCAAGGAGGATCTCCAGAAAATTGGACCGCAGCCTTGCTGAAACTTTGGGAATACCGTCACCTAGCCGTTACCTGGCGGGAAAAGCAAATTGCCTGGATACGCGGGCGCCGAAAAACGACCGAAAATGACATGATTAAATATTGGACACATTGGCCCATATAGGCTTGATTCGTATGCGTATCGGCATCATTTCCCGCGAATTCCCTCCCGACACCCATGTCGGCGGCATCGCCACCTTTAGTGATATCGCCTCCCGACTCTTAGTGCAGCATGGTCATGAAGTGCATGTCTTCTGCAATGGCGGCAAAACAGAATTGCATAAGGACGGCAATTTGTGGGTGCATCGCATTGCTATGGGGTCGCATCCATTGCCTCAGAGTCGATGGCTTTACCCTTGGCGCCGCTATGTCAGGCAAAATCTTCCTGCTTGGTTAGATGCCCTCACCTGGGCGCATACCGTTTCTGCCTACCTCGCGAATCACGTGGATATTTCCCGATTTGATGCTTGGGAATGGCCCGAAACCAATGGCGAAGGCGCATGCCTTCCTCCTTTACCCATTGAATCGCGACGTATTTGTCGCATCCATACCTCTTGGCTCGATAAGTCCATGCACAATGTTTTGGAAAAGAAAATGCTTTTGCGCCTGCAAAAGCAGGCTTGCCTGAAAGCCAGCCAAGTCGTTTCCCCAAGCCTTGCCATGACGCAAAATTATGCCTCCCAGGTTTTGCGTTTACCCCATCCCGTGCTAGCATCGCCCAATCCCATGCGGAATTGGAAAGAGCGATTGAATTGGGAGGCGAAGTCCAATTCGAATCTTCTATTCATTGGGCGCATCGAATACCGCAAAGGAATAGACCTGCTATTAAAGGCAATAGACGACCTTGCCAATCAGGGTTACGCCGCGACACTGCGCGTGGCAGGAGCACTGAACCCGCCTTTTGCACCCGGTGATTCCGAAGTTCAAACAGCCTTTCAACTGGCTTTGAAAACCTTTTCCTCCTCGAGTAAAAGCAAAATCAGAATTGAATTTTTAGGACCGCTACCCCATTCCCAATTGCATGAGCAACTGGACTGGGCCGGACTCGTGATTTTGCCTTCGCGCATGGACAATTATCCCTATGTATTGCTGGAAGCCTTGACCCGTGGCTGTTGCATTTTGGCGACCCAGGTGGGAGGTGTTAGAGAAATTTGCGGTGATCAGCCCTTCGCCCAATGGATAGAACCGGATGACCCTGTCGCCCTTAGCCTCAAAATGCGACAATGGTTGCAAGTGAAATCCGATTTCAAGGGGCTTTGGCACCAAGCAGCGGAATTCGCGACCCTTCATTTCAGCGAGGAAGCAAGCTACCAGCGGCTGATGCGACTTTATGGCCTTGCCACAAGCCCCTCATCCAGGCTATCGAGCGATTAAACGATTGCTGGACATAGTCGGCAGCCTTCTTGGCCTTCTGTTGTTTTTTTTGTTTTTGCCTTTCCTCGCCATGCTGATCAAGTTGGATTCGCGCGGCCCCATCCTTTTTGTGCAAACTCGCGTGGGACAATACGGTCGCAGGTTCAAGTTTGTCAAACTTCGCACCATGATAGTCGATGCGCATCAGCTCCAATGGGAATTGAATGCCTTCAATGAAACGGGTGGCCTGACTTTCAAAATGGATAAGGACCCTCGCATCACGCGCGTAGGACGCCTACTTCGACGCACTAGTCTGGATGAGACACCCCAGTTTTGGAATGTCCTCCGTGGCGAAATGTCCTTGGTCGGCCCACGTCCTCCCCTCTTAAACGAAGTCGAACGCTATGACGAACAGCAGCGAATACGCATGACCGTGCCCCAAGGCATGACCGGCCTTTGGCAGGTGCGTGGACGATCCGGACTACGCTTCGGTGAAATGGCCAATCTCGACAACTATTATGCGTTGCACGCCAATTTGCCTCTCGACTTGGCCATACTTTGGCACACACTTCCGGTCGTATTCTCGGGTCGAGGAGCGCGATGACTAGGGTTGCACTGCATGCCGAGACCCTGGCCCACTCTTCAAACATGACCTTGGCCGTGGTCACCTTCAATCAAGCGACTTTGCTTAAACTTTTTCTCGCCCGCTATCTGAGCCATGGTGCTTCGCTGGTTCGCCTACTCACCATCGACGACGGATCCACGGACGAAACTCCGGAGTTACTGCGCCTGTCAGCGATGCATCCGGAAATTACCACCCTTCGCATCGAACATGGTGGGGCGGCCAAGGCCCGCAATGTTGCTCTCAAAACTTGTGTCACCCAATGGTTGGCCTTTACCGACACGGACTGCGAATTCGACTCAAATTATTTCCTTCAGTTATTACGCGTGCCTACTCTTTTTCCCAATGCCATCGCCGTCGAAGGCGCGGTTCTCCCTCCTGACGGACCCAAACCCCCCTTGACCCATTGGCTGGAAAACGCGAAGGGTGGAATATTTGCCACGGCGAATTTGGCGTTGCGGCCTACAGCCATTCTCACCTTGGGTGGTTTTGACGAAGCCTATCCCAGCAATTTGCGAGAGGACACCGACTTAGGCCTCAGGCTCCTGGAGCAAAATCACCCTTGCCCTTTTTTTGCTGACTTGCAGGTTCGACATCCTTTTGTACCCCGGAAATGGCGCGTTTCCATGGCCCGGGCCTGGCATCGTCAGTGGGAAACCATGCAAGCCGAATCGCGTCTGTATGAGAAGCATAGGGACTCCTATCGAAAAGTCCGCCGATTGGAAAGTGCCACCGCAACCATGACATGGTGGCGCAAGCGACATTTGGCCTTTTATGCCAAGCAAAATTGGGCTTGGACCCAGGCACAATGCGCGAACGGATTTCGATCGGGCATTCAAGCCCTTGTCCGCTATAGTGCCGCCTTGGTTTTGGCAGCTTGGGAACAACTTTGCTTGAATCTCCATTGGTTTTTAAACCGGAAAAAACTGGGCATATCTTGAAACGCGAATGCGTGCTTTTGGTGTGGAGTGGAGGGGTCAATCCCGCGTATTGGTCCTTTTTCGAAGAACTTGGCAAACATGTCGAATTACGGGTACTGACGCCTAAAAGATGGCGACACGGCTCGGTTGAATTCACCTTTCCTTCGCGAAGCGAAAGACCGGTAAATTACCGCCTGATTCAAGTTGCCTTCCTTTCTTTGGGGCATGCCCGCTATTGGATTCCCAGCCTTATCATTCATCTATTCACCCATCGCTCCACCCTTTTGTATTGGATGGATGAACCCGATCGATGGGTCACGACCGTGCATGCCTGGATAGCCAAATTTTTTAGGCCCGACTTGCGGATTTGTGCTTACATGCTGCAAAACCTGGAAAAGCCAAGCTATTACCGCGACATTCATCGCTGGGCTTGGTCGCAAAACAAGCATTTGATAGACGGCATACTCGCCGCAACAAAAGAAGCCGCCGAGGTGGCCCGCAAACACGGATATACCGGGGCATTGCAAGTCGTCCCCCTATTCGCCTCAGAAAAACTTTTCCATCCGCCGACTTTGTTGGACCGCAAGGCTGCACGTGAACGCTTGGGGCTCCAAGCTTCGGACTATGTCCTTGCCTATGCCGGAAGCCTGCATGAGGCCAAAGGCGTTTTGAGATTGGCACGGATAATGCAATCCTTTCCTCGCTTGCGACTTTTGATTGCCTCCGGTGATTCATGGCCAAATATTTCAAAGCTGGCCAATACACCTCTCCTGTTGGGACGATTGATTGGCAAAGAAATGCTTCAGTTATTCCACGCCGCCGACGCCGTCATTTTACCCTCTGAGCCACGAGACCATTGGAAGGAGCAAATCGGTCGCATTTTGCTCGAAGGTGGACTCAGCGGCTGCCTGGCTTTAGGCAGCGATTCGGGAGCCATCCCAGGAATCGTCGGCGACGCCGATTGTCTTTTCCATGCCGGCGATGACCACTCCCTTCAAAATTTGCTGGAGAAATTACCTTTTCGTGACGGTATACAAAAAGCTAAAAATCAGCGGGATAGGTATCTCGCGCAATACGCATCTACTCCTGTCGCGGAAGCAACCCTTCAATTCCTTTTAGCCCTGCGAAAAGGCGAATTCTCCGACAAAACCAATCGACCCGAATTATTCGGAAAGGCTGAATCTTGCGCATAGCCTTTTTACATCGCAATGTGCCGCCCGACACCTATACAGGAGTCGCGGTGCAAGTGCATAGGCTAGCCAATGCCTTGGAGGACTTGGGTCATCAGGTCGACCTTTTCACTTGGACGCCAAATCCATCGGGCGCCAAATATCGAGTCATCACCATGCCGCATTCGGGCCTGGCTTCGATGGGAATGCGATGGCCTCTGGTAAAGCGCCTATGGCATGCATGGCAATTTCGAAAATTGGATCTCAAATCCTATGATGCCGTGCATGTGCATGGGGACGGTGGTTTATTGCGCTACTCCAACCATTGGGTGCGCACGCTTTATGGCTCGGCGGCCTTCGAGCGACGTTACGGTTTTGGTTGGTCATCGTGGATTGCCCAGACCTTAAGTTTTGCCCTGGAGCGCAGGGAAGCCCGAAGCTGCCGCCACCTCATTGCTATCGGTACGCACGTCAAGAAGGCCATTCCACAAGTTAAGGCAGTCCTACCGTGTATGCTGGATGCCTCTCCGGTCCAGGAACTCTCCCAAACCTCCGACATACCCACCTTGATTCATGTTGGATCTCTGCGTGGTCGAAAACGCGGGCACCTGGCTCTGGATATTTTGCGGCATTTGCATGCTTGGAGAAATGACTTCCGGCTGCATCTAGTCTGCCCACCCAAGGAAGCAAAATCATTACGCGAATCCCTGTCTGATGCTCGGGTGGAAGTCCATACCCAAATCACGCGGGAAAAATTGAATGCTCTCTATCGTGAAAGCTGGTTTGCCCTCAGCCTTTCGACTTATGAAGGCTTTGGTGTCACTTTAATCGAGGCCATGGCCCAGGGTTGCCAAGTACTGTCCGTCCCACATGCTGGCGCCTTGGATTTATTTGAAGAAGAATGGCCCGAAATACTTTGCGAAATCAAGGCTATGCCAGAACGCATCAAGACCCTGGCCCCTCAAGGGAAACCCGATTCCCAGGCAGCGAAACGTGCCAAGCAATATGCGGCGCGATTTGCTCCCGGGTTAATCGCTCAAGCCTATGTGGATTTGTATCGAAGCACCTCTGAAGGGCGACGGACATGAATCGCGTTTGGCAATGGTTGTGGCTACCCAGCTTGCTCCTGGTAGGGGCCGTTTTCGCTTGGCGCTTGCAAAAAATCCCCTCACGCCAGGAGACCGCGGTTTTCTTCATTCTTTGCTTCGTGATCCCCACTTTGAAGTGGCCGAAATTCGGGGTCTATTACCTCTTCTTCATTAGCATTTTCATCCCTCTGGGCCGCCGAATGTATTACCTGGTGAATGGTCGACCGCCATTAGATTATTTGATGCTCATCGGCGATGGCGTTATGGTGGGCTTTATCTGCGCCTTGATTCTGCTGTGGATAGTGAATCGCGAAAAGATGAAGGAACCCCTCACGGTACTCGTGCTCATCTATGCCTCCTTGCTCTTCATCAAGGTATTTTTCTTGAATCAAGGCACCATGGAAGAAGGTCTGTATGGATTTAAGTTCAATGGACTTTACGTGCTTTTTTATTTCGCAGGAAGCTATGTCATTGCCCATGCCAAAGGCCTAATCAAGGTTTTGAATTGGGCCACTTTCGCCTTGATGCTCTCCGCCTTATGGAGTATCAAGCAAGTCACCCTTGGCTTCAGCTCCTTCGAGCAAAAATGGCTGGACTCGATCACTTTCACAACGCTTCGCATCGAAGGAGTGGTACGTCCCTTTGGCACCTTTGTTTCGCCTGCGGCTATGGCCGATGCCATGTGCCTGCTTTTGATGCTGGGTGCGTTTTATATTGCCTTACGACGTGCCCTCTCGCCCTTGTGGGGCTTTTATTTGGTTTGTCTATCCATCGTTCCCTTGCTCATCGCAACGGTTCGGACGAGTTGGGTGGGAGCGGCCGCCGGGCTCTTTTTCTTCTTCATTTATTTGCGCATAGAAAAAACGTGGATCAAGGGCGTCATACTTAGTGTCGCCCTTGTCGGGCTAATAGGCATTATCAGCAAAGGAGACAATCAAAGCGACAGCCAAAATGCCGCTTTGTCGGCTAAAATCAGTGGCTCGTCCTTGACTGACGTGATGATTCGCAAACGCACGGCAGCTCTCGCCAATCCTCTGCAGGAATACAGCGTGCGCAAGCGAATGCAGATCTGGGGAGAAATCTGGTATTATGCATTGCAAAAACCACTCGGGCGCGGCCAAGGTACCCAGGGATATGCTCACAGTTATTATTTCCAAATCCTGGGAGAAATAGGCTTTCCCGGCATATTGGCTTTTCTTGGAATTTTGATTTTCGCTTTCATTCGTGGCTTTCAAGCCTTGCGCCTAAAGCCGGCCCGCGACGAATTGGAATTAACTCGGTTTTTCCTCAGCATCCTTTTCATGTTTTCCATTTTGAATTTGACGGGAACGCATTTACATACCAATCCCGGCGACTTGTATTTCTGGTTCAGTGTCGGAGGGTTGGCGCAACTTTATCGTGATGCGAAACAGCGGCAGAGCGAGGCCCTCTTGCCAACTCCGAACCCATTGGGAATTGCCTTGCCTCCCGAAAATTGGCCTACCCATGCCTAAGGGACCGCATTTCGGAGTCTTGGGACATTCCTTGGCTGCACCTGAAAACCGCTTGCCATTCACGGACGACAATCTTAATGCCTCTCTTTTTGCGCCGAAAGCTTGGCAATCCCCGGGCACACGTCACCTGCAAGTGACCTCAGCATCAGGGGGAATCCATGCTCTCAACACTATCGGACGGCGACACAATGCCCTCTTCGTCTATCGCGGATTAAGTTCCGGCTTGCAGACGCAAAACGTGGATTTGCTTTATCTCTGGGAAGAACCCTGGAGTCTTCCGGCATGGCAAGCGTGCCAATGGGCCAAGCGGTATGGCAAACCATGGCTTTTTTTCTCCGCGGAGAATCGGCCTAAACCCTTGCCTCCGCCTTTTTCACAATTGCGCCAACGTGTTTTTGCACGGGCTGCGGGCGCCATCGTCCCAACGGCCGAAGTCGCGGAGAATTTACGACGTCATGGCTATACCGGGGTAACCTATGAAATACCCTTATGGACGGCACCAAAACCTTGGGTTGAGGCAGACCGTACACCCATTTTGGCCTTTGTCGGGAGGCTAATTCCCTTAAAACGCGTGGACGTCCTGATTCGAGCTGCGGCCCGAGCATCCAACTTTCGCTTACGAATCATCGGAGATGGACCCGAAGAGAATAACCTTCGCGATTTGGCGCATCAACTTGGCTTTGACGACCGTATTCAGTTCGTGGGGTATGTCCCTCACCAGGAATTGAATTCCGCCTTACAAGGCTGCTGCGCCTTGATCCTACCCACGGCGGCGACGCCACGTCGCGCGGAACAATTCGGAAAATCCGTCATCGAAGCCATCGCCTTTGGCCTGCCCGTTCTGGTCAGCAATACCGGAAATTTGGGCGAATGGATGAAAACTTTCGATTCGGTGCGAATTGTCCGTTGCGATCGCGATATGGATTTAGAGGAGGACATTCAAAATTTTCTGAAAAACCCGGTTTCCCGGGAAATCAGGCTGGCCATGCGTGAAAAAGTCCAACAACGCTATGGACTCAAGACAACCACCTTGCGATTCCGTGCCGCATTCGAGGATACTTGGAGTAGGTCACAGAAAAGATGAAAACGCAATGAAACGATTCCGTCGTGCCCTTTTTCGCCGCGCAGAAAACATCCTCAGCGGAAGCTTGGCAAAGCTTGCTGGCTTACGCAGTCGCCGCCGGTCTCCAGAGATTCCTCGCAACGTTCTCCTAGTAAAATCTTGTTGTCTGGGAGATGCCGTCCTCTCCCTTTATGCCATCCGAGAATTCAAAAAAAAATATCCCAACTGCCGACTGGAGGCTCTGGTCAGCTCACGCATTGAGGCCGTTTATCATGCCTCGCCGGATATCGATCAAGTGCATGCCATGCCAATCACCGGGTTCCACTTGGGGCGCGAAATCTTGCACCCTCGATTTTGGATTCAAGCCGCAAGGTTGGCCTTTCGCCTGCATCGAAAACAGTTCGACATGCTCATCGATCTCGAATTGTATCGCAATTATGGCGTTACCCTTACTCGCGCCTTGGGCATTCCCTTTTCGCGTGGATTCGAGGTAGAAGGCGCGCCAGTCAAGGCACATGACCAAGTCGTCTCACGTGGTAGGGATGAACCCGAATGGCAATGTTTCTACAAAGCATTCGGACTCCTATCCCCTCCCCCCTTACCCATGCCCCTCTTTCCATCAGCCAAACCGCCAACCCGGAATCCAACCCAACCAAGGGTCGGCCTTGTTTTCGGGGCTTCAGCAAATTGGCCGCAAAAACGATGGCCCTTAGAACACTTCGCGACCTTAGGCCGCGAATTGCAAAAACGCAAAATTGATTTAATGCTTTTCGGCTCCACGGAAGAAAAAAGTGATGCCGATTTGCTCATGGTGGAGCTCCCGAAAGCCCACAATACCGTTGGGCAATTGGAGTTTTCAGCCTTGGTCGAGGCTTTATCCCGGTGCGATATGGTTATCGGCAATGATACTGGCACTCTTCATGTCGCGGCGGCCGCAGGCATTCCCGTGCTTTCCCTTTTTGGACCCACTTCACCGCAAAAATGGAATCCCCTGACTTCGCGAGCCCTGTTTCTTGGCGGCTTGAATTGCCGTCCCTGTTATTACCTCGGGGATATGCCTGACTGCAAACATCGCGATTGCCTACGCCTTTTACGCCCAGAGCGCGTTTTACAAGTCGCACTCGAAGGGCTGGATAGCTCTTATCCCACCGCGATTTGGGCCGGTGAAAACCCTATCCCACTCGCAGTAGCGTCCCCGAATATCGAACTGGGCAAGGATTGACTTGGTCACCGGACGCGTATTTTCTTCCTTTCCGCCGCCTCAATCGACAATGAGGTACGAGGTGGGCTGCGGAGCCAGTCTATGGAGACGTTTCCCCGCACCCGGAATTTGAAGGAGTTATGGCAAAATCGCGAGTCAAACGGATTTTCCGAAGAAACTGGAAACAGGGTCGATATCGTTATGCCATCATGGGATTGGCCGTTGCCTTAGCCTTATCCATCACTTTTGTATTCACATCGCGGCCTTTACAAGCGCCGCAAGGGTTAACCGCCGATCCAACCTCTGGCATGCTGCTCTATGAGGTTCCAACCAATACCAACCCAACCGCCTTGGCCAATGATTTGAAGGCGAAGGGCCTTATTTCCTTTCCCCGCGCCTTTCGTTTATTTCTAAGGGTGACAAGGCGCGATAGGCAAATCAAAGCCGGCTTTTATTATGTGCATGCCCGAAATTCCATCACGGAAATCGCTTGGTTGCTTACCAGCGGAAAATTAGCTACCCGCACCATTACCATTCCGGAAGGTCGTGTGTCTTGGGAAATATATGGGATTCTGAAAAACAGATTCGCTCTCGACAGCGTGGTATTTGACTCCCTGGTAAGGTCTCCTGCCTTCGCACGCGAGCTTGGCCTAGAGGCCCCTGGCCTCGAAGGATACCTTTTCCCCGAAACCTATGTGTTACCTTGGAAGGTGAGCGAGCGCGAAATTCTACGCGTACTCGTGCGGCGCTTCCAAACCGTCGTCAACCAAATTCATCCTCGGTCGCCTGTGGTGGATCGCTTTGGTTTGCATGGTTGGGTGACCTTGGCTTCTATTGTCGAAGAAGAGGCCGCGGTAGGCTCGGAGCGAAAACTCATTGCTGGTGTATTTTACAACCGCCTATTACAAAACTGGTCCTTAGGCGCCGATCCCACCGTTCGCTATGCCGTGCATAAATTGACGGGCAGACTGACCTTTAACGATTTAAACATCAATTCCCCTTACAATACCCGCCGATTTGCCGGCCTTCCCCCTGGCCCTATAAGCAATCCCGGGCGAAATGCATTACTGGCCGCTTTAAACCCCGCTGAAACCGAAATGATGTTTTTTGTCGCCAAGGATGATGGCTCTCGCAGCCATTTCTTTTCTCGGGACAACAGCACCCACGTGCGTTATAAATCGACAGCAGCAGATAATCGACGCAACCGCGCAAACCCGCCCATCGCTCCCATCTCAGCAAATTCGACGGCACAAAGCGATAAAACCTCAATTTTGCCGCCGACACCCTGATCCACTCCGGTTCTGACCGCCTATGAAATGGGCTCTCGAGTAGCGACCTTGGTTTCTTGAGCGTCCATAGGGTGGCAGACATCCCCACTTTCGGGGCTGCAGCCAAGGGGTGGCGGCTATGATTGCGAAAATGCCCTTTCCATCGGTAAAAAAAGGGAAGTTTAAGGCATTTTACTTCGTTTTTACAAAGCGCGATTGGATTGCAAAGGGTAAGTTAAGGTGGAAATTATCTGTACCTTGGTTCAAAACTTTATTTTGCCGATTTTTTTCGGATTTCGTATTTGATGGAAACACTTGCGCGCAAAGGCCTTTACCTATGACTTCCCGGACTAGCTTTCCTTTCAAGTGCACCTTGCCCTCCGCTGCCATGGTTGGCAAAAGCGGTTGGGGTTTTTGTGCACTAGCATTAAGCCTAGCCTCCACATCCCTGGCCCAAGGTACCCCGCCTGCGACTCTGAAGCTAACCGGAATTCTTCGCGATTTTATTTCAGTTGGAAACCCCGAGGGCTTGACCCCCGTTCATCCCCACTTTAATCCGGCATTCAATACGACCAATTGCGTAGGCCAGAATTTCCTTGGCATGGTGGCCACTGACCTGAACGTCCTACCTGCTGCCACGAATGACACCTCATTCGGGGACAATCGCAATCCTAAACTTGGACCGACACCACCTACGACCGCATGTTTAGAACCTACCTCGCGCTTTAGCGAATGGTATACCGATTTACCCGGTGTCAGCCGTAAATTCAAACTGGATATCACATTTCAAAGAAATGCAGCAGGCGTCTACGAATTCGATGATCAATTGTTTTTCCCATTGGATCCTGGCGCCCCCTATACCCTTCAAAAATTCAATGCTACCGACCCCGGGCCGTGGGGAGATTTATTCCCCTCGGCAGGCAATCACAATTTCGGTTTCACTTATGAATTGCATACCGAATTCACCTATATCCCTGGACAGACTTTCGAATTCATCGGCGATGATGACGTTTGGGTTTTTATCAATGGCCAATTAATGATGGATATCGGAGGCATTCATGGCGCGATTCGAAGAAACTTTACTCTCGACGCAACCACAGCCACGCGCCTTGGCATGCTTCCCAACCGTCGCTATAAATTCGATTTCTTTTTTGCTGAAAGGCATACAAGTGAATCCCATGCTAAAATCACGACCAATATCGCACTGAATCAGCCAAATGTGCAGGAAAGCATTGTCTTCACCGATTCGCTTGGAACACCGCTCGCATCGAATGCGATTTATGAACCGACGAATTCCCATG
>JAYUVP010000060.1:0-3075 GCA_043753995.1 Fibrobacterota bacterium
GATCTCTCGCGCGGCGCGAGCGTCGACGACATCGTTTCGACAGCAGCGGTCGTGCTGGCGATGGCCGCAGGTCCGATCCAAGGCGGTTCGACGCCAGCATGAGAACTTGCTTTGCTCAATTTACTGAGTAAAATTACTCAATATAATGAGTAAACCGATAACAGCGGAATTTGAGCGGAACCATGCCGCTATTCTATTCAAAAGGCTGAAAGAGCCGCGCCGATTCATCCAAATCGTGGCTGGACCGCGTCAGGTGGGCAAGACCACTATGGTGAATCAGGTGCTGGAGAATTTAGGTTTACCCTCACAATTCGCTTCAGCCGATGAACCGACCTTAGGCGCAACTAGTTGGATCACCACCCAATGGGAAAGAGCTAGGCTGGCCTTATCCACAGCCAAAAATTCCGGCGTGGTGCTGGCCTTGGACGAAATTCAGAAAATTCCCGGCTGGTCCGAGACGGTGAAGCGCCTCTGGGATGAGGATACCCGGGCCAAGCGGCCCCTCAAGGTGGTGCTTTTAGGTTCGGCCCCTTTATTGGTTCAGCAGGGAATCCATGAAAGCTTATCGGGACGATTTGAACAATTGCATTTATCGCATTGGTCTTATTCAGAAATGCGCGAGGCTTTCGATTTCACCTTAGATCAATACCTCTATTTCGGGGGCTATCCCGGGGCAGCCTCCCTAGCCTCCGATCCAACGCGCTGGCGTCGCTATCTGCTGGATTCGCTCATCGAAACCACCTTGTCTCGTGACGTTCTTTTGATGACGCGCGTGGACAAGCCTGCGCTTTTACGTCGTCTCTTTGAACTCGGCTGCAGATATTCGGGACAAGTGCTTTCCTACACTAAAATATTGGGCCAGCTCCAAGATGCGGGCAATACCACCACCTTGGCCCACTATCTGGACTTGCTGGAAGGGGCGGGCATGCTGACCGGTCTGCAAAAATATGCTGGTAATGCAGTGAGGCAACGGGGCTCCATTCCGAAATTTCAGGTATTGAATACGGCTTTCATGACGGCTCTATCGGGGCTGAGTCCTGCCGAAGCGAAAGCCGATCGAGAGTTCCGCGGGCGATTGATAGAATCTGCCGTGGGTGCGCATTTAGCGAATGCTGCCGCCAATGGAGACTGCGAGCTTTTCTACTGGCGGGAGCGCAATCGAGAGGTTGATTTTGTAATTCGGGCCGGTCGCATCGTCGTTGGATTGGAAGTCAAGAGCGGTCGAGCTCCGGATATCCTTCCAGGTCTGACTGCGTTTACCGACGCTTTCAAACCAACTCGTGTTTTGTTGGTAGGTGGCGATGGTATTTCCCTCGAAGAATTTTTGACGAAACCTGTTTTGCATTGGATGCAGGCTGTCTAAGCAGGGACCTAGCGATTGATTTTCAGGAGACAAAAAATTTGGCTGCCAGTGCTGGAATCGAACCAACACTCACGGAATCAAAATCCGTTGTCCTGCCTTTAGACGAACTGGCAATGGAGATCGAGGTGGGATTCGAACCCACATTCATTGGATTTGCAGTCCAAGCCTTAACCATTCAGGTACTCGATCATTCTCAATAGTTTCAAACATCATTCGCTGATGCGATGATTTTCCTCCTAAACAAAAGCAAAACGAAAAGGCCCAGCTTACGCCAGGCCTTTTCGAGTTTTTCGAAAAACAATGCCTATCGCGTAAGCCTAGTGATGGCCCCCGCGACATTGCTGAAAGTTTGCGAACGAATAGTTCATGTTCATAGAATAGTTGCGATTAGGAAAAAATGCAAGCGAATTCACGCTTCCATCAAGGCTTTCACCGCACTGCTTCCCGCAACATACCCGCTGGCCCAGGACCATTGAAAATTGAATCCGCCGATCCGACCATCGACATCGCAAATTTCGCCACAAAGATACAGGCCCGGGCAGACGCGCGATTCCATGGTCTTGAGCTGGATTTCCGTTAGGGGAACCCCGCCCGCAGTAACTTCGGCGACATTGTACCCCTTGTCACCGACAACGGGGAGTAACATTTCGGTTACGGTGCGGACTAGGGCGCGCCGATCATTGCGGCTGAGTCGGTTTCCGGGAAGCCGGGGATCGATGCCTGCGGACTCGCAAAGCGCGAAGGCCAGCCTTTCGGGCATACGCTCGCGCAGGTAACCTAGCGGTGTCCCCTGTTCGAGCCATTGCAAATCGGCGTCGAGAGCTTCAGCCGTAATCCCGGGTAACCAGTGAATGAAAAGCTGGGCATTCGGATCTTGGTGCCGAGCGGCGCTGAAATAGCGGCTCACATTCAAGGCGCAGGGGCCGCTCAATCCGAAATGGGTGCAAAGCGTCGAATCCGTGAAAGACTCTAGCCGCTTGCCCGTCGCCAGGCGCACCTCCAGGGTCGTGGGTAAGGTGAGTCCGCTAATGCCGCGAATAAAATGATTCTCAGCGAGAACCAGCGGCACCAAGGCAGGGAAAATGCGCGGGGTCAAGGTATGCCCCAGGGCTTGAGCCAAGGAATAACCCAGGCCGTCCGAGCCGGTGGTTGGCAGGCTCTTGCCACCCGTAGCGAGCAAGATACTCCGTGCTTTCCATTCTCCGAAACCGCCTTGGACTAAGAAACGGGGGCCAGTGGCCTCCCCCTCGGCGGCGTCGCCTCCGGTTGCTTCGAGTCGTGAGATAGATTCGACGCGATGACCCGGGGCGAGGGTGATTCCGGCATCGCTGGCGGCTTTTAGCAAAGCTTCGAGGACAGTACGGGCTTTGTCGGTGACAGGAAAGAGCTTGCCGGTTTCCTCTTGCTTGAGTTCCACGCCAATATCCGCGAAAAACTGAACCGTCTCTTTCACATCGTAGCGCAGCAAGACCTTACGAATGGCATTGCGCGATGTGCCCGCATAGTCATCGGACGAGACTTCAAAGTGAGTCACATTGCAGCGCCCGCCGCCAGCAGCGAGGATTTTCGCGCCTAGGCGCGGAGCGCCGTCGAGTAAGACAATGTTAAGGTTGCGGCCTTCGGATTGTGCCGCGCGTCCGGCTTGAATTCCGGCCATGAGCCCGGCGGCGCCGCCGCCGATGATGATTAAGTCCACAGTCATCATTTAAAAA
>JAYUVP010000061.1:0-23826 GCA_043753995.1 Fibrobacterota bacterium
TTGGATGGTTTATTAAAATAATGGAATAAAGGCGACTCTTCCGATTTCGGCCCTGGGGATATTGTTTCCAGCACCGATAGACGAAGGAGTCCCATGCTGGGATGCAGATTTTCCGTGACCGCCGCCACCGCATGCATGGCGCTATTGGCCGTGCCATCGATGGGACAGGACATTCCTATGCCCGGCCCGGGCATCCCCAAGGTGCGCTTCTCCAAAGATTCACTTTTCAAATTCTTCGGAACTCCGAAACTCGGTATTCCCGCCGGGCGCGCCATGGCTGCGGCCACCCATATGTTGAATGGTTATGTCGTGGTGCCCTTTGGCGAGGATGGCGAACTGGGTCGAGGTGGCTGGTATTTCTTCGATGCCGGCAAACTGCCCAAGTCCATGCCCGTGGTACGCATCCTTTACTCCACCAAATCCTTGCGTGAGCAGAATGTGATTTGCTTCCGCAAAGATCTCGACGGGAAAATCTATGCGGCCATCATGGGCCTCGACGGCATCCAAATCCTCGATTGGACGGATGCCCCGCGCACTAGCAAGGAATTGACCTATCTCAAGCTCCCGGGCGAATTGTCGACCGACTATGACGGGCCCTGGTGGATAAGCTGGCAGGGGCGTTATATGTATGCCGGCGGTGTGAGTGCTGGACTTTTCATCATTGATACCGAGAATCCTGCCCAACCTGTTATTGTCAAAACCGTGCCCAACCGAGATCTCGGAAATTTCCGCGCCTCATCCTGCATTGCCGTCGGCAATCGGCTTTATCTCGGCGAACAAGATATAGGCATGGGGCAATCAACCCTGGACATTGGCGATCCCGTGAATCCGAAACTGCTCGCATACAACAAGGACAACCTGTCCATGATGTATTCCCAAGTGGTGAATGGCAATCTGCTCTTGGTGGCTGGACGCAGCCAGGCCTTCAAGGTTTATGACATCTCCACGGACTCGAAAATCACCTTGCTAGGCCGTATCCCTGAAGCGACCGGCATGTCCTATGTGCATTTCCAGGATGGCATAGTGCATGCGGGTAGCAATGGTCATGCGGTGAATGCGAATAATCAGGGCGGCGAGGGCTATTGGAAAATCGATATTCGCGACCCTAAGAATCCTAAGGTGATCAAGCATATCGACAGCCATGGGGATGCGGGCGGCTATTCCCTTTTGGCCAACCAGAATTACCATCTGGACTGGAATGTCCCAGCAGGCAATTTCATCTTCACGACCGACGACATGAAGTTTGGATCAGGCGTATTCGCCCATACCGAAGAGCCCGATACTCTTCCAGGCAAAGTGAATATGGTCAATCCCAGGCCTGGGTCCATTAACCAGCCCATCACCACGCGCATAGGCCTCACCTTCACCGATCAAATCACACCCGAATCGGTAGGCCCCAATGCTTTGGGCGTTTATGCCAAGGGCAGCGAGACGCAATTAGAGGGGTATTACACCGTGGCGCAAGGCCTGGTGCAATTCTCACCCAAACTGCCCTTGCTCGCTAATACCACCTATCACATCGTGGTCAAGAAAGGCGGCCTTCGCGACTATGCCGGTAATGCCATCGACACGGCGTATGAATCCGTTTTTTCCACCGGAGCCACCGTCGCTTCCTATACCTCCCTCGCCGCAGGATCGATCACGGCTGCGGCTTCGGATGCAATTACCGCGAACCCGGCGAGCCGCGCCGCAGATGGGGACTTGTCCACTTTCTGGCGGACCACCGGCACCGCAAAGCCTCTGCCTCAAGACCTGACCCTCTCCTTAGACCAAGCCTATTCTCTAGGCCGCATTACCTATTACCCGCCGCAGAACGAATCCTTGGATGGAACCATCACTCGCTGGGAATTGTGGTTAAGCCCGGACGGGACAAACTTCACAAAACAAGATGGCGGGGATTGGACGGAGGATGCCAATCCCAAGACGGTCGTATTGCAGTCGGTGACGGCCAAGGCCATTCGCCTGCGGGCTCTCGCTGGACGCGGGGGATATGCCGCTGCAGCTGAGATTCGTGTCGAACGGTTTCAGAGCTTAACCTCGCTTGCCCCGAAGGCCGAAAAAAACCGTGCGCCTCGCTTCCCGAGTTTAAGGAAACTCTGGAATCTCCTAGGCCAGCGTTTGCCTGCGAGTTCGGCTCCTTGAATCGCGTTCAAATGTGCCCACCAAATCAAACAACCTTGGGCTTAGTGATACGCATTTCCCTGATCTTCCTGGCGCTCTTGTCAGCCGGGAGCTTCGCCGCCGGGGAATGCGAATTGACCCGGAATCCCCAACGCTCCAAGGTGGGCGATACCGTGTCTTTTTCTCTGCTTTGCCCCGCGGCTGCCGGCAAGGTAAGCTGGGATTTCGGCGACAGTGTGAAGGTCGATTCCGGAGGAATCACCGCGCGCCACGTCTATACTCGCGCCGGGCACTTTTTGGCCGTAGCTTCACCCACAGGCTTCGAAGAAATCGTCACCTCCCCGCATACAGCCTTTATTCCGCCCACTACGCAAAAGCCCACCCATGCCGCGTCTATCGTCTATCATGCGGGGCAAAAGCGAGTCTATGTGGTGAACCCCGATCACAATACGGTGTCGGCTCTGGATGCGAAAGCCCTGACCAAGATTTGGGAAAAGCCAGTGGGCATAGGACCCAGAAGCTTGGCCTTGGATACATCGGGCCAACTCTGGGTCGTTTGTGAAGACGCAGCTGCGCTGAGTGTGCTCGACAGCGAGGACGGACATTCCCTAGCGACTGTCCAAATGCCACCCGCTTCGCGTCCCTTTGGAATTGCCTTCCTCCCCGGCACAGCGCGGGCCCTGGTGACACTTGCGGGTACGGGGCGTTTGATGGAAATAGAGGCAGAATCGCGTCGTATCGTGGATAGTCTTGATCTCGGTTTCCGTGCCCGCGCCTTGGGCATTACCGGCGATGGCCGCATCTTCGCGGGTCGCTTCCTATCCCCGATAGACAAGGGGGAAGTTGTCGAAGTCTCTCATTCCCCTTTGAAGAAAAAGGCGGTGATTTCCCTGGCCATGGATCCGGGGCCGGACACCGAGGCCGGTTCCCGCGGTGTACCCAATGCCCTAAACGATATCGCCTTCACTCCCGATGGCCGCTATGCCTGGATTGCCTCAAAGAAGGACAATGTGGTGGGCGGCCGTTTCCGCGACGGCAAGGACATCACCTTCGAGACCTCGGTACGTACCATCACTTCTCAGATTGATCTCGCGAGTAGCCGCGAAATGCTGGAGCGTCGCAAGGACTACAACAATCAAAGTATGTCCATGGCCTTGACCTTTAGCCGGGAAGGCGACTATGCCTTTGTCGCGCAGGCAACCTCCAATAATGTGGCCGTGGTCGATGCCTGGAGCGGCGCGGACATCATCACTTTGGAGCCCGCGGGGCCCGAGGCCGATCGCGCGCCCGAGGGCTTAGTCCTGGACGAAAAGGACAGTTTGCTTTTTGTCCGAAATTTCCTCTCGCGAGAGGTGGCGGTCTGGGACGTGAGCGCCGTCGGCGTCGACAATGCGCGGGTGCGCAAGGTGGCTTCCATCGCCACGACGGCTATCGAGGCTTTGGCGCCTGAGGTGCTGCAGGGCAAGCGCGTCTTTTACAATGCGTCCGACGTGCGCATGTCCTTCGATCGCTATACCAGTTGTTTCGTCTGTCACATGGATGGGGGCACCGACAGCCGGGTATGGGATTTCACCCAGCGCGGCGAAGGCTTGCGCCGAACCACCAGCCTGCAAGGTCGGGCGGGGACGGGCATGGGGCCGGTGCATTGGAGCGCTAACTTCGACGAGATTCAAGACTTTGAGCATGATATGCGCGGGCCTTTCCGCGGCAAGGGATTCCTAACCGATGCTGACTTCAGCGCGGGCACCCGCAATACTTCCTTAGGCGACAAGAAGGCGGGTAAGAATGTGGATCTCGACGCCTTGGCGGCTTATGTTTCCTCTCTGGCCACGGTGAATCCCAGTCCCTACCGTAACGCGGATGGAACCCTGACCGAAGCTGGAAAAGCAGGTAAGGCGATCTTCAATCGGGACGACGTGGGTTGTGCCCGCTGCCACGTGGGTAGCCATTTCACCGATAGTAAACTTCCGCCCCTATCTGCTACCGTGACCACCGGTACCTTGCCTGCGGGCGATGTCCTTACCCCTCAAGGGTTCTTGGTTCACGATGTGGGTACCCTCAAACCTTATTCGGGCCGTCGCCTGAACGACTCCTTGATGGGCTTCGATACGCCTACCCTCAAGGGAATTTGGGAGCTCGGACCCTACCTCCATGATGGCTCGGCGGCGACCTTGATGGATGTGATTACAGTATCAAATCCCCATGATAAACACGGAAAGACCTCGCAGTTGACGACGAAGGAGCAGGAGCAACTTATCGCCTACCTGATCCAGATCGATGACCGCGAATCAGCGGGAGCCGCCGTGCGGCCCCGGTCAGGTGGGCGAGCCCCGGTGCGCCGGCCAAGTCGGCTGGGGGGGGCGCCGGGGTTCCGATACACCTTGCCGGGAGCTGAACCGGGAGGTACGGATTCGCGGGATGCACGCGGCCGCCATATCCCGGAGTCGCGATTGAATCCCTGAGGGGGCTTTAATTGACAGTTTTCATGACAATTCGAGAAAAGGATGTTCCGACGATGTGATTAGTTAGGTTTTGTTAGCGCACATGAAAAAAAACCTACTAGTCAAAACCCTCATTTGGGTGATATGCCTTACTGCCGTTGGATTCGTTTTCCCGGCCATGGCTTTATCTCGTTCGGGAGTCAAATCCAATGGCTCATTGGATATGCAAGCGGTTCGCCAGCTCTATGGTGAAAGCGAATTCGTGAAGGCCAGGGAAATTCTCGAAGGCTATCTCAAACGTTCGCGGACTATCGCCCTGCCCGAATCGGTATTCGCCTTTAAATACCTGGGCGTCATTTACGCTGCTGATTCGAGTACTTCGGTTTTATCCGAAAGTTATTTCAACCGGGCTTTGCGGCTTGCTCCCGATTTGGAATTGGTCGATATGTTCGTCCCCGCCAAAATTCTGAATTTTTTTGAAAAGGTGAAGATGGACGTTAAGCGTCAACAGGAATACAAATCCAAATTCGATGAATTGGGCCAACCCCTGCAGACCGGTACGCCGAATCCCCAAACGGCATCCAACCCTCGGCCCGTGGCAAAGGCGAAAAAAGAATCTTCCCTTTTTTGGCCGGTAACTCTTGGAGTTGCCGGGGTGGCCATCGGCACCGGCTTGGTTTGGGTCTACCTCGCACAGAACGCCCCGAAATCCGCTAAGAGCGATTCAGTCAGGTTTTAATATGAGATTCAAAATTTTCCTATCCCTCGCGTGTCGCTCACTTCTGATTGGCGGCGTAATATTTTTTTTCCTACAAGCCTGTTTGCAGGAGCAAAATCCCGATGCCGACCAAGTTCAAATCACGCTACGGGAAGAGCTTTGGCCTGAGAATGGCAAGGTTGATTCGATAAGGCTTGAATTGTGGTCGGCTAACGGTCTAGCTCGAACCAAGGTCCTTTATTCTGGAATTCCGAAGAAAAATGCTGGATCGTCCACCTTTATCGTGCCGGTAGACGGCGGCTTACCAGAGTCTTATACCTTGAAAATTTTCGGAATGAAGGGCAGTCAACTCGTTATCGCTCTTGAAACGCCCGTGGCCCAGGGCAAAGGCGGTCCCGTAGTTATCGTAGTGAACAATATACCCCCTGCCGATACCTTGGTGATCCCCAATCCCAATCCCAATCCCAACCCAAATCCCAATCCCAACCCAAATCCAAATCCAAATCCAGACTCTCTTCCGGTAGTAGCCAAGGACACCATTCGCTTCCTGAGTGATTCGTTATCGGTGCCACTCAGCGCCAAGAATTTCCTGCTCGAAACCAATGGCGACTCGGCCTGGTATTCGAAAGGAGAATACCGGATCGTTGTTCAGGATACCTCTATCGTGAATCATCTGGGCAATGCCGTATTGAGTGCCAAAAAAATCGGCAAGTCAAAAATCCTGCTGATACTAGTTAGCTCGGGTTTGGCTAAGGACTCCATTTTGATCTCGGTAGCTTCAGTCAGTGAAGTCCTCGCACCCGTGATCGCTTCTGGAACAACGTCTTCGCCCACTTCGCTTTCCAAGCCGACCTTCAAATGGAGATCCAGCACGCCCGAAAGCTCTACTGGCATCTTTCGGCATCGGATGGATGGCGGGGCTTGGGTAACGCTCAACTCCACGGAGTTCACGGTGGCTCTTGATTTAGTAGAAGGCACGCATCTTTTCGAAGTCCAGGAACAGGGATCGAACTTGCTCTACTCGCCTTCGGCTATTTATTCCTTACAGTTGGATAAGACGCCCCCCAAGGTGGCCATATTCAGCCCGGCTGATGGCTCGACTCTGACGCAAAAATCACCTTTCATCAAGGTGGTGTGGAGCGTGGATGGGCTCATACAAAGTCGTGACACCCTGGATACCCTGACCTTGCCGGGTAAGGCAAATTCCCTCTACCGTACGGCGACCGACCCTGCCGGAAATCGAGGCAGCATCCAAGCGATTGTGATTTGGGATACGAGTACGGCGCCCGTCAGTATCCCTTCACCGCAATTTGCGATCGACAATCCGAAATCACCGACAGCCAATGCCAAGCCGACCATGAAATGGACTTCTGGAGCTTCGATCGACGGCACCGGCAAATTCCGTTACCGTTGGGATGGTGGGGCATGGGTGGAAATCAATGCCACCACGGTGACCCCGATGACCTCTTTGGTGGATGGTGCCCACCTTTTCGAAATTGCCGAGCAATCCAAAACCGGCCATTGGTCCGACTCGAAATCCACCTTTCTGACCGTGGATACTAAGGCACCCGTGATTGATATCGCCAAGCCCCTTACGAAGTCTTACACGAATGTCAAATCTGGCCAGGTGACCTTAGAATGGTCGATTGATGGCGTCAAACAGATAGGCCAAACGACAGCAAATCTAACCCTGCATAATGCTTGGAATGACATACAGCGCACAGCCACGGATTCCGCTGGCAATAGGGGCACCGCCACGGTGCAAGTGTTTTGGGATACTCTTGCGCCGGCCGTGAAGATTTCAACTCCCGCCAACCGGTCGACGACCCGTAACCTGAGTGTTGCCGTAACCTGGACCGTAGACGGGGTTTCACGATCGGACTTGACCACCCAAACTCTGACGGCAGGGGATGGCTTGAAATCCATTGTCCGTGTAGCCACTGATTCTGCAGGCAATACCGGCAAGGATTCGATAGCCATTTTCCTCGACCAAACCAAACCCGCGAACCCGTCCTTTCAACCCGTGCCCGCAAGGTATTCTCAAAGCGGAAGGCCGATCTGGTCCTGGTCCAGCTTAGGGGATCCCAATAATCAATTCGTCTTCGAGTTGAATTCAAATGACTTTTCCACGGGTGCGACTTACTCGAAAGTCACGAGTTTTCAACCGACAACGGCACTACCAGAAGGCTCGCATACCCTTTACTTGGCTCAGGAAGATGCCGTTGGCAACCGCTCGGATATCGTTAGTGCCGCTATCTTCATTGATCTGAACGCTCCGCAATTCACCCTAACCGGCGCTAACCCACGCACCTTGGCCTCGGCTTCTTTCACCCTGGACGGGACAGTTCAAGATCCTGGCGGATCGGGCATCGATTCGGTGGTCATCAGTGGGGCGGCAACGGGGAATGGCTTTGCCACGGTGACGGCCCAGAATAATTGGAGCAAAACCGGCCTGACCGTCAATAGTGGTACCACGTCTTTAACCTTGGTGGCCTATGACAAATCAGGACGAAAAACCACCATCACCCTGCCTGTCACCTATACTCCACCCGTGATGTATACCCAAACTTGGAAAATGACGGATGCGGCCATGTATCACCAGGATGGGGCCGCCGTAGGAGACATTTGGGTTACGAGTGGAGCCATTGCATTTAATCACCACATGACTTACGGGCCTTTTGTGCTTTTACCAAAAAACACGAATTACAGGGTCGATTTCCAGCTTGCCATTGTGGGTACTGGGGTGGACACCACCCAAGTTGCCCGGATCGACGTGATGAGCGCTTCGTTACCCTCCGAAATTATTATCGAGCGAAATTTGACTTTCTCGAATTTCAGCGGCCAAGACACCTTTCAGACTTTTAGCCTGAACTTCAGCGTCGGTAACGCGGACTTGGACGGTATACAATTCCGGGTCCGCTTCCGATACGCGAGTGGGACAGTTAAAGAAGGTTCCACAACCGTCACCCAGGTTCCTTAACGGAATCGGGCCGATCCTGAGGGCGCCTTCATGGCCCCCCTCAGGAATATCCCCTAGTTCACCACAATGCGTGATCTTCATCACCCCTTGTGATGCTTTGACTATCTTTACGTTTAACGCGCCTCTGTAATATTGTTTTTCATATTTCCGTCCAATGGAGCAAAAGCATGCAGCATGTTTCGCGGTGGCTTCCTTTCTTGGCCCTCGTTCTGGGTCTTGGGTCATTCCAAGGGTGCAACACCGATACTGACCCAGCTGAGGACGCCCTCGTCGTTCCTGCCGAAAATACCCCTACCGTAAACATTGTCGAAATCAAGGGTACCGGGACATGGCAATCCCTTTTCATCAAAAACAGCTCGGAAATCCCTTCGAATGAATTCAAAGCTTTTTACTTCGAGGATTCCACCAACTCGATTACGGCTTTCTCGGAGCGCGTCCCCTTCCCCAACTTGAGTTTTTCCAAGGCCAGTCCCCAGGGCATTTCCGCCAAACGTTTCAATGCCTACTGGATAGGCAAATTCGAATTCCCGGAAAAAGCCACCTGGCGTATCGACCTGTCTCAGAGCAATGCTTTCGCTCGCATTCTGATCGACAGTCGCGAAATCTATTCCGGTCGAGTAAGCCGAAGCCTATCCCACGCCTTCGCCAAAGGCGACCATATCATCGAGATCGAATACAAGAATGATTGGGATACCGTAGGGTTCACCATGCACTTCACACCCACTGTGCCCACCGGCGATGAGACGCCTCCAGGAACAATCGATACGGCGATCACGGGGGTGGAATACTGGTATGCCGGGGCATACGAGAGTGGAAATAACAATTCAAGCCTGAATGTGGTCCTGAAAAAAAGTGATAAGCCCGTGGTCCTTTTCCTTTCCTCCTATAGGGCTGTGTATTGGAATATCACCCCTGCTTATTCTGGCCAAGTCCTAGCCGTCTATGTGGATTCCTATGAGCCGCAAAGCACGGTGACGGGACTGGGGTCCTCGGTGCTTGTAACCACGCTTAAAGGGATTCCCTTTTCGTATAAGTTGTTGCCGGAATGCCATCCCGAAGTGGGCTATTGCGACGATCCCGGTTTCCAGAAATTGATCACCTTTCTGGGGAATGAATCCAAAGTCCTAACGGGCTATACCGGTGCTTATAATCCGGCCTCCATGAGTCTTCCCGAAGTGATTTTGAATGAAGCCAAATACAAGGAAATCAAAGACCAGACTCAGGCCCTGATTGATAGCAGCAAGCTGCGATTACTTGGCGACGTATTCCGTGGCGATACCGCCGCGACCTGGCAATCGCATTTCATTTCTTCCGATTCGATAATCCCGGTCGGAAAGTTCCAAGCCTTTTATTTCAGCGATAAAAAACCGGATACGGTCCTCCATTCTGAGATCACGGCCGCACCCGGGATGAAATATTCCTGGTCTGATCTTTACAAACTCGATGCCAATAATTTCGCTGGTTATTGGATTGGGACATTCGAATTTACCGTCCCTACGGTTCTCAATATCGGAATCAAGCAAAGCCATGCCCAGACGGCCATCTATATCAACAAACGATCCGTCCTTACGGGACCCGAAGATATTTCCGGGATGGTTGCTCTGCCGGTAGGAAAGCATCTGATCGAAATCCAGCATATCAATAATTGGCATACCATCGATTTCTTTGTGTCCTTGGTGCCTAGGTAAAGGAGCCGCGCTTCATTCTCATGCGGTTTCGTATCAACCACCGAAAATGATTTATACCCCGGGCTAGCCTAAATTTAGCGCATGTCCCGGGCCAGCCGCTTACTTGAGCTTTTAGAAATGCTCCGCCGTCACCGGTATCCTGTGACGGGCGCAGCCCTGGCTGCCAAACTCGGCATTAGCCAGCGTTCCCTTTACCGTGACATTATCACCTTGCAATCCCAAGGGGCTCGCATCGATGGGGCACCCGGACTTGGCTATGTCCTTAGGCCGGGCTTCACCTTGCCCCCTCTCATGTTTTCCGAAAATGAGCTTGAGGCTTTGTCGCTGGGCGCGCAATGGGTTGTCGAGCGCACCGATGCCGAAATGTCAGCTTCGGCTCGCAGCGCCCTCGCGAAAATCATTTCTGTGCTGCCACCGAATTTGCGGAGTGAAATAGATGCCTCCACCGTGATGGTGGCACCCATACCCGGGCCCCAGGCTATGGACCATGATTTGCCTATGCGCCAGGCCATTCGCAAAGAAAGCAAGATGCGGATAAACTATCGCGATGGCCAGGACCGTTCTTCACAGCGAATCATTTGGCCTATGGCCTTCGCCTATTTCGAACAAGTGCGTATGGTGGTGGCATGGTGCGAATGGAGAGGAGGCTTTCGCCATTTCCGAGTCGATCGCATTCAGTCACTCGAAACCTTGCCCGAGCGCTATCCGCGCCGACGTCAAGCCTTGATGGAAGCCTGGAGAAAACAGGAAGGGATTGAAACGGCCGGCGATTGAATAATCAGGAAATTGGAATGCTTGATGATTGTAAAGCCTTAAGCGAACGCTACTGACAGTTTCTGGCATACCCGATGCCTAACCTTTTGAGCAAGCCGTAAGTGACGGCTCATCGAGTCGCACTTTGCGGCTTAGAAATAAAGGCAATGTCATGACCCCCAAGCCCAGCATCACCATCCTGTATGTCGATAATGTCGCCGCAAGCTGTACATTCTATTCCGGAGTTCTGGAACGGCAGCCCGTCGATCAATCCCCCAACTTCGGCATGTTCGCCTTGGAGGGCGGAATGATGCTCGGCCTATGGGCCAAGACCGATACCCAACCCAAACCACTCGTCGCCGCGGGTTGCGCTGAATTGGGCTTCTCTTTGGAGGAGAAGGCCCAATTGGATGCCTTGCATTTGGAATGGGCCAGGCGCGGTTATTCCATCATTCAAAAGCCCGTGGACATGGATTTCGGGTATACCTTCACCGCCGTGGATTTAGATGGGCACCGCCTGCGCGTCATGGTCTTGGCGTAAGAGATTTGCCTGGCACAATCACTTTTCCGCAAATAAAAAAGGGGCCCTAGTGAGCCCCTTTTCATCAAGTCTTAGAAATGAAAATTAAACGGTCTTTTTTCTCTTGATGCCGAAAGCAAGGCCAGCCAAGCCAAGGCCAAAGAGGGCCAAGGTGCCGGGCTCGGGTACGGCGGCGGCGGTTTCGTGCGTATAGGTCACGTTATCAATGGCGACCCAGTCATAGGAACCGTTCCAAGTAAGGGTAGCATAGGAAGTTCCGGCGGCGCTGATGCCGAAAAACTCGCCTGCGCTGCTGCCACCGGTTGAAGGCAAGATATAGGTTTCGAGCAGAACATTGGAAGCGTTATAGGCGGCCAAGCTCCAGGTAGCGAAGGATTCAGCCATGCCCCAGGTAAAGCCGAAAGCGTCGGTGCCGCCAGCGAAATCAAGGCGCAGCGAACTGAAGCCAGTATTGCCATAGGTGCCGTTGTCCAGGTAGACACCTTGTTGATTGTAACCTTGGTAGGTGTTGTCAATTTGCAAGTGGTTGTTTGCTGCGGTGAAGGTCACATCTTCCACCGTGATGGTGGTATACGAGCCCAGAGCCGTGCCAGTGAAGTCAATCACATTGGCGCCAGCCAAGGAGGCATCGCCAGCGCTGGAAATGAAGGCTGCATTGACGGTGGATACGGGAACCACCATGGCAATGGCCAGGGACATTAAGTAACCAGCTTTTTTGAAATTCTTGATTTCCACGTGAACCTACCCTGTTTGATTTATTGCCCTATCCTGCATGGATAGCAGACATTTGACCAAGTTCAGACGCAAACCTTAGGCCATAAGAAAATCCCCTAAAAACGAAATTTGAGGGGGGATATCGGGCATGGTTGTAAAGGATTCCGGCATTTGACTGTTTTCTTATACAGTTTTGACTATTTCCTGCCCGCCTTGCCATGGCGCAATGTCGTCCTCTGGATCTCCAAATTTCAAAAGCTGCTTTGCCAAGTTGACACGCATTTGACTTAAAGGCTAAGATATTCCCTGATTGGGAGCTGCCTAATGCGCTACGCAACCCTTTTATTGGCGATTTCCTCAAGTTTACCGCTTCAAGCCAAAGTGGTATTTACCGGTTATGCTGATTTTCGGGCCATTCCACAGGCCCTGACGACACTAGATGCCGTCGACTCGACGCTCAAGCGTTTGAAAGTGACGCAAACGGAAACCACCTCCCGCACTTTTGGCTGGGATGCCCTGGGCTTATTCGCCTCGACCTCATTCAATGATCAAGCCGACTTTCTGGTTGATTTCACTTATCGTCGCATTGGCACCAAGGTCGAAGAGACGCGCATTCAATACGCTTACCTCGATTATCGCCCTTGGGCCTCGTGGGACTTGAAACTGGGCAAAATCACCTTGCCCATCGGCCTCTACAATGAAAATTATTTTTACCCCTTTTTGCGTCCCACCATTACACCTCCGATTTATCAGACCGCCATTTTGGGCCTGCCCATCGCCGATTTGGGCGGCTTGATCGGCAAGACTTGGTCCTGGCCGGCCATGGATTTATCCCTCAAGCTTTTCGGCGTGAACGGTTACGGTCCTTCCAAGGCTTCGGGGAGCATGTTCCGTGCCGGCATCGGTGTGGGTGACGGCTTGGTTTTGGCCAATAATGTGACGGCGACCAATGGCAACGAGGAGTTCTCCTACGGAGGTAACCTTGGCGTTTCCCTGCTCGCCGAACGCGCTTTGACCATCGGCGTTTCGGGCTATTGGGGGCCATGGAGCCGGGACGGGGCCCATACCTTTGCCATGGGCAATGCTTATTTGCAATGGTCGAGGGGGCGATTTCGTTTCTTGGCCGAGGGCTTGCGCACTCAAACCGAAGCCGATCAAGGCGTGCTGGGTTATTTCGGATCCAAAGATTGGGGAACCCAGGGCGCCTTCACCGAAGGAAGCGCGGTCCTGTGGCGGCGGGGACAAGACGAGTTGACTTTTTTCCTCGGGGCTGAAATCAATCGAGGCGAGGGCGAAGGGCCGGGTGCTCGCGGCAAGGAAAAGGTGCAGCAAGCCCATGCTGGCTTGACTTTCAAGTACGGCGATTTCCTATGGCTCAAAGGCGAGTTCAATGCCTTGCAATACATCATACCCTTGCAGGAAGGCGCATCCGTTTCCGACCTCGACATTCAATCGCGGCAAATCAGCGTCAGCCTGGTGGTGACTTATTAAATCGTCATCGCGCTTTCGCGTTCCGATTTTGATTCTGGCCTTGGCGGCGGGCGCTATGGCCAAGGTCGTTTTCACGGGTTACAGCGAACTGCGTTTTACTCCCCAAGGGGTGCTCGAAATTTCCGGATCGGATTCCGCCTTGGCCCTGCTGGCGCGCGACCGGCGGCATACAACCACGCGCAGCTTCAGCATCAATAATCTCGGCTTATTCGCCGCCACGTCCTTCAATGAAAGATTCGATTTTTTAATCGATTTCACTTATCGGCGCATTGCCACCACGGTGGGTGAGATGCGTATTCAATACGCCTATTTGCATTATCACAATGAGGCTCTTTGGGAAGTGAAGGCGGGTAAGGTCACCGTGCCTGCAGGTATTTACAACGAGAATTATTTCTATCCGTTCTCGCGCATCCCTCTATCACCGCCGGTTTTTCAGAGCTCCGTACTCGGCCTTCCCTTCGCCGACCTCGGCCTTATCGTCGCCAAAACCTGGCTTGCGAGACCTATGGATTTGCAACTCTCGCTGGTCGCGGTGAATGGCTATGGCCCCGCGCAGGCGGGCACCCTGGTGTTTCGCGGTGGGCTCGGCATCATCGATGGCCTCAGCGTCGCCAGCAATCAGGGAGCGACGAATTCGAATGAGGAATTCACTTATGGCGCGAAAGGGATGGTCTCTTTTTTGCCACGGCGCAATGCCAAGCTGGGCCTGTCGGCAAAACGCGGCCCTTGGGATCGCGAAGGCCAATTTGATTTCACGCATGTCAGCGCTTTCGGTGAAGTGATGATCGGGGACTGGCAATTCCTGACCGAGGCGCTTGGCGTCGAAGTGGAAGGCGACGAGGGCATGAAGCGCTTTTTCGGCGATAAGGGCTGGCAATCCAAAGCGGTCTTTTTTGAAACCAGCACTGCCGTCTTGAAACGCGAAGCCCGGAAAATCATGGCTTTCGCCGGGGCCGAAATAGCGCGCGGAGAAGGCCTGGGCCCGGCGTCGCTGGGCGAGGAAAAAATCGACCGCTACAAGCTGGGAGTGGTGTGGTACGAAGGCGAACATATCCAGGTCAAAGCCGAAGCCAGTCGCCTCGTCTATTCCATTCCCTTTGTCCCCGGCGGTGTGCACGAAAGCCTTGATTTGAATTCCACTCAATTGACCACTGGACTGATACTGCTCTTCTGAACGCATCGCCATGATCGATTCAAGAGCCCAGTTTTTCACCCCCACCTTCCGCTTCGCCGGCCTTATCGTCGTTTGGGCATGCGTCGCGGCCGATTCGGCGCGACTCTCCATCGTGGTTTCGGGGGCGCCAAGCGCTTCTGCTCCCACAGTCGAAATACTCAAGAGGGGTTTGGCCTCCGAACATCAGTTGCGAGTCTACACCCTGGGGGAGTCCGAGCGCTTCAATCCTGTGGCCAAGGGACGTTTTTTAGCCCAGGTCTCGACCGGCGATTGGGTGATACCCATCGGCGATCCGGCCACCCAAGTCATTGCCGACGAACTCGACAATTTGCCCACTTTTTTCGTGAATGCCGCCACCTTGCGCGGCGACTTTCTCAGCCAGCAGCGCGTAGCAGGCGTGCTGGCCTATTCCTTCGAACAAAACCTCCGAGTAGCCAAATTGCTCTTGCCCGAACTCAAAACCATTGGCTTGCTCTATTCGCCCGGCTATGAAAAATTGATGGAAAAAATGAAGGCCGCCATCCGTGCCAATGGGGCCGAATCCCTGGATGAATTGGTGACATCGCGGAAAGACGTCGGGCCGGCCGTACGCCGACTCGTTTCGCGCAGCGATTTGCTTTGGATAGCGGGCGATCCCCTTTTGACTCAAGGGCTGGCTTTTGAATACCTCCTGCAAGTCAGCCTACCGCTGAAAAAACCTTTATTCTCCCCCGTGCCCGAATTAGTCGCCGATGGCGCGCTGTTTTGCGTTCAAGCCGATCCGCAAAAAGTCGCGCAAGCTGCGGCAATAGCCTTGGGAAAACTGCTTAGCGACGGCCTTCCTGAAGACCAGCGCATCCAGCAAATTTCGGGACTGGGCGGGGCATTGCTCCTCAATCGTCGCCTGAGCGATAAATGGAATTTGTCCCTCCCGGCAGGCCTGAACGCCCAGGAGGTCGGAGGCCCTTGAGACCTCTTGCTAACCATGTCCGCAACGCCTTTGGCAATGGATATTCGGCCCTGGTCGCGCTTCAGCCGCAGTATACTCGCCGTGCTGATGGGCGCGGGCACTCTGGTCGGCGTGGTGCTGACCTTGGTCTCCACTTATAAACAGAAAGCGCAATCCGAGAGCGCCTTAATCCTCAGGGGAGAAGCCCTGACGCGCTCCATGGCCAGAACCGTCCTGGTGCCCATGGTTCTGGACGACTCGGCGGCCATGGGTTTACTCGCCCATGGCTTTTTGGAAGAACCCGACGTGGTGTATGCCGACTTATTGGGGCCGGATGGCAAAACCCTGCTGGCCAAATTGCCCTCGCCTGATTTTCTCGTGCCTGCCGCCGTCGCGGGCTTGTCCAGCGTGAGCCGGCAACGATTCACCGCCCGTGGGAGAAATGCCTGGTGGGACATCACCCTGCCCATCCGCTATTCTTCGAGCGACAAGGCGCATGGAGAATTGCTGGGCTTCGCCAGGCTGGGGCTCTCCGAAGCGCGCGTACGGCAAGAGCTTCGCGGCATACTCTGGAGCAATATTGGGCTCAGCCTCGGTATCATGACCTTGGCTTTTGTTTTGGCATCGCTTCTCATTCATCGAATGACGCGTAACATGCATGCCTTGACCGAAGAGGCGCAACTGACGGCGGAACTCAAGCGAAGCAATAAAGAGTTGGAGGCTTTTTCTTATTCCGTGTCGCATGACTTGCGCGCCCCGCTCCGTTCCATCGACGCCTTCACCCAAATCCTGCTGGCCGAATATCGCGATCGGCTCGACGAAAAGGCGCAAGGTTATTTGGCGCGCGTGCGTACCGGCTGTCAGCGGATGGCCCAACTCATCGACGACTTGCTTTCCCTGTCCAAGGTCATGCGCCAGGAAATGTCGCGCAGCCCCGTTCCATTGACGGACATCGCCCGCCAAACCGCTGCCGACCTCGCCGAAGCCAATCCCGACAGAAAGGTGGGCGTTTCCATACAAGAGGGAATGACCATCGAAGGCGATCCCGGGCTCATGCGCATTGTCCTCGAAAACCTGCTGGGCAATGCTTGGAAATTCACCCAAAAGCGACCCGACGCCCGCATCACTTTCACTTCGACGCGCAAAGGCCGCGATCGGGTTTTCTGCATTCGAGACAATGGCGCGGGTTTCGACATGGCTTATGCCAATAAGCTCTTCGGAGCTTTTCAGCGCTTGCATTCCGGAGCGGAATTTCCGGGCACCGGCATTGGCCTGGCCACGGTACAGCGCATCATTGCGCGGCATGGAGGCCAAATATGGGCCGAAAGCACTCTGGGCCAAGGCGCCGCTTTTTTCTTCCAATTACGCGAAGGCTTTCTCACGGAAAGCTGAAGCCGAAACCTCCCAACTCGTTTTATGGCCGCGATTCGTTCCACCGGTCGGGAGTAACGTTTATGTTACATAGGAGCGGGTACTTTAAAACGAAAGCCCTGCCACCAAGCCATATTGGGCATGGCCCTGGGGCGAAATCGCCAGGCGTGGAAGGAGATGCAGGGGTAAATCGGTGCTGGTATGCCCCCGGCGAATATGCAATGCCGGTTGAATCAGGCTATAGGCCACGCCGCTGGCATAAACCACGGAGCCAACCCACATCCCTGGCCACGGGCTCCCGCCTCCGCAATTTCCTTCGTTCCCTATGTCGCAAGGAGCATTGGACATGTTCGCAATCAGAAAAGCCACGACCAGGGCTTCCCCGGCAAATCGCAATGCCGCCGCTGCTAAGGCATGTCCGCCATACCCATTGTAGGCTTGAATCGCCGAGGGTCCGAGTGTCAAGCCGGTCAGGACAAGGAGGACGCCCAAGCCATTGACTTTGTTGGGCTCGCGATCCGTACTCAGCGCCATTCCCAGCCCAATGGGAAGCACGGTGAATGCCAGGCCAAGCATACTTCCCACGGCATAATCTTTTTTTGAAATGAGGCGTTTGGTATTCAAAGTGAAGGGGGTATCGTCGAAAGTATTTTCCCTCGCGAGTGATTCCCGGGCTAAAAAAGAGGAGTTCAATAAGGTTTCCTGGGCTTCCGATAGACTGGCTCCCAGGGATAAAGCCAGAAAAAGGCAGGCCCGTTCCCATAAAGTCCGGTATCCTGGCCTTACGGGTCTTATCATGCGGATTAGACGCGCATATACCCCCAAATAGTTACCGGCAAGGGTGCTATATTCTGTTTTTTAGGCCGATTCCTTGGTCACTCCGATCTGAAACGGCAATCCTACCGATTTGACCTTGAGGCAACTTCATGGCATACCACCACGTCAAAATTCCATCCACCGGCGAACGCATTGAAATTGGACCGAATGGCGTCCTGAAGGTTCCTGATCACCCCATTATTCCTTTCATCGAAGGGGATGGCACGGGTCCTGACATTTGGAAATCGGCCGTTTACACCATGGACGAAGCCGTGCGCAAGGTCTATGGCGGCAAACGCAAAATCGCCTGGATGGAAGTTTATGCGGGAGAGAAATCGACTCAGGTTTATGGTCCGGGAGTGTGGCTTCCCGATGAAACCCTCGATGCCTTTAAGACCTATTTGGTTGGCATCAAAGGCCCTTTGACGACCCCGGTAGGCAAGGGTATTCGTTCCCTCAATGTGGCTTTGCGTCAAATTCTCGACCTCTATGTTTGCTTGCGCCCGGTACGTTGGTTTCAAGGCGTCCCTTCACCGGTGAAGCATCCGGAAAAAGTCGAAATGGTGATTTTCCGTGAGAATACCGAAGACATTTATGCGGGTATCGAATGGTCGGCTGGCAGCCCAGAGGCCGCCAAAGTCTTGGCCTTTATCGAAAAAGAATTCCCCAAGGATTTCGCCAAGATCCGCTTCGGCACCGAAAAGTCTGGCCAAGAATGGCAGAAGCTGCTCGAAACCGTCGGCGCGCCCAAACGCAATGTTGCTCTCGAAGTCGGCGTGGGCATCAAGCCCGTAAGTTATTTGGGCACCGAACGTCTGGTGCATAGCGCCCTCGAATATGCCATCAAGCACAATCGTAAGAGTGTGACTCTGGTGCATAAGGGCAATATCATGAAATACACCGAAGGTGCTTTCCGCGACTGGGGTTATCAGGTCGCCAAAGAGATTTTCGGTGCCGTGGAAATAGACGGGGGTCCCTGGTGCAAGATTCCCGAGGGCAAGCGTGGCGCGGGCATCGTCATCAAGGACGCCATTGCCGACATTACCCTGCAGCAAATTTTGACTCGTCCCGAGGATTTCGACGTGATCGCCACTTTGAACCTGAATGGCGACTATCTCTCTGACGCACTTGCGGCCCAAGTTGGCGGCATCGGAATTGCCCCCGGTGGCAACGTGAATTACCTGACCGGCCATGCGATTTTCGAAGCCACCCACGGCACCGCACCCAAGTATGCCAATCTCGATCGCGTGAATCCTGGATCGGTTTTGCTTTCGGGCGTGATGATGCTCGAACATTTAGGATGGATTGAAGCTGCCGAGGCCATTGTCAAAGCCTTGGAAAAAACCATTGGCCAGAAGACGGTCACCTATGATTTCGCGCGTCTCATGGAAGGCGCCACTGAAATCAAGTGCTCGGAATTCGGCAAACGCGTCGCCGATAATATCTGAATCCAGCCGCAACGGATAGAACAACCCAACTCATACTCTGCTGGAGCTCATGATGGCTAACCAAGACGTCCTCTTTTCGATTACCCGTGACCATCTCGATACTGGCCTACGGGGGTTTCCGGTGGGTACATGTCCAATTAGTGACGTCGATACCTATAAAGGTTTGTCTTATGGCGGTTATCTCATTGCCGATTTGGCAGACAAGCAACCCGAAGAGGTGATTTACCTCTTGCTCAACAAGAGCTTGCCCGATGCCGCGCAATTGTCCGCCTTCAAACAAGAACTCATCGCGAATAGTCATTTGCATCCCGGTGTGATAGAAAAGCTTCGCCTCCTGCCCCGTACCGGCCATCCCATGAAATGGCTCATGGTGGCTTTGGTCCTCATGGGCATGTATAGCGGGACGGGTGATTATCGCAAAGATTGCTTGGCCGTGATTGCTCAATTGCCCGAGGCTGTAGCGGCCATTTTCCGCATTCGTTCGGGATGGGGCGAGCCCATAGCCAGCAAACCCGAGCTCGGACTCATCGAGAATTTCGTGCACATGCTCGGCGCCCCTGCGGCTGGGCCAGAATTGACTCGGGTCTTGCGTGTTTTCCACATTCTGCACATGGATCATGGTGGCGGTAATTTGAGCACCTTTGTGGGCAAGGCCATTGCCTCGGGACACGAAGACTTATTTGGATCGCTAACGGGTGCCATGGGGGCGCTTGCTGGTCCGCTTCACGGTATGGCCAATCAAGAATGCCTGCGCTTTTTGAAGGCCGTCAGCCAGGATATTCAAGACCCGACCAATATGGCCCAGGTCTCCGAATATGTCGAGAATTTATTGAACAAGGGCGGCGTGCTTTATGGTTTCGGCCATGCCGTCTTGCGCGTAGAAGATCCTCGCGCAACCGTGCAATTCGCCCTCGGGGAAAAATTGGCAGCCAATGACCGCCTATTCCGATTGGCTCTTACCTTGCGAACCGTGGGCAGCGAAGCTTTGAAAAAGCGCGGCAAGGTGAGTGACCCTCATCCCAATGTCGATGCCGTTTCGGGTTGCTTATTGAATGCCAGCGGCCTTACCGATGAAAATTATTATACCGTGCTTTTCGGCTTGGCGCGTTGTGTGGGTATTTCCGCGCAAATCGTCTGGGAGCGCACCGAAGCCCGTAACGGCAAGGGTACGGCTATTGTACGGCCCAATTATTTATACACGGGCCCGGTTCGGGCATAGACCTTTGGCTTGTATGTTCGTTTAGGGGAAATAGGGCAGTAGGATGGCTACTGCCGCCCCGGGTACTTTTAGAAAATAAATCCCAGGCACAAGGTCGGTGGGCAATCGATATTGCCCCATTCCATTTGTTTTAATCGTCACCTTTTGGCCTTGTCCATTCATGAGTTGCACCTCTCCTCGATGCCCGACGGATATTTCCCGATTCAAAATACCGACATTGGCGGGTGAGGGTAAGGTTGAAATCCATTCGGAAACCACTCTTAAAGCCAGGGTATCTGGTTCCGCCGTAGCCAACGGAGGCATTTTGTCCAGGCCTCGATCTTTCATGCGGTAGTGAATGATGGATTTATCAGTATTCCCGCCATAAAGAAGCAATGAATTGGGAATGCCATAATCGAATTTGGCGGCTTGATTTAAATAATTGATCGGCGTTCCAGTTTTGAAATAATCGAAATCCTGGACCGCGCTCAAGACCGTGCCTATCACCCGCCGGCCCTCCGCACTATGGCAAAAGGAGCAATTCACTGCCAGATAGGAACGCGCTCGCCTTTCGAGAGATTGAGTGGTGTCCGAGAGAGCGGCCCACCGATGGGATTGGCTGAAATCCGGAAAGCTATTGCCACGAAAAACCCCGGCGGAGACAAAGGCTTGCAATTGGTTGATATTGGGTTGGGCGAAAGACGGACGATTTAATTCGGCAGTGTAAAACCCTAAGACTTGCCTTCCCCCGGACATATGGCAGCGCCAACATGCGGCTTGGGAGGGAAAGGACCATTTTTTTTGCACCGGTTGCCTATTCGGGGAATAGGTAGTGATTGAAGTTTCCATTCCTAATAATGGATTCACCAATTCCGCATCCATTTGATCGCGATTCCATCGGTAGGAGAATCCATACCATACCGTGGCGGAATCATCCGAATTTTGTTTGATGAGCAAACGCGTTTCGAGATAGATGCGTGAGGTCGCCTCACCTTGAATCGTGTCGATAAGGAAGTTTTTCACCAAAACCGTGCCCTTAGGAAAAGAGTAGGCGGAGTCATCACGGTAAGTTATTTGGGAATCCTCGGGCAAAATGAAATATCGGATTTTAAAGGCGCCATCGCTCCAAAGTGCCGAATTGATTTCGAAGCGGGTGATTCCCGCATTGACCGTCTTTGCTAGAATGTCTCGGAAAATCCCGGTTTGAGAAATTTTCTTGGGAATGGCGGCGGAATCAAGAGCATTGAAAAAAACGAATGCGGAATCCGCAGCCATTCGATGAGGCGATGCGATTGGCGTGGGCGAAAACAGAGACCCAAAATAAATCAGGGAAATGCATGCAAGTGATTTCATGGAGGGTTCTCAGGTGCAAAACGCAGGGTGCAAAGTGGAAAGGCTTAGGTGGATATCACTCCACCCAAGCCAAAAAATCCGGGTGAATTATTCCAGTAATCGGACTTTGAGAATTCCGTAGGGTAGGGAAGCCGGCAAATTCACGCTATGCAAGGTGCTGGCCGAAGATCTTGAATAAGACCACACCTTGGATCCAATCATGGAATAAAGCTCGAACCCTCTTACCCCTTTCGGCAATTCCAAGGTCTGGGGCTTTCCGAAATTGGCAATCAAATCGGCCCTGCGAAGCACTTTGCGATGGTAAAAAGAATTGTCAAAGGTGGATGTCGGCGTGGCCATTTCCAGGCGCAGCAACATGCCATTATTGGAATTGTGAGGGTAATTCCATTCACCCCAAGCCAAAATATATAAGGCACCATCCGGGCCAAGGCTCATGTCCATGGCATTGTTGATAGGGCTGGCGGCAAAGTAGAAGCGCAAGAAATTTCCACTGGAGTCCAATTCGACCAGGGGTTCTTCCAAGCCTGGATCCTTGAAAGGGTCGACGCGCAAGGGATTTCCAGTGCCATCGAGCTTAACTGCCTTGATAAAACTGCGTCCCCAATCGGCAACGAAAAGGGTGCTGTCAAAAGAGGCCGGGAGTTTGCGCGAGGAAACCAAGGTGGTGTCATACCGATATACCGGGCCGACGATTACGGCATTGGATCGGCCTTGACCGAATTCTGGCCAATAGGGTTCACGAGAATATTCCGGCACCTGTTCGCGATTATTGTTGTAGGAATACCAAATCAAGGCGCCCTTTGCCGGTGGCAAAGTATCGAGACCGGTATGGTTCGGAGATTTATTGACGGGTTTTAAGGAATCCCATTTCGGGCCGACCGTGCTGTCTGTAAAGTTGTACTTGGTATAGGCATAATTCGGACCATTGAAATAGGGCCAGCCATAATTGCCGGGCGTCTTCGCGAGGTTCACTTCATCATACCCGCGAGGACCTCGGGTGGCGCTGCTGGTAGAGGAATTAGGGCCAGGTTCGCCCCAATACAACCAATTGTTTTTCGGATCAATGGACAGAGAAAAGGGATTGCGGCAGCCCATGATATAAATCTCGCCTCGGCCCTTGGTGGTGTCCGTGAACAGATTCCCAGATGGAATGGTATAGGTGCCATTGTCCTCCGGATGTATACGGAGAATTTTTCCGGATAAGCTTTTTGTATTCGCAGAAGATTTTTGCGCGTCATAATGCACGCGATTCGGCCTCTCGTCCGTGGGCGAATATCCATCCGATCCATCATTAAAGGTGTCGTCGCCTGAACCGATATAAAGATTTCCGCTGGAATCAAAAACAAGATCGGCCCCGGGATGGTGGGCATCAAAGGTGGGATAGGGAAAGGATAGGATCACTTTTTTGGAAGTCGTATCCAAGGACCCGTCGTTTTTCTGCGTGTATCTTGCGACAACTCGAACTGCGGATGCCGTGTCTACGGTTTGGGAGTAATAGAGATAGACTCGTTTATTCGTTGCATGTGCAGGGTCGAGTGCGACCCCAAGCAATCCGCCTTCAGCGCGGGCATCCGGGAACCACCTTACCGAAAACTTATTCACCAATAGGATACTGTTGCTCGTCGGATCAAAAAGCTTCAGGTTACCATTGCGCTCGGTGATGAATACCTTGCCGTCCTTAGCAATCGCCATTTTCATGGGGTCAGCCAGGTTTCTTGCGAGAATTCGCGTCGTCAATTGCATTTGCTGCGCCGAGGCCATGGCTGCAGAAATCAAAATAAGTGACGTCGACAATTTCATATTTCCCCCTGTGAGAATTATTTCGGAATCTATCCCAATGTGATATTTTTAGGGATTTAGCTTCTGAAAAGCTTGAAGCATACATTTAAATGTTGCGATGACAACTCATCAAACTGATGAAAGGGTGCGGAAATAAGCGCGAAAATTAAAAATGTAACGAATATCATTAAATAATAAATTGGCAAGGGGGTGATACCCTATGTGATAAAAATATCATACTGCAATATAATGGGTGACAATATGGGTGAAGGGTTGCCATCCTTCAATTCGATAATGAGTGTTGGAGTAATG
>JAYUVP010000062.1:0-8932 GCA_043753995.1 Fibrobacterota bacterium
GGGTGATTGCGAGGGTGGCGCTGTCTTCACGATGACCCTCGGCCAAGGCCACGAAACGAACGCTTTGCTGGCCTGCATTTGGCCAGTCCCATATCAATAAGGCATTCGAAGAAGTAATGGCTAAAACCGTGTCGCTTTTTTCGGGTGACCCGCGAAACACCTGGACTTCCACCGGCCAGGGTAAATGCGCGGCCTTATCGACATGCACATGCAAGGAACAGGGTTCGCCGACCAAAACGGGTTTTTCCGGCCCGCTGACTTTCAATTGCAAAGGTGTCACGGCATTGAGATAAAAGGCCACGGGTATCCCGGGAGCACTGTCGCCAACGCCAGTTTTGCCTACGCGATGCAATTGCAAACGCACCAGTTGGCGTCCCGGAGCTTTTGGCAAATACCGCAATTGCCCGTCCTCTAAACCCATGCCGGGCGGGCCGATTTTCAATTCGATTTGCACTTGGGGCCAGGTCGCAACCTTGGGGGTGAAGGACCAGAGATGACCGATAAAGGCCAAGGTATCGGGCTTGACCTTGAGCCAGGCCTTGGGTTTAGTGTTGACGATTTCAGGCGCGGGCGTCGGGAGGGGCGTTGCCACAGTCTCTACCGGAGCCGGCGGTGGCAGAATGGCCTTGGGTAACTCCGGTGTAGATAAGGGCGGAGGAGGCGGAGGCGTTTTCTTGCTGCAATACGTAAGCGATAAAGCAAGCGTGGACAGCCCGAGGGCCATGGCCGCAAAGAACGCGACCTGTTTTCTGTTGGCGGACGAATGCCGCTGTTTTCCCCCGAGCATGACGGAGGCTATTCTAGCATCGGTTTTTTTTAAGAGTCAAAGATCCTTTGCAGTGATTTCAATCCTTCCACATGGGTCCCCAGCGCGGCGGGGGTTCGTCTTTAAGTTTTGCTTTAATATCCGTGTCACGCGTGAAAGGATCTTTTGAGCTATCAAAGGAATCCTTGGGCTCCAACTGCTCCGCCACTTGCGACAGGGTATGGCCCTGTTGTGCGGCCCAATCCAATTGATTCCCCAAGGTGAGAGCCAAGTCCTTGGTTAGCGCCTCGCGCTGGGGCTTGGAAAGATCTTCGAATTGAGACAGCCAAGACGCGATGGCCTTGGTAATGCGTTCGGCGGCATTGGCGCCGCTTTCCAGGGCCTCGGACATGCGATATCTCCTCAGGCATTGCGCCGCTTCCTGCGGCTGCCCGTCCAGCCACTCGGCGGTTTTTTCCACCGACCAATGACCTTCTATAGCGTTTTCGATCACTTGCAAAGAGGCCGGGGCCAAAACGCGCCAGCGATAGTTGTTTTCCTTTAGCTCACGATAGAGCCTATAAGGCAGGCCGAAAATTTCGGCTACTTGACGGTCGCGTTTGTCCATGATGGATTGCAAATCAGAAAGGCTGATCTTCCTCGCCGAATTCTTTTTCCAGTTCGGCCAAGACGTCTTTCACCTTGGCCTCGGTGCCGGTCAAAATGCCTTTGCAACGCTTTAGCAATTGCGCGGCTTCTAAAACCCGCTCGGCCATCACGTCGATGGCCAGTCGCCCGGCGTCTATGTCTTCGAGTATGGTGTCTAGGCGCTCCATGGCCTCGCCATAGCCCAATTTTTCCAGCTTGTCTCCGCTCACGCGGCCTCCTCGGGGTTTTTCTTCGCCTTGATATTTTTCACTTGCTTCACTTCGGCCTGCGCTTGGCCGTCTTGCCATTCCAAGGTCAAAAGACTGCCCGTCTTGACTTGATCCGAGCGCGACACCGCCGCTCCCTTGGCATCGCGAATTAAGGCATAGCCCAATCGCAAAACGAAGGCCGGATCAGTGGTTCTAAGCCATCGCGATTTCATTTCCAGGCTTTCGGCAGCATGCTTCCAGGCCAGGCGCATGGTACCCGCCAGGGTTTTGCCGCTGCGTCTTAATTCCTCTTGGCAACGAACCAGGCGCATAGGCCAAATCGTCATCACCTTTTGGTGCCGAGAACCCAGGGCTTGGGCCATGACGCCTCTCTGCTGGGCCCAAGCGCCGCGCAATTGCTGGCCGCGATGCCGTAATTTCCAGCGCGAGGCGGTGAGCAACTTCACTGGACCGCGCCGCAAGCCCACGGCATTGCGCTGCAAATGCAAATGGGCTTCTTCCATGTGATAGCGCAAAGCCTGACGCATGCGCGTCACTATGGCAAAGGCTTTTTCACGTTCACGCAATTGCGCTGTCGCGAAAGCTTGATTCAGGGTTTGAGCCGAATCCGCCAAAAGTAGCGAGGCCTGTTGCAGGTTTGCCTGCCAAGCGCGAATCACTTCACGCCTTTTCTCGGCCAGGGCACCATACACCTCTTGCAAACGCTCTTCCAAAAATTTGGCGCAGTCGGTGGGCGTGATGAGATCGGCATGCGCCACCTCATCGGCCAAGGACCGGTCGATTTCATGGCCTATCCCCGTGAGCACGGGCACGGCGCAAGTCGCGATGGCGCGGCAAATGGCTTCGCTGTCGAAATAAACCAAGTCCGTGCGCGCCCCTCCGCCACGCACCAGGCAAATGCAGTCGGGCTTCAGAGCCTCCAGGCGACGTAGTGCTGAGACCACCGAGGTTTCGGTATTGTCTCCTTGCATGCGTGCGCCGACAAAAAGCATTTCAAAGCCGAAGCCCGAATTCAAAAGCACGGTGGTGAAGTCTTGATAGGCCGCCGATCCCTGAGCGGTAATAAGGCCAATGCGCAATGGACATTCGGCCAATGGCAATTCCTTATTGCGTGTCAATAAGCCATCGCGGCGCAAGGCCGCCAGAATCTTTTGCCGGGTTAAGGCCAACTCTCCCAAAGTGAAACGCGGATCAACATCGGTGACATGCGGCTGAAAGCGCCCATTTGGCACATAAAAGCCCGGCTCCACCTGAAAGGCCACCTTGAGCATGACCTTGAGGCCAAAGGGCGTGGGTAATTTGGCGAAGCGTGCATTGAAGCCATCCAACTCCGCGCTCCACAGGAAGACATCTATCGTCGCCTTGGGTTTGGCATCGTCGGTTTCGAATTCGGCCAAGGTCATATAGGCCACGCGACCGCGCACATTCAATTGGGTTATTGTGCCTTGCACCCAAACCTTGGGCACTTCACGCTTTACAAGGCGTTCTATGCTGCGATTGTATTGGGTGACCGAGAAAAAACGGGGTAAAGCGCCCTCACCGACTTGGGTCGGGGAAGTCTCCCCTGCCCCGGCCGGGTGGGTTTCCATGACGCAAAAGTTAGATTTACCGCCTCTGTAGCCGATACGGCCGACCTTACCCGTCGCCGCGGTCGCCCAGACTTCATCCAACCCCTCAAGGAGCGGGACCATGCCTGTTGTCAATTACGATACCTATACCAAGATGCTCGATGCAGCGAATAAGGGCAAATACGCCTATCCCGCCATCAATGTTTCCTCGATGGAAACCGCCAATGCGGCCTTGCTCGGCTTCGCCGACGCCAAGTCCGATGGCATCATTCAAGTTTCCACTGGCGGCGGCCAACATGCTTCGGGCCAAGGCATCAAAGACATGGTGATCGGAGCCATTTCGATTGCCAATCACGTGCATTTGATGGCTGCCAAATACAATGTCAATATTGCCCTGCACACCGATCATTGCCAGCCCGGCAAGGTCGATTCCTTCCTCAAGCCCCTCATCGCCGAAACCGCCCGCCGCCGCGCCGCTGGCCAGACCAATCTTTTCAACAGCCACATGTATGATGGCTCCGAATTGCCCCTCGACAAGAACATGGCCATTGCCATTGACTTGATGAAGCTTTGCGCTGTCAATCAAATCATTCTCGAAGTCGAAGCCGGCGTGGTCGGCGGTGAAGAAGACGGCGTGAGTCATGAAGACGCTCCCGCAGAAAAGCTTTTCACGACTCCCGAAGACATGATCGGTGTCTACGAAGCTTTGTCGTCGATCAAGGGTTCGCGTTATATGTTCGCCGCCACTTTCGGCAATGTGCATGGCGTTTACAAGCCCGGCAATGTCAAGCTCAAGCCCACCATTTTGCGTGACGGACAAGCCGCCCTCGCCAAAAAACACGGCGCTCGTTTCGACCTCGTCTTTCATGGCGGTTCGGGCTCCGAGCTTTCCGAAATTCACGAGACCCTCGAATACGGTGTGGTCAAAATGAATATCGACACCGACACCCAGTATGCTTTTACTCGCCCGATTGTTGACCACATGTTCAAGAACTATGACGGCGTTCTCAAGGTCGAAGGCGAAGTCGGCAATAAGAAGGTTTATGATCCTCGCGCTTATTTGAAGGCCGGCGAAAAAGGCATGGCCGCCCGCATCAAAGCCGCTTGCGACGACTTGCGCTCCACCGGCAAAACCACATTCTCGGCTTAATCGCCAAATTTATCACAAATCAAAAACGAAGGTCTTCGGGCCTTCGTTTTTTTGTTTAAGGGCAACTCTAAAAATCGGTTTCGATAGCGGGGGCGAGCCCGCCCCCGCGCCTCGGCCCGCGATGTTTCTGAGTCAAGTCGGCCTCGTCTCCCCCACCCATTGTTTACTGAGCCTAGGTTAAAGTTCTGGAAACCCATTCGGAATAGATGAGAAAATCACTCTATGCCTTCCTCCCGCTTTAAGCCTTTTAGAAACGCAATAGGCAAAGCCATGTCGGCCATTTTGTTAGCAATGGTTGCCTTTTCCCTGTTTAGCCATTGCGAACCGGCTCAGGTTACCAGCGACTCAAAAAATCCCGGCAAAACCGATACGACAACCTTCACCTGCCAAGGCAAAACCACATGTGGGCAAATGGTTTCCTGCGCCGAAGCCACCTATTACGTGAAACATTGCCCCAATGTCGAAATCGATGGAGACAATGACGGCGTGCCATGCGAAAGCCAATGGTGTTTATAGTCACGGCTCTATCGGAATAGCAATCGCTTTCCGATGGACGCGCAAAGCTGATAGAATCGCGAGAAATGCCTTAAGCCTTGATACGAAAATTCTGACGCGCCGAGTCCGGTTTTAAAGCGACTCACGCCAGGTAAATCCGGCGAAGGCCCCAAATCAAAAACCGTGCAGCCCGCGGCTCGCGCGGATTGAATGGCGGCATGCAAAACCACCGGAATTCCCGCCTTATCTTCCAACCCTGGGCCGGTGACCATTTGCCATGCCGAGGCTATGCTCCCGTGGCGAAAGACAATGAGACCGGCCAGGTTTCGTACTTGAGCATTCGCCTGAGGTTGGCGCGCCAGCCACATCTCAAAACCCGAATGCCTTTCTAATTGCCTTTTCATGCTTTGAAACCAGGGTAAGGAATAAAGCCGCCTGGCCTTGGTTCCCCAGCGATGGAAGGTGAGCCGATAGAGATCATAATAGGCCTCCCAATCCCCGTCGCTATGCCCTTGGTGAGCCACTATGCCCAATTCGCTGGCGCGACGATAGCGTCTTTGCATTTCCTTCGATCCGACTTCATTTAGCATTGGACCGGGTTCCAAAGCAAAAGCATGGCTTGTGGCTAAACGGCCTTGGCTTTCCTCGAAATGCAGAGCATTGTGGCTATAAGGGCAGCCCGTCCATTCGAGGGATTGGCTTTCCAAGTCTCGGGCCAAGTTATGTAAAGTCCTGGGCTCCAAAGCTTGTGGACTTAATGGCGCAGAATAAGTTCCGTTGGGAGAGAAAAGATGCGCCAAGGGCCCGTGATGACGACGTGAAAAGGGCAAGAGGGCGACTTGCCCTTTTTTCTGCCAAAGCAAAGGCCAAGGTCGGCTACCGCAAAAGGCACTGGATAAAATGTGCCAGGCCGGGGTTTGAAAAAAGGTGGCGGTAGGATCGGCATGGACCGAATACTTCCATTCATTCAGGGTAGCCAGACGAAATGACAAGTGCAACCTCCCGCTCGGTGACGGAGTCAACGAGAAGGCAAGGTTTATGCCGAATACAAATCCGCTATTTCATTCGCTTTTGCGGTCGTTTCATGAATCGAAGTCCCAAGATTGAGCTAAGGCATCCCAACCTTGCGACTTGGTGTTCTGCCCATTCTGCCCAGGTAGTCCGCGGAAGGCTTGGCGACCGAGGAGCGCAGCTTGGACATTCGCTTCGGTTGCGCAGCCGCGGTGCTGAATTGCGCATCAATGCAGCCATGAAAGCGTTGCCATGTCGACTCCGTTCTTCCCCATTCGCCGTAGATCACATGATGTCCGCTGCGGGTTGGCACTTCGCAACGGGTCGAGAATTTGATCTTGGTTTTGTCCACGATCACATCGGGATTGCCGGTGGGGTTTTTGTCGTCGTAAAGCTCCATGCAAAAGGGCTCACTTTCAAAATCATTCCAAGTCAACTCCTTGGCAGGCGAAAACACGAATCCTGGCTTGGTAATCCAATAGCTGAAATCGCGCGTATCGTCATAGTGCGCCCCCCAGGAGGCATTCCAGGTGATGGTTTGCTGGCCGGAATTCATCGGGGTGGTAGGCCAGTCCATAGGCACATCCCAAGGGGTTTGAGCGCCCTTCCAAGTTTCACTATCAAAGCTGCAAACATGGGCCGGCAGGGGCGTAGTATTGACGCGGCCTTGTGAATGCGTCACCACGGTCATGAAATTGTAACCTGCCTGGGAATTGACGGAAAAAGCAGAGGCGCAAACCGGATATTGTGCCGTATTCGTAACGATATGATCGGGCTTGGTGGTGAAACCGCAGAACCAATTGCGTGCAGGCGGGCTTTCCATAAGGCCATCGGCATTCGTTGGTGTGGCGAGGCCCACCCAAACGAAGGCAAGCAAGGAAAGCGGCATGCGGCATGCCAAAAAAAATACCGCCAGGGTCCAGCTCAAGGTCGGAGTATCCAAAACTTGCGAGTGCTTTTTTGATTGGATCGTCCTAGGACGTCGACTTTTTGGGTTGGCATCCCATCCAATTTGCCGCCCCGAGGCAGTGGCCCGGAAATAATGGGTGAAGAGTTGAAGACTAGGTCAATGCAGCCGTGAAATCGTTCTAGGGTTGGCGGGGTGCGCCCCCACTCGCCATAAATAACATGATGGCCGGTGCGCGCAGGCAATTGGCATTGGGTGGCGAAGGTGCTTTTCGTTTTATCCGGTATCACATTGGGATTATCAAAGGGTTTGGTGTCGACATAGTTCAAAACGCAAAAGGCTTCGGTTTCAAAGTCATCCCAGGTCAATTCCTTGGTGGGCGAAAACACAAATCCCGGCTTGGTAATCCAATAGCGAAAATCTTGCGTATCGTCGAAATGCGGGCCGAGCGTGACATCCCAAGTAATGGCGAGTGGTCCGGCGGTGGCGGGCGTGGTGGGCCATTCCATGGCCGCATCCCAAGGCGTCTTAGCGCCTTTCCAAAATTCGCCATCGAAACCGCAGACATTCTTTGGGAGCGGATTCAAAAAGGATCTCCCCAAGGTATGGGTCACTACAGCCATGTAATTGTATGCCGCATCTGGATTGACGGCGAAAGCATCCTTGCATTCAGGGTATTTTGCTGTGCCGGCATTGGTTTCATTGGGCTTGGTGGCAACCCCGCAATACCACATACGCGAAGGGGGTGTAACCATGAGTCCATGGCTCCAAGCGCCTGAAGCAATACCGAGGACAAGCACCAAAGCCTGCCTGTAACCCCATCGCCCCACTTGAATGCTTTTTCTAACCCGCATAAGAAACACCTTAATCCAAATCCCAAGCCTTGACATGAGACTTAGAATCGAGTTTGGTACAGGTGGTTCAAAGAGGTCAAATCACAAGCGAAACAAGGTCCAGTCAAGTATTCATCAAGGATGAAAAAGTGTTTTTACCCTTAGCTCAGGGGGGATGCGACGTCCTAAAAGGGTCAAATCGCTCAAAGGCCACCTAACACTGTGAAAATTGGCAATTGAGATTTTTTCACGTCGCCAAATATTAAAGGTCGAAACGGCGGCCATGCTCACGCCCCACTTCAAGGCCTGAATCATTTGGTTTTGAAAGTTGGCGTCATTCCAACACCTTGCATCGTGGCCGCTACTCGTATAGTAGACCCAACCCTTGCCCTGCGGGCGCACCCAAGTCCATGGATTGCGGTTGCTATTCGATACGGCCAAAACCAGGGTGTCTTTCTGAAGAAATCGATGGGTGCGGCCTTCCTCCCAATAGGTTGTATTCGCTGCAGCCGGAGGAGCGCTGACGCCTTGCATGGCGGGATGATTTGGATAGGTTACCGTGATGGATTGTAAATCTTCGCCATGGGCTAAATACTCGGCGCCCAATAATTGCGCGTATTTCGGATTCGATAAATAACTGCTAGTGGCCGAGTGCACGGCAATGACGGCATGTCCCGCATTCACCCAAGCCAGGAGGGCCTCTTCTTGGGCTGAGGTCAAATCCGGGCTCTTGTCGGCTCCTGCGCCACCTGAACCCTTTTTCGAATTGTAAATGAAAAGGACGTCGTATTGCCTTAAACTGTCGCCCTGCAAAATGCTTTCATTGCTTCTGTAATCCACTGTCATGCCCTGACTGCGCATCAACGGCATCATCACCGCGCTCATGGCCTCGGCATTGTGCGTCGCCGTAGCTCCCCCGCCCCCTAAAAAAAGCACATGACCTTGGGCCGGACTAGGAGAAGCAAAAAAAAGAAAAGCCATCCACCCAAGAGAAAATATCGATGAGAAAGAAAATGCCGCGTTAATGTTTCTAATCATTTCACCTCCACCCATGTCCTGAAAAGTGCTATTTAATTATCACTCATGCGTTTTCTCATAGCTTTCCGATTCCTTGTTTGCGCACTTTTCATTGGCTATTTGGCGGCTCCCTCGTCCATGGCCTCGGAATCCTTCGAAAAAAAATCATCCTTTCATTTCTATGTGACCGGCACTGGGCTTCTTTTGATGGCGGGAGGTGGAGCCTTCGCCTATTATCAGAATCGCGAAGCCGATCAGGCCATGGCCCTTTATCGCCAATCGGCTTTCACCGATAATACGGTTTCTGCCCGGCAAAAAGTGGAGGAAC
>JAYUVP010000063.1:0-4024 GCA_043753995.1 Fibrobacterota bacterium
CAGAGATCAAACGCTCCATGTCCACCAGGCGTGTCAACCCGAAATGGGCGGCCTCACCCAAATCCAAGTTGGATAATTCTGGAGCTTCCTGGCATTGCAAATCGGCAATGTCAGAAAGATGCACGCGCGGGCCAGCGATCTCGGAGTGTTGCCGAAAGGTCGCCTGGCAAAGGGCGTCCGCATGGCCACCGAAGGCAACCAAGGCAAGGCCAGCCAAGCCCATGCTACGAATTTTATGGAATTGAAAAAGCATGATTAGCTCTTCAACTGATTCGCAATTTGCAGCATGCTGTCCGAAGTTTGGATGGCTTTGGAAGACACTTCGTAGGCACGTTGGGCGATAATCATCGACACCATTTCCTCGACCAATTCAACATTGGATGCCTCAAGGTAGGCTTGTTTGGTGGTACCCAGCCCATTGTTTCCTGGCACATCCACTTCGGCGTCGCCGCTCGCGGTAGTGGCGACATAAAGGTTGTCGCCGATGGATTTGAGGCCAGCAGGATTCAAGAATTTGGCCAATTCGATTTGACCCACTTCTTCGCTGGCCCCAGAGTCCGACATGGTTACGGAAACGTGGCCATAATCATCAATCGCAACCTCTTTAACCCCCGCGGGGATTTGCACCATGGGCTCGATGGGAAAGCCATTGGTGGAGACCAGAGTCCCGTCGGAAGAAACCTTTAAGCTTCCATCGCGGGTATACCCGATTTCACCACCGGGCATTTGCACTTGCAAGAATCCGATGCCGGCAATGGCGACATCCAGGGGATTGCCGGTTTGCTGCATATTGCCTTGGCTAAAAATGCGTTGGGTGGCAGCACTCCGAACGCCTAAGCCGACCTGCAATCCTTGCGGGGATTTAGCGCCCTCAGCATTGCTCCCACCAGGCTCAACCAGAGTCTGGTAAAGCAAATCCTGAAATTCGAGTTTTGATTTTTTGAAACCCGTCGTATTCACATTGGACAAGTTATTGGACAGGTTGTCGATATAAAGCTGATTAGACTTCATTCCTGTGGCTGCGGTATACAGACTGCGAAGCATGCGCCCTCCTATTTCCTATTCACCGAACATGGATTCAAAGCGATTGGCATTAGACCCGCCCAACATCATTGACCGCTTTATTCAAGGTTTGATCGATACTGGTCACCACTTTTTGATCTGCTTCATAGTTACGATGCAAGGCAATCATGGCTACCATGGCTCCGACAGTATCCACATTGGATGATTCCAAAAAGCCTTGCTTCAACTCCGAGGTTGAAGACGGTTGAGGCGGGTTTTTCACCGGATCTAGATTGCGGTAAAGGCCGTCGCCTTTTCCAATTAATTGCCTCTTGTCCTGGAATTCGCTAATGCCCATTTTGCCGACCTGTTCGCCATCGACAAAAATGCCCCCATCGGTTTGGATAGCCACGGATCGACCATCGATCCGGATGGGCTGACCCAGGTCATCGAGTACACGCCGGCCATTCAGGGTGACCAATTGTTTATCCAAATTGAGGGTAAAACTCCCATTGCGCGTATAAGCCGTGCCTTCTGGCGTTTGCACATTGAAAAAGCCCGGGCCGGCGATGGCCGCGTCGAAGGAATGCTCGGTTTGCAAAAACGATCCCTGAGTAAATTGAGTGTATTCCTCGTTCAGGGTTTGTTTTTCATCTTGATGCAATTGAAATTCGTCATTACGATCAATTTTGACATCGGAGCGTGTGGCCAGTTGGCTGATTTTGAAGCCGGTAGTACTGGCATTGGCCAAATTATTGGCCATCAAGTCTTGCTTGGCAAGAATGTTCATCATACCGCGGCTGGCGGTGTACAAGCCATTGACCATATTGCCTCCCTGTGACGGCAACGCAAGTTCCGGGCCACGGCCTCAGGCTAGGCTTTCCAGCTAAGGATTAGAAGGAAATGGGCGATGCAGGCGGGTGAGTGGGATTGGCAACAAGGCAGGGCAATCGGCAGGGGAAAATCCTGCCGCATTCCTGTGAAGGAAGGCAAGAAATTCCCTGGAAGTTTTAAGACTTAAGCTTGAGTTAAATAGGCCAGAAAGACCGCTCAATCCGGAGCGGAAAAGCCCAAATGAGTGAAAAAGGCCTGTACGGCAGCAAGGCCTTCTTCGCCTAAATCGTAGGAGAAATCATTCACATATAAATGGATATGGGATCGCATTACCGATTCTTCTTGTGACTGCGCATGCTTTCGGCAAAGCGCCAAAGCTTCGGCCTCATGAGTGCGGGCCCAATCCATGCTCGCCCTCACCGCGGCTTCTGCTGCGCTAGGAGTGATGGAGGCGTCACGCTTTAGGACGAGCGCCCCCAAGGGAATGGGCAAACCCGTTTTCTTTTCCCAATGGGCTCCCAAATCCTGAACCAAGCGCAAACCGTGGCTCGCATAGGTGAAGCGCATTTCGTGAATGACCACGCCTTGCGCTTCTCGATTTTCACGCAAGCGACGATAAACGGCGTCGAAAACTTCAAAACGCTTTTCCAGGGTCGCCTCTGGCCATTTCGATGCGGCGAAAGCATTCAATAGCACATGCGCCGTGGTCGCTTCGCCAGGGACCCAGACCTCGCGATGGGTTTGAAAATCCTCACCGCCGGTGAGCAGCAAGGGGCCGCACCCTCGGCCCAAGGCGCCACCGCAAGCCAGTAACCGGTATTGCGCCGCGCAGCGGGGAAAATTGGCATAACTGATTTTTACGGCATCATATTGGCCACGCTGGGCGTTTCGGTTCAAGGTTTCCAAATCTTGAAAATCGAATGTCACCTCGCCGGTGGGCCAAGACACCTTTCCTAAAATCAATCCCGCATAGATGAAAACATCATTAGGACAAGGTGAAATACCAATGCAAGCATTCATGCTAAGACATCTCGCAGGGAGCGCAGACCTTCCGTCATTTTTTTCAAAGCCAGGTGAAAATTCTCCGGCCGCATGTCGCGCGGGCCTACAAAATTGCTGATGGCGCGCATTTGGTAGAAGGGCGTATTTTGGCTATGGCAAATCAAGGCTCCAGCCGCTCCTTCCATGGTTTCGAAATCAGGGGCGAAAATTTTCTGCCTCAAATCCGCAGTATATTTTGTTCCTGTGACCGTATTAACAGTCAATCCTCGGCCTCGCTTCAATTCTGGCAACCGCCGAAAAGACTCCTCGGGCCATGGGCTGCAGGGCAAGGGCATACCTTGACCAACTTCGGCCCAAGGCAAGGATGCCAAGGGCATAAAGCCGGAACCATTATCACTTTTTTGATTCGGCCATTCACAGCCGAGATCGCCAAAAACATCTTCGTCTGCCACGATCAAATCGCCAATACCTAGGCTTTGGCCTGCGAAAGCACCGGCAAGCCCGACTTGCATAACCCGCAGGGGTCGCAATTGCCCAAGCCCTTGGGCGAGCCGCAATTGAGTCCAAGGGATGCCCGGGCCAGTCACGCTAAACCAAGGGCCCTGTGGCCCGGCTTCGACAATGCCGCATTCCCAGGGAGTTTTTCCTTGCGCCGTGCGAGGAAGACTACCCTCACCCAGGATGGCATGCCAGGCGGCTTCCAATTCCACTGGCGTCGCCGCTGTTATCCACCATCCAATCACTTTGACACGACTCCTTCAGGGTATAGCTTGGGCGACAATGCGCGGGAAAAGAGTTTCGGCATTTTCAAACGAATAATGTGCCGGGAGAAGCTCCAAGCAACTGGCCATTCCCATGGCCAAAGCCTGTTGCGCAGCTGTTTTGGCATCCCGGCCCGCCAATAAATGGTGGACTAAACCCGCGGTGACGGTGTCACCGGCGCCTATGGGATTCACCACCTCAATGGCAGGGAGCTGAAAATGCCATAGCGCCTTTTCGGCACCTTGCAATCGAGCTTCATCGGGACCTTGGGTGATGAGGGCATGAAAAGAAACCGGCTCGCCGTCCTCGATATTTGCCGGGATTTGCCGACGCCGGAAAACTTGCCATTCTTCGGCATTGACCTTGATCCATTGCGCAAGACGCAAATCATTCCAGGTCAGACCCTGCAGCGCATCTAACACTT
>JAYUVP010000064.1:0-38283 GCA_043753995.1 Fibrobacterota bacterium
TATCGCCTGTTTCCATCAGCGTCTTGATAGAATCTGGGAGCTCCTCATTCATTACGATTGAATCGTCAGTATCGAATCCCAAACCACCGGATTCTTCGGATGCTCTGATAAAATTCGACCGCAAGGCATCATTTGAAAAGCTCAAGGTATGGGCGAAAAACAGGATCGACGCGATGAGCGCAAATCTTTTTGGATTTCCATTCACGTGAATAGGCATACCTCTCCCCAGTGGTTTTGGTATCGCAGGACCAGAAACTATACTAGAGCCGGCCTCAAAACTCAATTGTCGCACCAAGCCCGAGCGAGAGCGAGTCCAGCGCGAAGCCCGAAACAGCGATATTGGCTCGAAATATCGCGATGGCGGGCGACAAAGCTGGGCGAAGTTCGCAGCCGCGCGGTTGCAAAAGGAGTTTTTAGACCGGCTCTAATGGTTCCCCCAAAAAAAGCTGGACGATTAATGAAAAGGCTCGGAACGAAAGCCGCTTGAGATCAAAAGTAACGCGCACGGCCTCGGCATGCCCGGAAGCACCTGAACAAACTGGTTCATTTACCCACGCTCCACAACCGCCTTCGACATGTCGTGAAATAGGGCTTCCAAGTCGTCGATGGATGGCCGCTTGCGCAAATTCCCATACCAATTGAACAGCTCCATGAAGGCGCCACCCAGAAAGTGTGCTCCCGCTTCCAGCCAATGGCCCTTCAGGCCCTGTTCAACCAGGCATTCGCGGGCCAGTTCCGAGGCGAGTTGGCGGAATCTCGCTTGGATAATGGCTCCTGACTTGTTTGACTGCATCACGCGAAACATGTCTTCGTTCATTGAAGCATGGTCCAAAATGCCACGGGCGAACCATAAGGCAGGCGCTCCCGGCCGCTTGGCATAATTGGATCGGATATAGTCGCCGAGATCGGAAAGACCCCCGACCAAAAGGCCTTCCTTGTCCACATAGTGATTGTAAAAGGTCGAGCGCCCCACATTGGCCAGGTCGCATATATCTTGAACACGGATTTGATCCCAGTCGCGATCCTTCAATAACTGCATAAAAGCATGTCTCAAGGTCTCGCGCGTCCTTTGGATGCGTCGATCGAATATCGCTTCGGTTTTTTTTGTGGCCATAGTTTTAAAAGTATTGCGGTGGATAGGGTTGTATTTCTGAACGGATGCCTTTTTTCGTCCAGTATCGCACGCTTTCCCTTACTCCGTCGTTTGGGTGAATGCGAAATGGACATGATATTGTACACGTATCCAATAACGGACGGGCGTACAAATGATCGAAATCAACGGATTGGGCAGGGCTTATCGCGCGGGTACCGGCGAATTCTTTGCCTTGAAAGACATCCACTTGCGCATTGCCACCGGTAGCTTCGTAGCGGTGGTGGGTAAATCGGGGAGCGGCAAGTCGACGCTCGCTAACCTGATCACCGGCATTGACCGTCCCACCCAGGGGTCGATTCGAGTGGATGGCATAGAAATCGGAGCCTTGGACGAGAATGGTCTGGCTCGATGGCGGGGGCGGCAGGTGGGCGTGGTTTTTCAGTCCTTCCAGCTGCTTCCGACCTTGACTGTGCTAGAAAATGTGATGCTCCCCATGGATTTCGCGGGTGTGGCGCAGGCCCCAGCCAAGGTGAAAGCCATGGATTTGCTGAGGCAAGTCGGGATTTCGGAGCAAGCCGGAAAGCTGCCTCTGGCCTTGTCGGGCGGACAACAGCAACGCGCGGCCATCGCGCGCGCCTTGGCCAATGATCCGACCCTTCTCGTTGCCGATGAGCCCACGGGCAATCTCGATTCTAGGACGGCAGACGAGGTGCTGAGCATTTTCACTGCCTTTGCCGACGCAGGCAAGACCATAGTCTTGGTGACGCATGAACGGGATTTGAGCGAACGTGTCGATCGGGTGCTGACCTTGTGTGATGGACGTATCGAAAGCGATATGCCAGGCGGTCGCGCTGCGCTACGAAAGCAGGCGGTCCATGCTTGAGCGCGGCATTTCCTTTTCTCTAGCGGTGAATTTGGCGGCCATTCTTACCGTGATTTCATCAGTAGTTGCCGCCCAGGAAACGACGACGACTCTGGTGGTCCAATTGTCGGGATTCGCCGACGACCAGGGCAAGGCGATTCTGCGTATTCATGACTCGACGGAATCGGTGGTTAAGGATTCGGCCCGCATCCAGATGCTTTCGGATATCCATGAGGGAAAGGCGGATATCATCGTGAAGGATTTCAAAGTCGGGAAATGGGCACTAGTGGGTCACCACGATCGCAATCGGAACGGAAAGGTCGATCATGGGTGGAATCGTTTTCCAATGGAGCGCATGGCCTTCAGCCATGATTTCCGGCCGGGAATTGCGGCGGGTTTCCCGACTTTCGAGAAGCTTGCCGTGCAATTGAATGCGCCTTCCGACACGATTCGCTTGGTTGTGAAAGACGTGAATGCCGCAAGTTTTTTCACCAGGAGCCGGAAATGAACTGGAGCAACCTTCCCCCCCGATGGATGAAATTGCTGCGAGATGCGTGGCTCGAAAAGGAGAGGGTCCTACTCATGTGCTCGGCCTTGGTTGCGAGCCTATTCGCCATCGCAACCATACTCGGGGCATGGCAAATTTTGCGGCGTGAAATCAAGGTGAATTACCTCTCGACCCGCCCGGCCATGGCCACGTTAGAAGTCGCGCAAGGCCTGAATGACAGCCTCGTCCGATGGGTCAGGAATCGCCCCGATGTTGCGGAAGCGGAAGCCCATGATGTGCTGCAGGGTCGCGTGAAGGTGGGCGACAATTGGCTGCCCTTGCTCTTTTTCGTCAGCGATTCGATGAATGATTTGAGATTGAACCGTTACTTTACAAACAAAGGTATGTGGCCTGCTCCCACGGGAACCCTTCTGCTGGAACGCACGGCTTTGCCGGTGCTTGAAACTGAAATCGGAAGCGAAATACTTATCAAATTGCCGAATATTCCCGGGCGAACGGTGCGCGTCGCCGGAACGACCCACGATCCGGGACTGTCGCCAGCCTATCAGGAGCGCATGGGTTATGCCTATGTGAGCACAGCCACCTTGCGGGCCATGGGAGAGGACCCAAGCCTGCGAGAACTGCGCGTCTTGTTTCGCCTGGATCGACCCAGCATGCAAGAGGTGAAGCACCGCGCCGAAGCTCTGGCAACCGACCTTGGCATGGCCGGGGTGGTGGTACGTGAAATCCGGGTTCCACCCTTCGAAAAGCATCCGCACCAAATTCAGATGGAGACGGTCTTGCTCATGCTTTTGCTTTTCGGAGTCCTGGCCCTGATTTTGAGTGGCGTTCTAGTTGCCACGACTCTCTCGGCCTGGCTGGCGCGGCAGACACGAGAGTTGGCGATCCTGAAAACCGTGGGAGCCGGTTCCACTCAGATTGCGGTGATCTATATGGCCTTTGTCGCTGGGGTAGGGGCTTTGTCATGTGCCATGGCGTGGCCGCTCGGTGTCGCGGCGGCAAAAATATTCAGTGCCCAAATAGCCAATATGCTGAACTTCACCTTAACCGACACCAGCCTTCCCTGGAGCCATTTGGCGATCTTAGCCGCTGTAGGTATCGCGGTGCCGGTTCTGTTTGCCTGGTTTCCCATTCGTATTGCGACTCGCGTCACAGTTCGTGAATCATTGGACGATTGGGGCGCGCGGGTTTCCGTCGAGGGCTCCTGGTTGGCGCGGGCGCCGCGCGTGATGCGCGAATTGCTGCGAAGACCACGGCGGCTTGCGCTTTCCTTGCTGCTACTTGGCTTCAGCGGCGCCATCTTCCTGACCACGCTTAATGTGCGCGATGGATGGACGGCCAATCTCGACAAGGTCTGGAAGACGCGCCACTACGACGTGGAGGTGCGGTTCCGCGTTGCCCAAGCCGATTCCCTGCTTCGGGAGCTCGCGCAAGTCCCGGGTATTGCTTCGGTTGAGCCCTGGAGTTGGACTCCGGCCAGCCTTTCGCAACCCGGCAAAATAGACATGGTGCAAGTTTGGCCCGACAAGGGGCATGGCAGCATGTCACTCATGGGCCTGCCTACAGCCACCAAGCTGGTTTCCTTCCCCATCATGGCTGGCCGTTGGTTACACGAAACCGATTCTGCCGGAGCCATGATGAATCACATTGCCTGGACCCAGGCGGGCAAACCCGCCGTTGGCAGCGTCGTCTTCGTCGGCGTCGACGGAGAAATCCTGACACTTAAGCTGGTGGGTGTCGTGGAAGAGGCGGGTTCACCGGGTATCGTCTATGTGACCCGTGGCGCATACTCTGATTTTTTAGCAACCCATGGCGCGTCGAGAATGATTCGTGTCCAAACCGAGGCGAGGACGCCCCAACAAAGAACCGCTATTCTGCAAAATCTGGAGCGGGCCATGGAAGCTCGCGGGCTTCCCGTCCAAATGGCAATTCCGTTTTCAGAACTCAAGACGGCGATTGGAGATCACATGAAGGTATTGATTGGGGCGCTGTTCGCCCTGTCGGCCGTGATTGCTCTTGTTGGAATGCTCGGGCTGGCTTCGGTGACGGGCATGGGGGTTTTGGAAAGAACACGCGAATTCGGTGTTATGAAAACCTTGGGCGCCACTCCCGATAAAATTTTAGGTAGGGTTGTTCTAGAAGTCGTGACAATTGGAATCTCAAGCTGGGTCCTTGCCTGCTTGCTGGCTTGGCCTTTGACCGCAATTTTGGGCAGGGTGATCGGAGGTTTGGGATTTCTAGCGCCTCTACCGATGGTCTTTCACCCCATCGGGCCAGTACTTTGGCTGCTCGCAGCCGGAGCGATTTCCCTGATATCGGCCTGGATTCCCGCTCGACGCGCGGGAAAGATCAGCGTCTGCGAAGCGCTGGCTCAGGTGTGATTTCCCTTTCGCCGACGGAACCGTCGAAGGTGCTCAAGACTAATGGGTAAGGGATTTCGAAAAATCTAGCGGCCTTGTGATGGGGGCCTTCTCAAATAATTTGGTCGGGATGGCGGGATTCGAACCCACGACCCCTTGCTCCCGAAGCAAGTGCTCTACCAGGCTGAGCCACATCCCGCCGACCTTGGGAGGGGCAAACTTAGGCAAATAAAAAAGCCCCGGCAAATGCCGGGGCCCTTCTAAGGAGATAGCGAGCCAGTTAGGCTTCGTCGTAATGATATCCGGCTTCGCCGTGGTCGACATAGTCCAAGCCCTGGAGTTCTTCGTCATTGGCAGGGCGGAGGCCGACGATGGCCTTGACGACATAGGCCAGGACAACCGTACCCACAACGGCGATGGCAATGGTGAGGCCCATGGCCTTGAGTTGTTCAATCCACAGGGTGTGACCGACGATGTCTTTCAAATTCAGATTCAAGTTGCTGTTGACATCCGCTGTGGCCAAGAAACCGGTGAGCAAGGCGCCCATGGTTCCACCCACGCCGTGCACGCCGAAAGTATCCAGTGCATCGTCATACTTGAGCCAGGCTTTGAGCTTGGTGCAAGCGAGGAAGGGGATGATGCCGGCGGCCACACCGATAATGATGGCGCCAGTGGCATTGACAAAGCCCGTGGCAGGCGTGATAACGACGAGACCCGCGACCGCGCCAGAGCAAAAGCCGAGCACGGTGGGCTTGCCGCGGAATACCCATTCCAGCATAGGCCAGACAAAGGCGGCGACAGCAGTAGCCAAGGTGGTCGTCATGAAGGCATTGGATGCGACGCCATCGGCGGCGACGGCGGAACCGGCATTAAAGCCATACCAGCCCACCCACAGCATTCCTGTACCAATCATGGTCATTACCAAGCTATGCGGAGCGAAGTTCTTGGTGCCAAAGCCGACGCGTTTGCCGAGGATTAGGCAAAGCACCAAGGCTGACCAACCCGAGCTCATATGCACCACGGTGCCACCGGCAAAATCAATCGCCTTAATGGTGGCATTGGCATTCCAAACACCGTTCATGAAGCCGTCCACGCCCCAGACCATATGCGCCAGGGGGAAGTAAACGATGAGCATCCAGCCAAAGATGAAAAGCAAGATGGCGCTGAATTTCATGCGCTCGGCAATCGCACCGACAATCAAGGCGGGAGTGATGATGGCGAACATCAACTGATACATGGCGAAGACATTCTCAGAAACCCAATAGGCATAATTCGTATTGGGGGCTGAGGTCACGCCCGCCAAAAAGGCGCGCTTGAGACTTCCCAGGAAGGGGGTACCGGTCTCGAAGGCAAAGCTATAGCCGAAAGCCCACCAAAGAATGGCGACCATGCCGGCAACTCCAAAGCATTGTGCGACCACGGAGAGCACATTCTTGGTGCGCACCAAGCCGCCATAGAAAAGGGCTAAGCCCGGCAAGGTCATGAAAAGCACCAAGGCGGCGCAGACCATGAGGAATCCATTATGGCCGGGACCAGGGATGCCGGTGAGTTTAGCTGGTGCCGTATTGTTCATATAGGCTTCAAGATCCGCGACCCGTTGAATGAGGGCGGAATCCACGGCGGGAGCCGCAGCCGTTTCCACAGCAGCAGGTGCAGCAGCGACCGCGGTGTCGGCGGGTGCGGCAGCTGGGTTTTGGGCCAAAGCCGTGGGGGCAAAGGCCAGCCAAAGGGCCGAGGCAAATGCCGCGGCTAATCCAATCAACGGTTTCCGGGTAGGTGTCATAAAATTCCTCGGCTTTCTGATTTTCCCGATTTGTCCACCTTTGTCAAATCCCTGCGGATTTGCATCGGCTATCAATCGGATCCAGGGAAAGCATTGACCATGCCAATTGATTTCCATTACAAACGACTCCAATTTGCCGAATTTTACATTTCAAATGTGACAAAAATATGACATTAGTAGGCTTGGTGGCCATTAAATGACAGTTGTCAACAATGTGCCAGGGCGGGAGGATGGGTAAGAAGTCAGGTTTGCAGCACCAACCCATCCGGTTTGGTCTTGCCTCTTACAATCAAAGGCAGAGCAATGATCTTAAAACGCTAAATGTTTCTTTATGCTTTCCTCGGTGAGCTGGCTAATATCACCCCCCATAACCATACTGCCTCTTTCCATGATATAAAAGTCATCACCGAGTCTGCGTGCGAAGTCCAGGTATTGCTCCACCAGAAGAATGGCCATTTTACCGGATGACTTGAGCTGGGTTAAAACAGCCTCGATATCCTGAATGATGGATGGCTGTATGCCTTCGGTGGGTTCATCCAGCAATAAAACCTTGGGATTCCCGATGAGGGCGCGAGCAATGGCCAATTGCTGTTGCTGGCCGCCGCTGAGATTGCCACCCAGGCGCTTTTCCATTTTCGCGAGAAAAGGGAATAAGGCATAGACTTCGTCCTTGGGGACTTTTTTGAGGCCATCGGTGCGCGCCTCCAGACCCAAAATCAAATTCTCTTCTATAGTCAACTTGGGAAAAATTTCACGCCCTTGGGGTACATAGGCGATACCCAGTTTAGCGCGCTTTTCCGGGCCCTGGGAATGGATGTTTTTCCCATCCAATCGCACTTCGCCAGTGCGGGCCGGCAGGAGCCCAATCAAGGATTTGAGCAAGGTGGTTTTACCGACACCATTGCGGCCCATCAAGGCCGTAATGCGACCTGGTTGAAGGGTTATCGACACATCGCGCAGGATGCGGCTTTCCCCGTAAAACACGTTCAGATTGACGGTCTCAAGCATGCGCATTGGCTCCGTTGGCGGCTTTGGTTGCGGCCTCGGCGGCGGCGGTTTCGGCTTTTTGCGCGGACTTCGCGCGTCCTAAATATTGTTCAATCACCTTGGGATCGTTCTGCACCTTTTCCATGCTGCCCTCGGTGAGCACGCGTCCTTCGCAAAGCACGGTGACGGTTCGAGCCAATTGCTTCACGAATTCCATGTCATGCTCAATCACGATGATGGAGCGGTGCTTGGACATTTCCAACAATAATTCCCCGGTCTTGGCGGTTTCTTCATCCGACATGCCCGCAGCGGGTTCGTCGATGAGGAGTAAGCGCGGGTCTTGGACGATAAGCATGCCGATTTCAAGCCATTGCTTTTGGCCATGGGATAAGAAGGCAGCTTGCTGATGCAAATGGGAGGTCAAGCCTATGGTTTCTGCCGCGCGATGAATGTCTGCTTTGATTTGAGGCGAAAGACGCTGAAACAAGGAAGTGAAAACACCACGTCCAGTACGATGTGCTAGGCGCAAATTGTCGAAGACATTGAGACTGGGAAAAACCGTGGGCGTCTGAAATTTGCGGCCTACTCCGGCTTCGACGATTTCTTTTTCGTCCATGCGGGTGAGATCGCGCCCATCCATTTCCGCCTTGCCCGTATCCGGTTTGGTCTTGCCGCAAAGCACGTCCATGAAGGTGGTTTTGCCGGCGCCATTGGGCCCGATGACCACGCGCAATTCATTTTCCGCGAGACTGAAATAGTCGACATCGAGGGCTTTGAAGCCGTCGAAAGAAACCGAAAGGGTTTCAACATGCAAGAGTTCCTTGCTCATGCCTTACCTCCCGCTTTCAATTCCACGATTTTGTCCTTCAAGCGACCATAGAGATACCCGAAGCTGCCAAATAGACCTTGGGGTACGAAAAGCACCACGCCGATGAAGAGAAAGCCCAGAACATAAAGCCAAGAGCCGGGCATGACACCGGTGAGCCAGCTATAAAGCAAGTTGATGGCGATGGCGCCGAGCACGGGACCAATCAGAGTCCCGCGGCCGCCGACGGCCACCCACACCACCATTTCGAGTGAGGCCTTCACATCCATGCGCCCCGGGGTGATAATGCCGGTTTGCGGTACATAAAGTAAGCCTCCCAAAGCGGCCAGCAAGGCGGCGAAGCTAAAGGCGAAAAGCTTGTAATGGGTGACGGGTATGCCGGTGAAGCGCACCCGCATTTCACTGTCGCGTATAGCCACCAAGACCTTGCCCAGTTTGGAGCGAACAATGTAACGGCAGGACAAATAACCAAGAGCAAGTCCTATGGCCGCTACCAAGTAAAGCACGCGTTTGGTATTGGGGTCAGCCAGCGAAAAGCCGAACAAGGATTTGAAATCGGTTAAGCCATTGGTGCCACCGAGCATGGTTTCATTGCGCAAGAAAATGAGCCATGTCGCCAGCGCTAGGGCTTGGGTGATGATAGAGAAATACACGCCCTTGATGCGACTGCGAAAGGCGAAGAAACCGAAGGCCAAGGCCACCATGGCGGGCACGAATAAAGCCAGGAATAGGGCGGGCAAAAGATGGTGAAAGGGTTCCCAAAACCAAGGCAAGTGTTCCACGCGATTCCAAACCATGAAGTCGGGAAGAGCGCTTCCGTAGACACCGCTTTTGCCGGTCTTGAGCAGCATGTGCATGCCGAGGGAATAGCCCCCGAGGCAAAAGAAAAAGGCCTGACACAGGGAAAGGATGCCGGTATAGCCCCAAATCAAATCAAGGCCGAGAGCGGCCAGCGCAAAGCACAGGTAGCGGCCAAGCAGGTTGAGATATAAATCGGGTAGGACGCCGATCAAATTGAGCAGAGGCGCAATGACCACGAAGGCCAGAGTCAGCCCGATAAATCCCGGGTCGCGCCAAAGCGGTTGGCGATCAGAGGTCTTCATTGCGTCCTTTCGCGGGGAAAAGGCCCGAGGGCCGCACTTGCAGGAAGAGAATGACCAAGGCCAGCAAAGCCACCTTGGCATAAACGGCTTGCAGGGCGGGCTCAAGGAATTTGTTGAGAGCGCCGATGCTGAAGCCAGCCAAAACAGTTCCTACCAATTTGCCGACGCCGCCGGTCACGACCACCAAAAAGGAATCGACGATATAATTCTGTCCCATGCCTGGGTCGACATTGCCGATTTGGGTGAGAGCGCATCCCGCGATGCCCGCGATGCCGGTGCCGAGTCCAAAGGTGAGTCCGTCAATGCGGCGAGTCGGCACTCCCAGACAGCGGCTCATATTCCGATTTTGTGTGACAGCACGAATTTTTAGGCCTACCCGAGTACCGTAAAACAAGATGGACATGGCAGTGACGATGACCAGAGTCAACCCCATGATAAAGATGCGGTTGAAGGGAAAGGTCACCTGGGGCAGGATTTCCCAGCCGCCACCCAGCCACGAAGGCATGGTGACCGCCGTGAGATCACCGAATATGTGACGGGCGCCTTGGATGAAAACCAAGCTTAGGCCCCAAGTCGCCAGCAGGGTTTCCAAGGGTCTTCCATATAGGCGGCGAATCACTACCCATTCGATGAGCATGCCCATCCCGCCCGCGAAAAGAAAGGCAATGGGAAAGGAAAAAACCAAAAACCAGTCGCTGTGATTGGGCATTTGCTTCAAGAAAATATTTTGAGTCACGAAGGTGGCATAAGCCCCGAGCATCATGAATTCACCATGCGCCATATTGATGACGCCCATCAGTCCGAAAATGATGGCAAGCCCCAAGGCCATCAGGATCAGAATGCTGCCAAGCGAAACCCCGGTGAACACGGCCTGTACGCTATTGGCGACATGCACCCAGCCGTCTAGCGATTGCTGCGCGGCCAGCATGGCCTTGCGCCAGCTTTCGTCGGCTCCTGGCGGTAATTTACCGGCGGCGAGAACCTTGATTTCCGGTAGGGCATTGCTGCCATGCATGTCGGCCAATTCGGCGGCGGCGGCCATTTGCTTTTTCGGATCACTTAGGTGCAGGCCTAAGCGCGAAGCAGCTTCGAGCATGAGGTGCTTGGTACCACGATCCTTTTCGATTTGCGAGGCTTTTTGCAAAGCTGCGATAAAAAGGGTGTCGCCGCCTTCGCCCAGGCTGATGGTGGCATTGCGGCGCTTTTGGCGGTCGGCACTGCTGAGATCCAGCGAGGTCAAGACAGGAAGCAATAAAGCCCGCATGCCACGATCGACATCGAATTCGACCAGGGAATCCTGCACCGTGACTATGGCTTGACCTTGGGTATTCACCGCCGCTTGATAGGGCCAGCATTCGAAAAGCGGGAAAAGTGTTTCGCTTTCGCCTTCGATTTCTGTACCGGTAATCACCACCTTGCCGGGGTGATTGGTATCGGGCCGATAGAGATAAACATTGCCTGAAAACAAGCCGCGAAAAAGCGGAGCCAAGGTGGTGTCCTGCAAGGCAATCATTTGCGCCAAGGCTTCGGTTTTCCCCTCTTCCGATATCACCAGGGAATCCAACAAGGTTTTGATATCGGTGATGGGCGTCGGCGCTTGGCCTTCGGTCTGGTGGGTGTCTGCACTTGCAGCCGCAGTATCCACGGTGGCCAGGGCGGGACAGGCAAGGATGGCGGCCATGACAAGAGAGCCCAGCCATAGCTGAGCTCTCTTGTGAGGTCGCGACAAATTGCGGGTCATAGTTAGGTGTGCTCCGCAGAAGGTTCGCGAATCCTTGCCGACACAGTGTCGGCAAGGTTCTATGTAAAAGAGGGGGGCGAAGCTTCGCCCCGGAAATCGCACCGGACTACCCCGGTACTAAAGGGAATTACTTAGCAGCAGCTTCTTTGGTATAAGTGCCGGCATGATCCACGTGATCGCAGCTCTTGTCGGGGGAGGTGTAAATGGACCAGGGCTCGGGAGCGACGAGGCCGGCGGTTTTCCAAACCACCTTGAATTGGCCGTCCTTCTTGATCTCACCGATCAAGACGGGCTTGTGCAAGTGATGATTGCGGGGATCCATCATGACCTCGGTGCCGGGAGCTTTGAACTTCATGCCATAGGCGGCCTTGCGAACCTTGTCCACTTCGAAGGAACCGGCTTTAGCGGCGGCGAGAGCCCAAGTATGGACCGAGATATAAGCAGCTTCGATAGGGTCATCGGTCACGCGCTTGTCGCCTTCGGGCAATTTGTTCTTGGCGCAGAATGCCTTGAAGTTCTTGACGAAGGTTTTGTTGGTGGCGCTGGGGAGCGATTGATAATAATTCCAGGCAGCCAAGTGGCCGACGAGGAATTTGGTGTCCATGGCGCGCAATTCATCTTCGGCGACCGAGAAGGCCATGATGGGGCATTGAGCCGCCGTCAGACCTTGCGATGCGAACTCTTTATAGAAAGGCACATTGGAGTCGCCATTGATGGTGGAGAGAATGCAGGTCTTACCACCCGCGGAGAATTGCTTGACCTTTTGAACTATGGTCTGGTAGTCCTGGTGATGGAAGGGGGTGTATTCTTCCATGATATTTTCGTCCGGTACGCCCTTGGCCTTCAAGAAGGCGCGCAAGATTTTATTGGCGGTACGGGGGAAGACATAGTCGGTGCCGAGCAAGATGAACTTCTTGTACTCGCCGCCTTCTTTGCTCATCATATATTCGGCAGCGGGAATGAGCTGCTGATTGGGCGTGGCACCCGTGTAAAACACATTCTTCGAGCACTCTTCGCCTTCGTATTGAACCGGATAGAAGAGCAGACCATTATTGGCTTCGAAAACCGGCAAAACCGATTTGCGAGACACCGAGGTCCAGCAGCCGAAAGTCACTGCAACCTTATCTTGCAGTAATAACTGCTTGGCTTTTTCCGCAAAGAGGTCCCAGTCCGAAGCAGGATCGACGATGACAGGCTCGATTTTCTTGCCTAGCACGCCGCCTTTTTTATTGATCTCTTCAATGGCCATCATCACGACGTCTTTCAGAGAAACTTCTGAAATCGCCATGGTGCCGCTGAGCGAGTGAAGAATACCGACTTTGACGGTTTCTTCTGCAGCACGCACAGGTGCGGCGAGGCCAATAGCTGCTACAGCAGTCATGGCGCAAGCCTGAGTGAATAATCGTAGGGGTTTGCCGATCATACGAACTCCTTTCCGGAGAGGTGTGACGGCCAGGAAAGCAATTAAGGTGCCACGGTTAATAAATTCGCAAAAATGGATTCAGCGAGCCGAGGATTCGGGATAGGTCCGGCGAAGGAAAGCCAACCAAAAAGACAGGTAAATTCAAAACAAGTTGAATTTGGACAATTTGACGTCTTGGCGTAACTTGTGCGACGCAATCTTTTACAAATGCATCGATGCCTAAGGCTTCCATCTTATATAGAGGGTCATAGCAAGCGAATAAGCGCAATTCTATGACAAATCGTAAAATTGTTATCAACTGTTAAAAAGTGTTATGATCCGGAGAGGGATTGGTCACATTCCCAAATTCAGGCGACGGCCGTAAGTGGTGTGACGCGTCTCACTCGTGCCTATGCTGAGGCTCCCCTGAGTCTGAGAAATCCCAAGCCCATGGGCGGGGTTTGCCAGGTATACCTCACTCAACTGGGTGGAGGCTTATTACCCGCGGATCAAATGCATATCGACATTGAGGCGCAAAGGCAGGCCCGCCTCTTTATCGGTTCACAGGCCGCGACCCGCATTTTCAAATCCGCTGGGGGCACCTCCCGCCAAAATATACAGGGATTGGTCAAGGACTCGGCCCTGGTGGTTTCTATGCCAGAGGCGACCACACCCTTTGCACAGTCACGTTTCGAGCAGAATCAGATTTGGACCTTGCATGTTGGCGGTCGCTTGGCGCTTGGAGAAATTCTGCAAGCCGGTCGATTGTCGCGGGGCGAGGTTTTCGCTTTCGCGTCTTATAAGACCGCATGGCGCGTGAACAATTCCCAAGGCCGTCCGATTTTATTGGATCGGATTTCGCTTGAACCGGGGCAACAAGGGGTGGCCATGCCGGGCTGCTTCGCCATGCCCGATCCATCCGGTACTCCGGGGAAGAATACTTGCTTCACGCAATGGGCGAGCTTTGCCTTTTGCGGTCGAGGTTGGGAAGGCATGGAAACACAATTGCGCCATGCCTATCGGGACTTGCCGCTTTGGCCCTGGGGCATTGCCGGGCCGGATGAAGCCGAGCGTCGCCTGGATAGGAGCTTGCTCCTTGCCTTGTGGCGAAAGGACGAGGATGTATTGTTGCTGCGGGCCTTGGCGGTGAATCGCGATGCCTTGCAATGCGTGCTAGAGCCCTTGTATCAGGCCTTGGCGCGCGATGATGTGCTTGGGTTTTCTCCCTGGGCGCGAAAATTCTGAGAGGAGACGGATATGCGTTGGTTGCCTCGTGACGAAGACAAGCTGCGCCTGCATGCCGCAGGTACCTTGGCGCAAAAGCGCCTTTGGCGCGGCCTGCGGCTGAATTATCCCGAATCGATGGCGCTCATCGCCAGCCAATTGCTCGAATGCATTCGCGACGGCGAAAGCGTGGTCACCTTGATGGACAAGGGTAAGCGCTTTCTCGGCCAAGACGATGTGATGCCCGGCGTGCTTTCCTTGGTAGTGGAAGTGCAAGTCGAAGGCACCTTTCCCGACGGTACCAAGCTTGTTACCGTGCATGATCCGATTTGTTCGCAAAGTGGGGACATGTCCCTCGCGCTTTATGGCTCCGGGCTCGATATCGCAGTCGCCGAAGCCAATCGTCGCGCGCGCTTGCAAGGAGAGGTTGCCGATTCTTCGAATGCCGTGTCCCTAGAGCCTGGAGCGATTCAAACCGTCGCTGGCGATATCGAATTACAAGCCGGACGCGATACCGTCGAGGTCGACGTCACCAATACCGGCGATAGGCCGATACAGGTCGGCTCGCATTATCCCTTCTTTGAGACCAATATCGCCTTGCGGTTCGAGAGAGCCTTGGCCTTCGATAAAAGGCTCGACATTCCCTCGGGCACGGCGACGCGCTTCGAGCCAGGAGAAACGCGCAAGGTACGTCTGGTGACCTTGGCGGGGGCGAAAAAAGTCTTCGGAGGCAATGCTTTCACCATGGGCGCGACATCGCCCGACCGATTGGCCGTTGCCTTGGACAAGGTGCGCGCCGCAGGGGGTCATGCATGAGTTACCGTATCAGCCGTAAGGCCTATGCTGAAATGTTCGGCCCCACCGTGGGCGACAAAGTGCGACTCGGCGATACCGGTCTCTGGATTTCAGTGGAAAAAGATTTTGCCGTTTATGGCGAAGAAGTCAAATTCGGCGGCGGAAAAAGCATTCGCGACGGCCAGGCCCAGGGCTCGGGCGTTTCGCAAGCCGATGCCCTCGACTTGGTCATCACCGGGGTTTTGGTCCTGGATTGGTCCGGCATTGTCAAAGCCGATGTCGGCGTCAAGGAAGGCCGCATCGTGGCCTTGGGCAAGGCAGGGAATCCCGATATCATGGACGGCGTGACGCCGGGCATGGTGATTGGCCCAACGACCGAAGTCATTGCGGGAGAAGGCCAAATTCTCACCGCCGGTGGCATAGACAGCCATATTCATTTCATTTGCCCTCAGCAAATTCACGAGGCCTTGGCCTCGGGCGTCACAACCTTCCTGGGTGGGGGTACCGGCCCTGCTACGGGGACCAATGCCACGACTTGCACGCCGGGGGCCGTCCACTTGCGCATGATGCTGCAAGCCACCGATGTTTTTCCCATGAATTTCGGCTTTTTCGGCAAGGGTAATTCTTCCTTGCCCGGTGGCTTGGTCGAGCAAATCGAAGGCGGCGCCATCGGCCTCAAGCTGCATGAGGACTGGGGCACCACGCCGGCAACGATAGATGCTTGCCTTGCGGTCGCCGAGGCCCATGATGTGCAAGTGGCCATACACACTGACACCTTGAATGAAAGTGGCTTCGTCGAAACCACCATCGCAGCTTTCAAGGGCCGAACCATACACAGCTTTCACACCGAAGGCGCGGGTGGCGGCCATGCCCCTGACATCATTCGAGTTTGCAGTCTGAAGCATGTCCTACCCAGTTCGACCAATCCCACCCGGCCTTTCACGGTGAATACCTTGGCCGAACATCTCGACATGCTCATGGTTTGTCATCACCTCGACAAGACCATACCCGAAGACGTGGCCTTCGCCGAAAGTCGCATTCGCGGCGAGACCATAGCCGCCGAAGATATCCTCCATGATCTGGGTGCCATTTCCATGATGTCGAGCGATTCGCAGGCCATGGGTCGCGTGGGCGAAGTGGTCACGCGCACTTGGCAAACCGCGCATAAAATGCGTGAGCAGCGCGGGCCCCTGCCCGAAGACGCCGCACGCGGAGACGGTGCTGATAATTGGCGCGCCCGCCGCTATGTCGCCAAATACACCATTAATCCCGCCTTGGCGCATGGCATTGCCCACGAAGTCGGATCGATTGAGCCCGGAAAACTTGCTGACTTGGTGCTTTGGCGTCCCGCTTTTTTCGGCTCGCGTCCCGAATTAGTAATCAAGGGCGGCGTCATTGCCTTCGCGCAAATGGGCGATGCCAATGCCTCCATTCCCACCCCTGAGCCGGTGCGGGCCCAACCCATGTTCGGAGCCTTCGGCAAGGCTGTCGGCGGATGCTCGCTGGCCTTTGTCTCACAAGCCTCGGAAGCACTTGTGCGCTCCACCTATGGCCTGAACAAGCGGATTGCCGCGGTGAAAGGATGCCGTACCGTGAGCAAGGCGGACATGCGCCTCAATGATGCCACGCCCGACATTCAAGTGGATCCCGAGAGTTATGAAGTGCGGGCCGATGGTGTTTTGCTGACTTGCGAGCCGGCCAAGCAATTGCCTTTGGCGCAACTGTATTCGCTTTTCTGATCTCATGCTGGCCTTGGTTTTGCAATGGGCCGATTCGGCCTATCCCACCGGAGGCTTTGCCTATAGTTCCGGGCTTGAGGCCATGGCCAGATTGCCTGCCTTCACCACCCTCGAACACCTAGGTGATTATCTCACCTTGGTGATGCGGCAAGCCCAGTCTGCCGACCTGCCTTATTTGCTCGACATGCGCTCCGCCGCGGAAATGGGTCAAGCCGAGGTCTTTGACGACTTGGCCTGGCAATGGGATGCCTTCTTGCATCAGCCGACCCTTCGCCGATCCAGTCTGGCCCAAGGGGAAGCTTGGCTGAGACTTAACCCGCAGGTTACCCTTGCCATCACTGCGCCTCGACATTTTGTTCCCGTGCTGGCGGCCAGTGCGGCGCAATGCGGAGTGAGCGCCGAAGATTTACGTGCCCTCTACCTGCATTTGCTTTTGCGCGATCAAATCGCTGCCGCGGTGCGCCTTGGGCTCGTGGGCGCAAACCAAGCGCAAAGCCTGCAAGCTTCGCTTGGTCCTATCGGGCATCCCGAATGGATGACCCGCCCCGTCGCCTCTTCGAAAGACGCCAGCCGTGGCGCGCCGGTGCTTGAACTAGTGCAGGCCTTGCATTCCGACCTTTATGTGCGCCTTTTTCAGAACTAAAGAGGAAAAAGCATGGCTCCCCTAAGACCTTTGCGACCTTATAATCCCGACAATAAGCCAGCCCATGGCCACACGCATGAACCCATGGAATCCCCAGGGGAATTTCGTCTGCGCGAATTGGTGAAACCCGATCGCGATTATCGCCGCCGTACCTTCACCGTCGGCATTGGCGGTCCCGTGGGTTCGGGCAAAACCGCCTTGGTGCGCGCTTTGTGTGAGCGCCTGCGCGACACCATGAGCCTGGGCGTGGTCACCAATGACATTTTCACCCGCGAGGACGGAGAATTCTTGATTCGCAATCAGGCCCTCGCCGAAGATCGCATTCTCGCCGTGGAAACGGGTGGCTGCCCCCATGCCGCCATTCGTGAAGACGTCTCCGCCAATGTCGCGGCATGTGAAACCTTGATGCGCCGGTTCGAGGGCGCCATGGATTTGCTCATCGTCGAAAGCGGGGGAGACAATCTCGCTGCGCATTTCGGCCGGGAATTAGCCGACTATACCGTCTATGTCATAGACGTCTCCGGTGGCGACAAGGTGCCGAGAAAAGGCGGCCCCGGCATCACGCAAAGCGATTTACTCGTGATCAATAAAACGGACTTAGCCCCGATGGTCGGTGCTGATCTCGAGGTCATGCGCCGCGATAGCCTGCGCATGCGGGGCGATGGACCTTTCGTATTCGCCCAAGTGCGTCAAGGTCAAGGCCTAGACATTATCATTGAGCATATTTTGCGCGCTTGGCGCTTGGCTTTGTCCCCTACCTCACCCACTCTTTCCAAACTTTAAATCCGGAGATGCCATGAATTTCTTCCGCTTCAGTTTACCCCGCGCCTTAGGCATGGCTGTGGTCTTGGGCCTGGCCTTGGCCTCCATGGTTTCGGCCCATCCGGATGGGCATGTCCTGACCCAGCCTTGGGTTGGCAGCTCGGTTATTCCCTCCCACCCCATGCCCCAAATGCCAGGGCGTTAAGGAATAGGTTCTTTTAAAAACCATTCAAGGTCGCGAATCAAAAGCCTCAGGTCCAAACCTGGGGTTTTTTGTTGTTTTGCTGTTCACCTGACAAATTTCTGCCACTCCGCAAAACATGTCAATAAGTGCTCTTATTTATCCAATTTGTCGTTTTTTGTGATGAGGCCAACTCCAAGGAAAGGCCTTTTTCCTTCCAATTTCATCCATTCAGAGGTAAGCGCGCCTTGGCATGGGGATTGATTAATGGTTCATTATGCTGCCCTTAACCCAGTCCGGGAAGGGAAAATGAGGAGCGATGATGAATCCTGTGAATAAGTTACCGATGGCCTTGGCCATGTTGGGTCTGGGTACCGCCACTTCCTTCGCTGAAATCAAGATTAACGACAATTTGTCGACATCTGGATTTGTCGACATGTCGGTTTCGGGTGCCAAAGCCAAGAATGTAGATGCCACCTTGAACGGTTCCTTGGATCAGTACGAATTGGACTTCATGTACAAATTCGGCTATTTCTCGGCTCGCGCTGATGTCAATGGTGGGCCTGCTACTGGCGGAAGCAGCATTTCCTTAGAACAAGCCTTCATTACCGCCACTCTTACCAATTCCTTGAGCCTCGGTTTAGGTAAATTCCTAAGCTGCACCGGCTTCGAAGCTGCCGAGCCCACAGGCATGTATCAATACTCGTATTCGAAGAATATGGACAAGACCAGCCCCACTGGAATGATTTATGGTGGATACTCGAACGGTGTGAACATCAATTTCTCGACCCCGACTTTTGGTATTTATGCTGCGGCATTGACTGACGTATGGAGTGGCGCAGAAACCGAATACATGAAAACCCCTGGCGGGGAATTCCAGGTTTCATTGATGCCCGTCGAAGGTGTGACTGCGAAAGCCGCTTTCGCCTACCAGGTGTATGATGCCGACGCTGATACCGTGAATAAGGATGAGGGACAAGGTCTCGCCAATGTCTGGGCTCAGTATGCGAAGGGACCGATTACGGTTGCGGCCGAGTTCAACTATTTAATGGGTTGGGCAAGCAAGAACCCCGCTCAAAAAAATGATGCGACCGGTATGGGCTGGTTGGGGATGGCTAATTACAAGTTCACTGATAAGTTTGCCGCTACCGTGCGATATAGTGCTACCACCCTGGACGATGAGGACAATTCAACTGAAGACATGGGTAGCGAAGTCACTCTCAGCCCTAGCCTTGCCATCAGCCCCAATTGGTTGGTTTTGGCCGAGGTAAAGCAAGAATTCGGTAATGTGGAACAAACCGCCTATGGCATTGAAAGCACCTTCATTTTCTAATCTCCAAGCTTAAGGCTAACTAGAATAATGAATCTCGAAATCCGGTAGGCCTTTCCTTCCGGACTCTAAAATGAATACTTTAACGAAAACCTGAAAAAGAGGACAAGCCATGAAAATGATTGTCGCCTACATCAAACCCTTCAAACTCGACGAAGTGAAGGCTGCAGTTCAAGAAATCGGTGTGACCGGCATGTCGGTCACCGAGGTCAAGGGCTTTGGCCGTCAGAAGGGTCATACCGAGCTCTACCGGGGCAGCGAATACCATACCGATTTCATTCCCAAGGTGAAGCTTGAGATGGTGGTGTCGGATGAACTCGTTGACAAGGCCGTGGGCCTCATCTCCGACAAAGCCCGCACGGGCAAAATCGGAGACGGCAAAATTTTCGTGCTCACCGTCGAAACCGCTTTGCGTATTCGTACTGGTGAAACCGGAAACGACGTCCTTTAAGTTGAGGACCTAGGAAAACCGGCTATCCGGGTTTCGCCTTACTCCACATTGGTCGCAAAAAGCCTAGGCCCATGGTCTGGGCTTTTTGTTTGGGCTAGCTTTGACCGTTGTGAACACAAAAGCCTCCGCTTCCATGGCGCCTTCCGATTTGCCAGCCACTTGGCATGCCATGAGTTCGGAGGCCTGCCAGACCCAATTGTCCAGTCTGGACAAACAGGGCTTGGCCGAGGCAGATGCTGCGAATCGTTTACAACAATACGGTCCGAATTCTTTAAGACAAACCCAGGCTCCAGCCTTTTGGCAGCTTTTGCTGAGCCAATTCAAAAGCCCTTTGGTTTTACTTCTCTTGGCCGCTGGAGTGACCGCTTTTTTATTGGGCGAAAGTTTGGATGCCGGCGTCATTCTCTTCATTGTTCTACTCAATGCAGTGATTGGATCGGTTCAAGAATTCAATGCCGAGCGATCCATTGAGGCCTTGAAGGCCATGACATCGCCGAGAGCCCGAGTGCGCCGCGGGGGTGCTATCCGCATGATACCTGCGGCTGACTTGGTGCCGGGTGACTGGATAGAATTGGAATCCGGCGACTTGGTACCCGCCGATGCGCGCCTCCTAGAAACCGCCTCCTTACGTTGCGTAGAGGCTGCGTTGACTGGCGAGCCCGAAGGGGTTTCCAAGGACGCGAAAGTCACCTTGGAAACGTCAATCTCCCTGCCCGATCGCAAAAACATGATTTTTCAAGGCACCGTGGTTGCCGACGGCTGGGCCGCAGCCTTGGTGGTCGCTACCGGCATGCAAACCGAATTAGGCCGCATCGCCAAACTGCTGGATGGGGCAGAAGATAGCGGCGGGACGCCTTTGCAAAAACGCATCGCCGCTTTTGGTAAAACCATGACCTGGGCCTGTTTGGCCTTGGTGATTTTCATGGCGGCTCTCGGCTATTGGCGTGACATGCCACCCATGGCGATTTTTTTGACGGCCGTAAGCCTTGCTGTGGCGGCGGTTCCCGAAGGCTTGCCTGCCGTGGTCACCATAGCCATGTCCCTCGGTGTTCGGCGCATGGCCCGTCGCAATGCCCTGATTCGCCGTTTGCCTGCCGTGGAAACTCTGGGTTCGGCCTCGGTGATTTGCACCGATAAAACCGGAACCTTGACTCAGGGCATCATGGCCACCCAAATCTATAGCTTTGGCCAGGAGCGTATTGAGCTGCCTCCTTCAGCTGAAGGGAATCGCCCACGTGCTTTGCGACTCGCGGAAATGCATGCCCTTTGCAATAATGCCGCTTTGAATTCTCAAGGCGATACGGGGGACCCCACCGAGGTCGCCTTACTGCGTTCTGCCGTCGAATTGGGCGTCAAGCGCGAAAGCTTGGGCTGGCAAAAAAAGCAAGCCTTTCCCTTCGACAGCGTTCGTAAAAGACAAAGTGCTTGGTTTCAAAACAACGAAGGTTTCTCGCGCCTCATTGTTCACGGGGCTCCCGAATCCCTGATTGCTTTATGCACTCAAGCCGATGGCGCCGAAGGATTACGCGCCTTGGACGAAGCTTCGCGTCAGGAATTATTGACTGAGAATACGGCCTTGGCGGGTTTGGGCCTACGTGTCTTGGCTACGGCTTATCGGGAAATGCCAAAAGGCAGCGCGCCAGGCAGAACGTCCCAGGAATCCGAAAGCGAACTTGTTTTCGCCGGGTTTGCCGGTTTACGCGATCCGCTTCGACCCGAGGCTGGTGAAGCGGTGGCAGCCTGTCATGGAGCGGGCTTGCAAGTGGTGCTCATCACCGGAGATCAAGCCCCCACCGCCCGCAATATTGCCTCGCAATTGGGGCTGCTTGGCGAAGGCAAGGAATTGCTCACGGGCACGGAGCTCGATGCCATCGAGGATGCGGTTCTCGTAAATAGAATACGGAATGTCACAGTTTATGCGCGAGTCACGCCGGAGCATAAGCTGCGAATCGTTCGCGCTTGGCGCGCCACGGGAGCCGTCACGGCCATGACCGGGGACGGAGTGAATGACGCTCCCGCCCTGAAAGGCGCGGATATCGGCATAGCCATGGGACAATCCGGCACCGAGGTCGCCAAGCAAGCCTCCGACATGGTTTTGGCCGACGATCGTTTTGCCACCGTCGTCGCGGCCATTGAAGAAGGCCGCACGGTATACGCTAATATTCGCAATACCTTGCAATATCTCTTGGCCGGAAATACCGGAGAATTGCTTTTGATGGTGACCGCCCTTGCCATGGGCATGCCCATCCCTTTATTGCCGGTCCACTTGCTGTGGATCAATTTGTTGACGGATGGCTTTCCCGCTCTTGCCCTAGCCGCGGAGAAGGGCGAAAAGAATTTGATGCGATTCCCGCCGCGCCGCCAAAATGAAAGTCTGACTGGGCGAGGGTTTTTGCTGCAAATGGGATTGACGGGTTTGTTGACGGGCGGATGTGCCCTCCTGGTTTTCGCCTGGGCCTTGCCAAGGCGTGGCCTCGATGAAGCTCGCTCCCTGGCCTTTGCCGTTTTGGTTATAGAAGAAGCGTTAAGAGCCTTGGGCGCTCGATCCGCAATCACCCCCTTGTGGCGTCTCGCTTGGCGTGGCCGTTGGCTTTTGCCTGCTACCGTGCTCGGGCTCATCGTCTTGCAAATCGCCGTTCACGACCTGCCCTGGTTTCATGTCTTATTAAAAACGACGCCCCTGCCCTGGAGTGAATGGGCGATGGTCTTCGCCTTGGGATGCGTGCCGCTGGCCGTGCTAGAGGCTCTGAAGGTGCTGAACGGCTTCAGGCGTGGGAAAATCGGTTAAGCACCTTGCTTATAAGTAAGGGCGAGGCTTTCCCTAGCCTTGGTCAAAAAGGCGAAATAATCGCCTGAGCGATAACTGGGGTAGGTCCAGGGAAAAGGTTGCCATGCCTTTTCCTGGTAATACAAGGTTGGCTCCACATAAATGCCGTCCCCGATATAGACGCGCTGCTTTTGATCCTTGGTGGTGGCCAGGAAAAATTGCCCAAGCGTAAGGCATCCTGGATCGAGATTAAAAGTTCGCAGGAGCTTTCCATCTTCGCCTGTCACGGCACTTTCATCTTCAATGGCATTGGTGCGAATTTTTATGGGGCCGATTTCATGGCGATCGATGAGTCGGCTAAATCCCAAAAATGCACGCCAAGGTTTGGGGCCTAGTTCCTTGGCATAATAGTCCGTGTCCGTGAATGGGTTGGGTAGCCCAATGTCTTCCACCGGCCCGAATTCGGGTTCAAGCCGCTCGCGCAGCCAATCCAATTGACTGGGCTGCTGCAAAAGCAGGCCTATGACCAATTTGGCCTTTGGGGGAAATTTGCGTCTGCCCATGGGGAAATAGAATATTGTAAATTAGCCCTCTCTTCCCTAGCTGGCAGGCCATGGTTCGACAGGTCTTTTCATGCCGCGCTTATCTCAAACGCGGGCATTACGTGGTCGAAGTGACGGGCGACGTCACTTTTGAAACCATTGAATCCTTGCGGCAGGAATTCGCCAACTTACGCATGCAGGCCCCAAACCAGGTGGTTTTGGATTTTCTCGGAGTCACCATGCTTTCTAGCGTGGGTCTCGGCGAGCTTTCCCGCCTTATCAAATGGGGACTGGAAAATCAATGCGGCCTGAAAGTGGTTTGTGAAACGGGGCATGTGCTCGAAGTGTTGGAAATCGCCGGCATTACCGACATGATTGCCTTATTTCCGAATTTAGACATGGCGCTCAACGGCTAATCAGCCGACATTCCGAACTCTTTACGGGCGATGACACCATTGCCGGAGGCGACCTCTTTGACTGCGACATCGACGAATAACCCCATCGCATTGCAAGCGGCCTTGGCCATCGAGGCCAAGCGTGCCGCCATTCAAGCCCAGTGTTTCACCATCGGCTTCGACGGCTTTGTCGATGAAATCATTCATGCTGTCAGCACCCGTCAAAGCAAGGATGAGTTCACGCGCATTGCCACGCTCACCGAATTCTCCCAGCGCATCGCTTCGGCGGCGGGTAAATCGGCCAATATTGAATTGGTACCCCTACTTGAGAAAATGGGTGGCAATGGTCCCCTGATGGCTTCGGCCGTGGCGGGCATGGGGGCGCAAGTGACCTGCGTCGGCATGTTGGGCTATCCCGATTTGCTCCCGGTTTTCAAGCCCATGCAGCAATTCGCCAAGGTGATATCGGTGGGCCAACCCGGCCACACCGATGCCTTGGAATTTCAAGACGGCAAATTGATGCTAGGCAAGCTCAATACCATCAAGGACATGAACTGGAAGCGGCTCATGGACGTGATAGGCGAAAAGCCCTTCTTGGATTTGCTCTTGGGATCGAATTTGGTGGCTTGCACCAATTGGACCATGCTCACCGAGATGGAAGAAATTTTCAGTCAATTGATTCGCATTATTCCTAAAAATTCCCCGGTGACTTTTTTCTTCGATTTGGCCGATCCCGAAAAGCGCGATCGCAAGGACATGGAAAAAGTGCTGGAGCAAATTCGCGCTCTCAATGATTGTGGCCGCAGCGTTTTCGGCTTGAATTTACGCGAGGCGGAACAGGTGAGCGAGGTTCTCGGCCTCAAGGAAATGCCCAACGAAACCGAAGCTGGCGTCGAAGGCGCGGCCGTGCGGATTCGCAAGGCCATGGGCATACATGGCGTAGTGGTGCATGCCATCAAATGCGCCGGAGCCAGTATTGGCGCGGAAAGCGCGGGCATTCCCGGTCCTTATTGCGCCAGTCCGAAGTTGTCGACCGGAGCTGGCGACCATTTCAATGGTGGCTTTACCTCAGGTCTCATGGGTGGATTGTCGGTGCGCGACGCCCTTTATAGCGGCGTCGGTGCCAGCGGCTGGTATGTTCGCAATGCTCAGAGCCCCAAGCTCGATGACGTGACCGGACTCTTGCGCCAATGGGCCGAAGGCCGTATTAAGGACTGAGGGAAATGTTTTCGCCGCCTTCGCGAAGGCGGCGTGAAACTTCCTCGCGCAGGGTAGGCGGATCCAGGGGGATGGCATCCGGCACCAAGGACATCACCCAGTTAATGAAATCCGGGTGCAAAAGCACTCTCATTTTGAAAAGAAACTTTCCGTCTTGCTGCACTATGCGGGCGGGGGGATCAAAACGTCCCGCCTCCAAATGACCTTTCAGCCACGGCGCTCGCAACCATAAGGTCACATTTTCCGGTTGCTGCTGATCTTGCCGAGACCATTGGCCAAAACAAAAGCGATACAGGGCGCCAGGGTCAAAGGCTGGCGGTGCGAAGCTCTCTCCTGACGAGAGGCAGCGACGTATGCGCACCAAGCGTAAAAGGCGAACCGGTCCCTGCTCCTGGCCTTGCCCTTGGCGTCCCGCCAAATAAAGCACGCCGATGCGCAAGCAAATGCGATAGGGATGAAAAACAAAGCTGGTTTGCCTACCGTCGGGATTGGTGTATTCAATGCGCACGCTGCGGCGCGTGGCAATGGCACGCTCCAATCTTTCCAGCAAGGCCTTGTCGGGGTCGGCGTCGGAAAGCGGTCCGTGATCGATGTGATAAATCGCTTCGAAGTCGAGCCCCTCGCCTTCGGGCTTTCTCTCGAAATGCGCCATGGCTTGTTCGAGCACGCGGGCATGCTTGAGATTGCCGCCCTTGCGCAATTCTTCGCGGGCTTTTTGCAGGGCTTTGAGTAGGGCGGGGGCGGCGCTGTCCTCTTGGGGCAGGGCATAGCGCAGGGTTCGCCCGGCGCCGGCTTTATGCCTTAAAAGCGGGCGACCCAGGTTTTCCCATTCGGCGAGATAACGCTTGGCAGTGCGCCGGTCGATGCCGAGAGAAGCCGCAATATGTTTTAGCTCCACGCCTTCCGAGCCTTGGCCGAGCAATCGCTCCAGCCGTAACATGCGGGCGACCTTATTATCGGGCGCCGAGCGAGGTACAGCCACTTGGGCAGCGGAAGGGCGGGCCATGGGATGCGGCGCTTAGGAGATTAGCCAGCTCCCTCGGGCGTTTCGACCTCGGCGATGGCGGGCTCAGGCGGCTTGGGCGCTGGAGCGGCCTCTTCCGGAAAGCCTTGGGCGATGGCCGCGACGGCAAAGCGCAAACGGCGAATCACGACCTCTTTGCCCAGGGCCACCATCAATTCAAAAAGACCGGGGCCAAAGGGCACGCCGGAAATGGCCAAGCGCGTGGGGTGAATGATTTCGGCCGATTTGAAAGCACCGGCCTCGGAAAATTCGCGATACAGTTGTTCCAGGCTGGGAATATCGAAGCTGGGCAAGGCCGCGATATTAGAAGCGAGCTGCTCCAGGCGTGCAGCAGATAAGGAAGTGAAATGTTTTTGCCTTGCCTTGACTTCATACCCTTCCGGATCGCGGAAGAAATAAACCCCGAATTCCACGAAGTCGGGTAGGCGTTTGCTGCGATCTTTCAGCAGGCGAATCGCCTCGTGGACATAGCTTTCGCTGAATTGACTGAGATCGACTCCGGCCTTTTCCCAAAGGGGTTTGACCAAGGGGAGAAAGAAATTCACGTCGCGCACTAAAAAGTATTGGCCATTGAGCCACTCGAGTTTTTTCTGATCGAAGACCGCGCTTTTAGGATGGACGCGTTCGAGGGTAAAGCGCTCCACCAAGGCGCTCATCTCCATGAATTCGGTATCGTCGCCCGGCGCCCAGCCCAGCAGGGAAAGGAAATTCACCATGGTCTCGGGCAAATAACCGAGATCCCGATAATCGCCTACGGAGGCAGCGCCTTTGCGCTTGCTCAGCTTGCCGCCGCCCTCGGCGAGAATCACGGGCAAATGGCAATAAATCGGATGCTCCCAGCCGAAGGCTTGATACAGGAGCACATGCTTGGGTGTGCTGGGAATCCACTCGTCACCGCGCAAAACATGGGTGATGCGCATGTCATGATCGTCCACGACATTGGCGAGGTGATAGGTGGGAAAGCTGTCGCTCTTGAGCAGAACTAAGTCTTCGAGAATGCGGTTCTGGTATTCGATGGGACCGCGAATGAAATCGTCGAAGCGGGTATTGCCGTGAAAGGGAACTTTCAGGCGAATGGTAAAGGCTTCTCCGGCCTCGACGCGCTGCTTGGCCACGTCGGCAGGCAAATTACGGCAGCGGCGATCATAGGCGGTGGGAATGCCATTGGTTTTTTGCTGCTCGCGCAATTCGTCCAGGCGGGCCGAGGTGCAAAAGCAATAATAGGCTTGGCCTTTGTCCACCAATTCGCGCGCGGCCTTTTGATACATAGGAAGACGTTGCGATTGATAGTACGGCGCATGCGGACCCTCGACCTCGGGGCCTTCATCCCATTGCAATCCCAGCCATTTGAGGTCGGCCAATAGGCCTTCAAGGGCCTTGGCATCATAGCGGCTTTGATCGGTGTCTTCGATGCGCAGCAAGAAATCGCCGCCCATATGACGCGCGAAAAGCCAATTGAAAATGGCGGTACGCGCTCCGCCGACATGCAAATAGCCCGTAGGGGAGGGAGCGAATCGAACGCGAACGCGAGGAGTTGGATTTGAGGCGTTCATGAAAGCCTGTCGAGACCCGCCACCACCGGACCCATTAAAGGAGTGAAGGACGGAAACCAAGGCATGCAGAATGCAATGAAGTGGCGGAGAGAGAGGGATTCGAACCCTCGGTAAGGTTTTGGACCCTACAACGGTTTAGCAAACCGTCGCCTTAGACCACTCGGCCATCTCTCCGAAACAAGAACCCGCCCTTTTGGTGGCAAGGGCGTCCTTGAAGAGGGGGTAAAGCTATTAAAGCCGCGCGGCTTGGCCAAGAGAATCGCCGAAAGACCTGGCGAACTTTTTCCCCAGTCGCTAGCTACTTTGTGGCCCTGACTATGCTTAAAATGCGCGGATTACTCGGTGTGCTCACGGCAATTCTTGTCTTTCTGCTGCTCGCTGCCGGAGCCGGAAGCGCTGGCCTATGGTGGCTGGTGGGGCAAGATCGCGATGGAATCTTTACCAAGGAGGGTATTCTCAAAATCCTCTCGGTGGAAAGCGCGGTTTATTACAGTGACGGGCAAACCAAGGTCGGCACCTTTTATGAAGGCGCGCATCGTGATTATGTGCCTTTCGATTCCATCCCCAAGGCTTTGGTCGAGGGCTTGGTGGCCGCCGAAGATCATGGGTATTGGACGCATCCGGGCATTGACGTCAAGGCCATAGCCTATGCCATGCTCGACAATGTTAAGGCCGGAAGCATGCGGCGGGGTGGCAGCACCCTTACCCAACAAACCGCGAAAAATCTTTTCAATCGCAGGGGCCGAACCATTACGGGCAAGCTCAAGGAAATGGTCAATTCTTTGCGCCTCGAAAAGAATTTCACCAAGCAGGAAATACTGGAGTTTTATCTCAATCAGTTTTTCGTGTCCGGCAATGGGCATGGGGTGCGCATCGCGGCGCGCTATTTTTTCAATAAAGACCTGTCCCAGCTTGATTTGCTGGAATGCGCCTTCATTGCGGGGTCGGTGAAAGGGCCGAATCAATACAATCCGTTCTTGGCGGCAACGGCTGAGAAAAAAGCGGCCGTTTTGAAGCGCGGCCGGAATCGCGTCGGCTATGTGCTTAGCCAAATGCTGCGTACCAATAAAATCACCGAGGATCAATACAAGCAGGCCATGGCCAAGGCCATTCCTTTTCGCCGAGGTGATTTCCGTTTCACGCTTTCAACCAATTTGGTCATGGCCAAGCGCATTCTCGAATCGCCGGAATTGCAGAAGGTGCTGGATCAATACGATGTCGGCGAATGGATGAGCGAAGGTTTGAAAATCACCACCACGCTCGATGTTCGCCTACAAAAAGCCACCGAAGCGGCTATGTATCGCAATTTGGCGCGCCTCGATTTGATTTTGCGAGGCTATCACCCACCGGATAGCGAAAAAGTGAGTGTGCTTAGCCATTTTGAGCCCGCTCATCTGCAAGTAGGACGGGTGGTGAAAGTGCAGGTCGAAAAAGGCGAACCCATTGCCGTGGACGTGGACTTTGGAACCCTAAGCGGTCAGGTTTCCGCCGAAGCCCTGGATCGTTTTTTCCGTGCTTGGAACCTGCACGAAACCGGTAGCGCCGATTTGCCCTCGGCTAAAACCCGCGGGACCCTTGCGAACCGCTTATTCGCCACCGGAGCGCCGGTGATGTGTCTCACGCCCTATTCCGCCGACCGTGATACGGTTTCACTCGATAAGCGCTTGGAAATCGTGCAAAGGCCGCAGGCACAAGGAGGTGGGCAAATACTCAAGGAGGGCCGGGTGCTCGCCAATGTCGGCGGCTTCGGCAATACTGGCTACGATCGCGTGAATCAGGCGCGCCGCCAATTCGGTTCGACTTTCAAGCCCATCATTTATGCCGCGGCTCTTTCCCTGGGTTGGAAACCTTTGGACCCTGTGCCTAATATGCGCCAGGTATTCCGGGTGGGCACCACCTTCTATTTTCCTAAGCCTGATCATGCGCCCGAAGACACCGTCAGCATGGCGTGGGCCGGGCGGCGTTCAGAAAATATTGCCAGCGTTTATCTCCTTTACCATTTGCTCGACAAGACCGACTTCGCCAAATTTTGGCAGTCGGCGCGAGAGGTTGGCCTGGCGCCGGAGAATTTCTCTATGCAGGAGGAATTCGCCATCTTCGTGCGCGATTCCCTGGGGCTTGTCCTTGATGACCGGCATTTGGCGGAATTGCGATTTCAAAAGGCCGCCCAAGACGTAGCCATCGACATCACTTTTGAAGGCCGAGAGGGAGAGGGTGAGGCGCTGAAGTCCCTGCCTTTCGGTTTAGGTTTTCGCAATGAGCGCAACAAGTACGCGGGATCACGCGACAAAGAAGATCAGTTGCGCTTTCTCATACTCAAGCGCTGCTATCTCGAATACCTGACCTTGGCCGATATCTGGTCACGCCGCGCTTCGGAGGGCTTGCAAGTGGTGGTGGCCAAGCGACGAGGTGAGGCCAATGGCGGGGCCCTCGGTATTTTCGAAGCTTTGCCGGACACAACCTGGGAAACCGTGCCAGATCCGAATATGGCCACCTTGGACGACAGCGTTTTCGTGCAAGGAGAAATCAGCGTGGCCACCTTGAACCGGTTACGTCAGAAAATCGCCGAGAGAAATGAGGACGGAGAAGGCCCCAGCTATACCAAGGAAAATCTTTTCACCTCTTCCGACTTTCGCGCCTTGGTTGCTTTGCGGAGCATTGTGGCCTTTAGTCGCAAGCTCGGCATTCATGCGCCTTTGGAGCCTGTGCTTGCCTTTCCCCTGGGCGTGAACGTGATTTCCCTGGGAGAAGCGGCCAATGCTTATCAAGCCTTTGCTGACGGGTATGCCTACAAAACCAAGGCGGGTGCTCCCCAGCTCTTCGTCGAGCGGGTGGCCTTGCGTGATGGGAAAGTGATTTATGAGGATTATCTCGATCGTGAGAAAATCATCGACGACAAAACCAGGGCGGGTTTGGAAGCCATTTTGGGTGAAGTGGTGACGGGTGGTACGGGACAACATATTGGCAGGGAATTGCGGGTGCAAGCGGGCGAAAACGGAGAAGTACGCTTGCGGATTCCCGCCTACGGTAAAACGGGAACCACCAATGATTATCGCAATGCGGCCTTTCTCGGTTTCGTGGCCGCTCCTCGCGGTCCGGGTAAAGGATTCGACGCCTCGGTGGGCACTACCATGGCGGTTTATGCCGGCTTTGATGACAATCGCATCATGAGTAGGCGCGGCTTCAAAGCCACGGGCGCAAGCGCCGGTATTCCCGCTTGGCTCGACATGGCGCGGGCGGTTTGCGCCGTAGGCGAATTCGCCAAAAACGCCGATGTATTGGATTTGGAAGTGCAGGCCACGGGCGAGCCCAGCATGTTTCAGGATGAGAAATACCGGAAGTACATTGTCTCGCGGCGCACAGGCTTGGTAATAGCCGGATCTGAAAATGAGAATGCGGCTTCGGCCTATACCGAAGATTTTTCCGATGAATTCTCCGGTCCGGAAGCGGCCTCAACCGGAGCCGCCGTAGAAACGGTTCGCATTCGCGAAGAATAAAGGCTGACCTTGAACTCTAAAGCGACGGAGTCGATTATTAAAAGCAAGACCCTGTACCGACCCAGAATCGCTTCGGCCATTCCTGCCGTGACTTGCCTTATTTCCATTTCGCTCGTGTCCTGGTTCACCGGCTGCGCGGGAACCTCATCACCCAAAAATCCGTCAACAGGGAAAAAGCCTCCCGCAGTCAAGGTCGACACCGGTGCCCGGGATTTAGAAGCCATGCGCAGTGGCTTGAAAACCAAGGAGGATTCGCTGGTTCTCGATCTATTGCAAGGCTTTCGCGCCTTGCGATTACAAGGAGAATCCGATGGCGCTGATGCCGATGCGGTTGGACGAGGTCGGCGGGCTTACGATGAATTGGAAGCGCGTTTGCGCCAGGGCGGGCTGAAAAGCAAGGCCGGCGGCGAAAGGGTTTATAGCATTGGCGACCAGGACAATCTGACCTTGCTGGATGTGCTCACGGTGGCCAGCAAGAGTGCCCAAAAGCTTTTGTTGGAAGGCGATATGGAAAAGGCAAAGGCGCGCAATCGCGATATCGTTCTCAATCGCGCCGCTTTGTCCTTCGCGGTGGAAGATGCCATTTGGGGTTTGGCCCTGGCCGATGCTATGGAATCGACAGTCATTCCTGAACCCACTAAGCGTAAACTGAAGGCCTTGCATGAGTCCTATGTGCACGATGCCACCCAAGACGAAATCGTGCGCGAAGTGAATGGCCTTCTCGCCGAAGTACCCGAGGAAAAGCTGCGACAGCAATTGAAAAAGTTGGCGAATCGAGCCTGGGAGCGCGATAGACGCGCAAACCGTGTGCCTCAAGGCGCTAAAAAAGCCGTGCTGCAAGACACCGTGCCGCCTGCTCCTGTAACGCCTGCGCCAGCCAAGGTTGTCAATGGGGTGGCCGAAGCCGCTACTGCCATGACGCCACTAGCAGCCAAGGCGGATACAGTCCCCATGATTGCGGCCGAAAGCAATTCCCAGCAGGCCAAAATTGATTCCCTGATTGGCGCGGGCAAATACATTCCTGCCCTGCATGCCCTGGAAGCCTTGGACGCGGCCGCGAATGCTGAGTTCATCCGCGATCGTCGCCAAAAGTCGGGTGAGCGTTTTTGCGACGATAGACGTCGCACCGCAGCCGATTCTTATAAACGCGCGCGATCCGCATCCGTGGATTCGGTGAAGGGGCAGCTTTTGCGGAAGACCGCAGCGGAATTGGATTCTTGCCTATTCTATTTTCCCGAAACTTCGGTGGGCGCCAAGGTCAAGCGCAATCGTGAAATGATCGAAGCTGAACTCAAAAAACTGCCGAAATGAATTCACCTCGCAAAATAACACCCGCCGACTTGCCGATATTTCCGAGTCGAAGTATAAAAGCCTTGTTGTCTTTGGCCTTTGAAGAAGATGAAGGCCGCGGCGACATCACCTCCTTGGCCACCCTATCGGAAAACCATCGCTCCTCGGCAGTTTTGCTCGCGAAATCCGACGGAATTTTGGCGGGCCTACCGGTGATCGGCGAGGTGTTTCGTCATCGTGGTTTGGCGCCGCATATTGAGGCCTTGGCTTCCGAAGGGCAGGCATTTCAAAGCGGGCAAATTCTCGCCAAGCTACAGGGGTATACCCGTGACTTGCTCCTTTGTGAACGCATTTTGCTCAATTTCATGCAGAGGATGACTGGCATCGCCACTTTGACCCAGTCCTTTGTCAAAGCGTTGGAAGGTTCGGCGACAAAGATTCTCGACACGCGCAAAACCTTACCAGGCTTTCGGGATCTCGACAAGTACGCCGTGGTCGTCGGTGGAGGCACCAATCACCGCCGCGGCCTCTACGATCAAATCCTCATCAAGGACAATCACGCCGCGGCTTGCGGCGGGGTGCGCGAAGCGGTACGTCGGGCCCGCGCCAAATACGGCGGCAGCTATGTCGTCGAATGCGAAGTCCGTACCCAAGAAGAATTGGAAAGCCTGGCTGGCGAATCGGTCGACATCGTTTTGCTAGACAATATGCAGGATCAAGACTTACGAGCAGCCATAGCTTGGGCCCGTTCTCGTATGCCGAAACTGAAACTTGAGGCAAGCGGCAATATGGACTTGCCGCGAGTGAAAAGCTTGCGTGATTTCGGCCTCGATTTCATTTCGGTCGGTGCTCTGACGCATAGCGTGAAAGCCGCCGACCTCAGCCTCGATATCGTCGCGGATCCAGGCTAAACCATGGCGCGACAACTGGTCATCGATATTGGCAATACCCAGACCGTACTGGGCCTTTTTCAGGGGCCCAAAATTCTACAGCGCTGGCGTTTGCCGACGCGCAAAGAAGCCACGGCCGATGAAATCACTCTTTCCCTTGCTGGCTTGGTGGCTCCCAAGGTCGGGAAAAAGGATAAGCTCGAAATCGCCATGGCCTCCGTGGTGCCAGCTTTGGACGGCCAATGGATAAGTGCAGTCGAAACGGTTTGGGGCCGTGCTCCACGAGTTTTGAATTGGCAAGATTGCGGCGGCCTGGAATTGCAATATGAAATTCCCAAACAAATCGGCGCGGACCGCCTGGCCAATGTGCTCGGTGCACGAGCCCTTGGGCATCGGTGCGGAATTGTCATCGATTTCGGCACCGCCACGACTTTCGACGTATTCGAGGGTGATGCTTATTTGGGCGGCGTCATATGCCCGGGAATTGTGACAAGCATGCGCAGCTTCGTCGCCGGCACGGCTAAGCTCTCCGAACCGGAATTGAAATGGCCATCGGGTTTTATTGGCAAGACTACCGATGAAGCCTTGCGGATTGGTTTTTTGCATGGCACCGTGGGCATGGTGGAGCATTTGCTGCAAGGCCTGCTCGCCGAAAAGCCTTTGAAAAATCCCTCCATTATCGCCACCGGCGGATTGGCGGGCTGGGTTTTCGGACGTGCCCAAGGTATAGGCCACCATGAGCCCGATATCACCCTGCTAGGACTTCGGCATTTATTGAATTTACCCTCCGCGCCTGACCTGGGCGTTTCGGGCAAGACAAAATCACATCGTTCGCGAAAGGTCATTTGATGCGTATACTCATAACCGGTGGAGCGGGATTTCTCGGCTCCCATCTCTGCGACCGCCTATTGAATGCAGGCCATGAAGTCGTCTGCTTAGACAATTATTTCACTGGCAGCAAACACAATATCGAGCATTTGCGGGATCATCGCGCTTTTGAATTGATTCGTCATGACGTGACCATGCCAATCTTTCTCGAAGTCGATCGCATTTACAATCTCGCTTGCCCCGCATCGCCGGTTCATTATCAATTCAATCCGGTGAAGACGACCAAGACTTCGGTCATGGGTGCCATCAATATGCTTGGCTTGGCCAAGCGCGTGAAAGCCCGCGTCTTGCAGGCCTCCACCAGCGAGGTCTATGGCGATCCCCAAGTGCACCCGCAAACCGAGAGCTATTGGGGACATGTCAATCCCATCGGCATTCGCTCTTGCTATGACGAAGGCAAGCGAGTGGCCGAGACCTTGTTCTTCGACTACCACCGCCAGAATTCCGTAGACATTCGCGTGATTCGCATTTTCAATACCTATGGCCCCCGCATGCATCCCAGCGACGGGCGTGTGGTGAGCAATTTCATCGTGCAAGCATTGCAGGGCAAGGACATCACGATTTATGGTGATGGCAAACAGACGCGCAGCTTTTGCTACTACGACGACTTGCTTGAAGGCATGACCCGCCTCATGGAACATCCCAGTTTCATTGGGCCCGTGAATGTCGGTAATCCTACCGAATTCACCATACGAGAATTGGCTGAGCAGGTGATTTCCATGACAGGCAGCAAGAGCAAGCTTGTGAACAATCCCCTGCCAAGTGATGATCCCAAACAGCGTAAGCCCGATATTTCCCTGGCCCGCGAAAAGCTGGGCTGGGAACCCAAAATTGCCTTGAAAGACGGCTTGGTGAAAACCATAGCCTATTTCGACCGGGCTCTTGCCTCGGGCGTTTTTAAGGTTTAATCCAGCAAGCCGCCCAAGTGCTCCAAGTGGCATACACTCCGGAGCCCTTGCGGTAGCGTTGGCGATACGCCTCGGCCAAGTGACTTAATTCACTGCGCCGAAGCGGCCTTTCCGAGCCGCCTCCGGTGGCGCCCAGCTTTGCCAGAACTCGCAGCAAGTCTTCAGGCTGCTCAAAGCTCTCTCTTTCGTCCATACCCTTCCAGGCTTTAAGAATAAGGCCAGCGTCTTCGGCGGCGGTTTGCACCGTTTCCGCGTCATGGCCAATCTTGGCATGAACGGGTAAGCCCAAGGCTTGTAGGGAGTTTCGTAATTCGGGCAAATTGTCGTCGAGAAAGCCCGAAACCCAGAGGCTACCCCCGGAGCGCAGCAAGTCGGCACATCCCTGAAAATGGGCCCTCAAATCTGGAAACCATTGCACCAGGGCATTTGATGCGACAAGGTCGAAAGGTGCCTTGGGCAAGGTCGCTGGCCATTCGGGCTTTTCGGCATCCCATTCGAAAAAATGATTTTCACCGACCGTGATTTTTTGGCGTGTGGCCTGCAACATCAAGGGCGCCGCGTCGCTGGCCCAAAGCGAAGCGTCAGGAAAGTTTTCGCGCAGGCGGGTAGTGAGTAGGCCCGTGCCACATCCCATCTCCAAAATGCGCCGGGGAGGTGAGGCCCGCCGATGCATTTGCATCAAGGCCTCAGCCAAACGGATTTGCACCCCGGCGTTTTGATCATAGGTCGCTGCGGCGCGATTGAAACGTTGCACCACCGCCTTCATGACGGCTTTTCCTGCCGCCTGCGTATTGCGACGATTTCCTGTCGAAGGGTCTCGGCGCCTTCGCTGAACGGCCAATGCCCCAGGGGAAGACAATGAAAATCCGCTGCGGGTAAATGGTTTTTCCAGTGGCCTTCGTCGAAGGGAAACAGGGGATCTTTGGCATCGCCGAATAGTTGCAAGCCTGCGCCTTGCCCTGGGATGCGATTTAAGTCGACGCGCAGGCTTTGCAGGGCACCAAGACCCGCATCTAAATTCTCGCTGGGTTGTTCCACGGCCTCGTTTAGCCATTCTGCTTTGGCCGCATCGCGGTCATGAGCCATGATTGCCCAGAATTCTTCCAATACTTCTTGTTTGTTTTGCGGAAGTTTTTTTCTCATACGTGAGAGAATGCGCTCAGGCCAAGGACCTTGGGGCGCACAGAAAGCATCGATGGGGCAGAGCAATAGGGCGGGGAAAGTCAATGGCTTTTGGGTAACCTGCAGGTGACGTAACAGCAAAAGAGCGCCCAAAGACCAGGCTAGGATAACGGTTTTCTCCGGCAATGCGGCTAGGACGGAAGCCAATTGCGCGGGCTCGCTGGCGATTTCATGGCTGTCGCAGTCTATCCAAATCGCCTCGGGATCCAGGGGTGAAAGCACGGATTTCATGCCAGCATAGGGTGATGCCCAGCCGCCCAGCCATAGTACGGTTTTCATCGCCGGTCGCCGCCTTGGTTGGCCCTGGCCACGATCAAGGCTGCAATCAATTTTTGCAAATCGGCAACGGTGAAAGCCGAGGTCAAGGACAAGCGGAGGCGCGATGCTCCGGTTGGCACCGTGGGCGGGCGTATGGCGGGGGCATGCACACCTTGATTGCGCAAAGAAGCCGACCAAGCCAAGGCGGCTTCCGAGCTGCCGACTAGGACTGGGATAATATGGCTTTGGCTCGACCCGAGATGAAAGCCTTCCTGAATCAAGCCTTCGCGCAAGGTTTTGGCCCGAAGGGACAAGGTTTCGGCGCGCTCCGGTTCGGCCGCAGCGACGTCCATGGCTACGGCGGCGGCGGCCAATACAGGCGGAGGCAAAGCGGTGCTAAAAAGAAAAGTCCGGCAGGCATTGACGATATAGGCAATCACTTCTGCAGGCGCGGCGACATAGGCGCCAAAGCCGCCAAAAGCCTTGCCGAAAGTTCCCATGATAATGAGACGTTCACGGCCTTGCAGGCGCGACTCGAGCATGCCGGGCATGCAAAGGGTGCTATGCGCTTCGTCGAGGTAAAGCCAAAAACCATGGCGGTCTTGCAAAGCGAATAAATCATCCAGAGGCGCGAGATCGCCGTCCATGCTGAAAAGGGTTTCGCTGACCACCAGGCTATTCTCTCCGCCATGACTGCGCAGCAAAGCTTCCAGGTGATTCATGTCGGCGTGGCGATAACGGTGAAAGCCTTGAGCGCTTTCTTTGCGGCCCTTAAGCGGTTTGCTCAATCCGGCATTGGAGAAAACCAAGCCGTCCATCACGCTGGCGTGGTTGGCGTGATCGCTGAAAATCGGACCAAGCAGGGAACCTAGGGCTTGCATGAGACCGAGATTGGCCATGAAGCCGGTATTGAAAAGGAGGGTATTACCCAGGGGACGGTAACTGCGAAGTTTCTCTTCCAGCGCAACATGCCAAGGCGTAGTGCCGCCTAAAAGCCGAGCCCCTCCGGCGCCCACGCCGTCTTGGCGGGCGGCAACGGCGGCCGCTTCCGCCAGGGCCGGGTGTTGCGCCAAATCGAGATAATTGTTGGAGGCGGCATTAAGCAATTCCCGGCCTTGCCAGCGAATGCTTTTGCCCGGCGCGCCTTCCAAGGTCATCAGGCTTCTTTCGCCCTGCTGATTGCGAATGCGCGTCAGCGCTTCATGGAAGGGATTCACGGTTTTAGGTTATCAGCTAGACGCGCCAAAGACGCTTGGCTCCGGCATCCAGGGCTTGGCGCCATAGGCGGCGCTCGCCTTCAGACAAAGCACCCGGCTCATTCCAAGCCGGAAGGAAAGGCAATTCGGCAAGGCAGGGCAAGTCCAGTAAATCCATGAGGGTGTCGCGATTGTCTTGGCTCAAGGCCGAATCGGCGCTTTCCGTATGCACCAAAGCGAATCCGGCGACCTTGGCGCCCTGGTCACGCATCCAGGCAACCGTGGCGATGGTGTGATGCAAGGTGCCTAGTCCTGGGGCCGCTGCGACAATCCATTGGGTTTGCTTGGGGGCAATCCTTAAAACTCCCCAGCCTTGCCGCGAAAAGGGTACAGCGGCTCCGCCGGCGCCTTCGAGGATGACGCAATCGTGATTTGCTGCCAAGGCCAGGGTCGCTTGTAATAGGGAGTCAGCATTCAGGCGAATGCCCTCCTTTTCGGCTGCCAAATGGGGCGAGGCCGCCATTTTTAATGAAATGGAATTGTGAAAAGTGAAGGGGTTACCCAATTTAGCGGCCAACCCATCGGCGTCGCCGCCTTCTTTGTGGCCATCTGGCAGGGGTGACGCTCCGCATTGCACCGGCTTGTGATAGGCCGTGCGAAGACCACGGTGTTGCGCCGATAGCAATAAGGCACCCGATAGGGCAGTTTTTCCTATGCCGGTGCCGGTGCCGGTGACGCCGAGAATGGTTGTCATAGGGTAAAAGGTAGCAGGAGGAGCCCCTGGATATTTGACATGGTGGGGGCCAAACTCCTAACTTATCGGCCCCTGATCTTCCGGACGATTAGCTCAGCTGGTTAGAGTATTACCTTGACATGGTAGGGGTC
>JAYUVP010000065.1:0-42416 GCA_043753995.1 Fibrobacterota bacterium
ATCGAGATTAGCCCCAGAGTGATTGCGTTAGTGAGTGAAGGGCGCAGATGGCACCGCGACTTTGTCACTGGCTGGGTATGGTATGGACCGAAGGGTTACATTGCAGGAGGATGAGGAATGGGTGTTTTCCAAAAAACCGCTAATCCGGCGCTGGTCATCGGCTTATTTGTTTCATTACTAGCAGGCAAGGCCATCGCGCAGAACACGGAAATCCTGCTTTGGCCCCAGGGGGCACCGCTCGCAAACGGCACGATTTCCACTAGCACGGCTTCCGTGGATCGACCCAGCATTACCGCCTACCCCGCTACCAACCCCAATGGCGCCGCCATTATCGTCTTTCCCGGAGGAGGCTATTCGGGGTTGGCCACTTCCTATGAAGGCACCACTCCCGCCAAGTTCTTCGCCAGCAAAGGCGTTGCGGGCTTCGTGGTCAAATACCGACTGGGTCCGACCTATCATCATCCCGTCGAGATGTGGGATGCGCAGCGAGCCATTCGTTGGGTGAAGTCGAATGCGGCCAAGTACGGCATCGATACTTCGCGTGTGGGCGTGCTGGGATTCTCCGCTGGAGGGCACCTGGCCTCGACCGTTTCCACGCATTATGATGCGGGCAACTCCAGCGCCGCCGACAGTATTGACAAGCAATCGTGCCGGCCGGCATTTTCCGTTCTCGCCTATCCCGTCATCACCATGAATCAGTCTTTCACTCATGGAGGTTCTCGCACGAATCTCCTGGGGAACAATCCCAGCCAGGCCCTTGTCGATTCCCTATCGAATGAAAAGCAGGTCGCCGACAATACACCCCCGGCCTTTCTTTTCCACTCCAAAGATGATGGCGTGGTGCCTATTCGTAATTCGAAGGCCTATTACGATTCCTGCCTGAAAAAAGGAGTGCCAGCCTCCTTCATGATATTTGATAAAGGCGGGCATGGTTATGGGATGGCCGACGGCAAAGAAGGGGCGGCATTAGACCCCGTCCTCAATACTTGGTGCGACTCCAGCGTGAAGTGGCTCGACAAGCAGGGACTCTTCAAGCCTAAGACCACGGCGCTTATCCCATCGGCTCGAGGCCATCTCAACCGATCCGCGCCTCGCGACCTTTCCGTGCTGCCGTTGCAAGGGTTGGATGTCCCAACCTCCGACGCGCTCGGACGTCGCCCGAAGGGGATGCGGGCTGCTTTGGATGGGAAATAGATCTTAGCCGCAGGCTATTAAATTCCTTCCCAGCGAAGGAATGTTCATGGAAAATCACGCTTCACTCGAATACGGCAAACCGACACGCGCCCAGGCAGTCACCTTTGTCAAGCTTTCCGGGCAAGCCTTTGCCTTCGACCCGACGCAATGGCTAAACTCGCTAGGGGATGACGGGTGGAGCAATATCCGCACGCTGACCGATGGCGACAAGGTCATGGCGGGGTTGGTTTTCCACCCTACGGCGCAATGGTTCTCTGGATCACGATTGCCTTGCAATGTGATAGCCTCGGTATTCTCCGCTGCCGAAGCGCGCCGGCAAAAGCTCGGCTACAGGGTTATGCTGCATGGCTTGCGAGAAACCCGCGCTGCAGGTGTGCCACTCGCCCTGCTCTTCGCGTCGACACCGGCCTTTTACCGCACGCTCGGCTTTGAGCCCGCCGGGCAGCGCCTGTTTTGGAAGGCGCCCATGCATCAGCTCCCGACCCAAACGGAAGGCGCGCAATTCCTACCCACGGGCCCTGACGAGCAAGGCGCACTGCATGAGCTTTATACGCGCTATGCGAAGGGCAATGCGGGGCTCATTGATCGCACGGATCACTTTTGGCGTTATCACCTGAACCCTTATGACGGTTCGACGGTCTACGCCTACCGCATCGAATTCGATGGCTCGTTAGAGGGCTATGTATCGCTGCGGCAGGCGCGTGCCAATCGCACCCTGATGGTGCAAGACGCCGTCACGACGACGACGCGCTCCGCGCGTGCACTATTGGCTTTCTTGTCACACCACCAGTCCGTGGCCGATTCCGTTATTTTCCCCGATGCCCCGCAAGGCACGCTTCACAAGCTGATCGCCACCAATGGCGCCCGTATGGAGCCAACCTGTGAAGAGTGGTTGCTGCGAGTCGTCAACGTGCAGACGGCTCTTGAGCAGCGCGGTTATCCCCCGCTGGATGCGAGGTTTGAGATCGATGTCGAGGATTCTGCCATGCCCGAGAATTCGGGCCGCTATGTATTCGAACTCGCCAATAGTCAGGCCCGCGTGCGAAGCGGGGGCGATGGACGATTGAAACTAGACGTGCGCGCGCTCTCGGCGATCTTTTCTGGCTTTTCGCATCCGAGCGAATGCGAAGCCATTGGGCTTGTTCAGGGATCGGCGCGGGACCTAGCGCTTTTCGGTGCCGTCTTTGCTGGACCCCGGCCTACCATGCTGGATTCGTTTTGAAGTGAAAGGAGCATGCCCCATGCGAAACTTATTCTGCCTTTTCCTGATTGCTGTGGCTTAAGCTTCGGCCCAAAATACCTCCGCCGAAAAAGCGGACCACCTTGTTCCTGGGCGCTCCCCGCGCGCCGGGAATAGACGTAACTCCAAGGTAACGTATTCCCCGCTTCTCTTCGGAGGAATGTGCGGGGGAAGGCGAGGCCGACAAGGGCGGCAGGGGCAATGCGGGCCGAGCCTGGGGGGCATTTGGGTAACCCGGAAGGAAGGGGCTGAGCCCCCCGGAATACAGGGTAAAGATTCCCGAATCGTCATTGACGATGCAGGGACGGTGGATATGTCGTCGCGGGCATAGAGGGATTCGAGGTTGTTAGTCCATGCGCCATATAAATCAAAACCTATTTACATGGAACACCAGCCTTTGATATCGCCGAAACTCCCGACTCGGGTTTCGTTCTGGTCGGAACCGGGCCAGGCTCCGACTTCGTGTTCGGAAGCATCCTGAAGGTCGACCAAAGTGGAGGCATCGTTTAGTCCAATGAATACCGGTCCCATCCTAACAGCGAGCTGACAGAAACGGGTGGATTTTTCGTGACTGGATCCGGGTTCGAAAGAGGTGTTTATGATTTCCAAGCATAAATCTTTGAGTTCGATGGATACGAAGCACCTTTACGCCAGTTTTTTTGGAGGGGGCACCACGATGCTTGTCACATGCATCACCCCATCATGCGTGTTTTTCGAGACGAATGAATCCGAGTGAGGCCCATGGATTAGCGAGGAAATCCGTGCTGGGTTGAACGGGACGCCTCCAGTTCGGGCTGAATGCCCGTTCGTCCCATCAGCTTTTAGGAAGTGCGTCTACTGGCCCGGTAACCGTGAAGATAAGGGGCACTCCTTCGATCTCCCGGGGCAGACGCACCGTGACGCCAGCATCCACCACGCCGACCACCAACGCTTCACCGCCTGGGGGCCCTTGGCCGATACCAACCGAAGTCACGCCCTCAATGGCCAGCAACCTTGCCTCATGGCGCGCCAGTAACCCTGCAAGCCCACTCGCTGGAGTAACCGAAGCCGGGCTGTATTCAACCGGGCCAGAACCGGAGAAGTCCGGAGTCGGATGGGGAATGTCGGTCATGGCGCCTCCACAATAGGACATCCTTAAGATAGACGGTTGACTGCCCCTCCGGGTGGGGCAGCCAGCGCTATCGTTACGGGAGCAACCGGATATTCAATGCTGCGAGTACGGAACCTATCGGGTTCGCGAAAGTGACGCCGCCGCCACCCGCGAACAGGAGGCCAACAGGTCGCATTCCGGCCGCCCAGTGCCAGATGAGCGAGCCGGAATCGCCGCCAGCCGAGAACGGGGCGGAGTTGACCGACTGGATTGCGATTTGGTTGCGGAACAACGCTACGCCCCTACCAGGGTAGTTGACGTTCACCGAAACCCCGATCTGGGTCACACGCCCCTGGGTCAGTCCAGTCGTGCGGCCGCTTTTACCCACGATCAGGCCAGGCGACGCCACAAGCGGTACCGTGCCCGTGCGGTAATAGGCTGGCCTGCCGCCAGCCAGATAATACTGCTCGCCACGGATGCGGTCATGCCATGCCCATCCGAACGCGGCATCGACGAAGTTCGGCGCACCGCCGAAAATAATCGGGACCCACCGCCCCAGCACCGCGATCTGGTCGCCCGGATGCCGACCGCCATCGGCGGCGCCTGGCTGAATGATGCTGTCGCTCACCCGTCCGGCATTTGAATTCGCCAGCACATGGTTGTTGCTGAGGATCAGGTGGCGATTGTTCCATGGAGCCGTTAAGCCGATCGCGCGGCTGCCGAGTGTGCCTGCCGTAACGTTTACGTGACCAACCGACACACCGCTCGGAGCGGGGCGATGACGGGCGCGGTGCGAATAGGCGTCGACCGCGCCGACCGTCACCTGCTGCACCGGCATGCTAGACAAGGCGCGCGTCCCGGCGCTTTGCGCAAGCAGGCTCAAGAGCTCGTCCTGCGGAAGCGCGCTCTCGGTGAATAGTGTTAAGGTCGGCTCACCGGGCCCTCCCACACCGAAGGCTAGGCTGTCGGGATCGGGGAGGCCGATGCCGACACCAACAATGCCGTTGGTCGACGGAGCGTCAGATAGGGCGGAGAACTCGCCCGACGCGGCAAGAAGCGTGGCCTCCACTGCGTCGCGAAGGGCGAGCAAATCGTCCGAGACCCCTGCTTCGGCGAAGACGGCTTGCTGTTCCGCCTCGTGGCTCAGCGCATCAAGATTGGCGGAGGACGCGTCCGGGTTCTCGGGACCACCCGCCGTCGATTTACCAACGGGTTGGCCACCACCACCGGCGTCGTCACCTTCCCCGGGATTTTCAGTTCGAATAGTTTCGCTTTTCTTGTTTGCCATAATCGCACCTCCTTTGAATCTGGTTGACTACGACGGACCAGTTAGATTCATCGGAAATACGTGGCGTAACTAAATTTTTTTGAGTTAAAAGTTTTTGATTCTGCTCTCGCGCGCGCTCTGGTTTCAGAATGACCCACATGCGCCATCTGCAATTGGAAGCCAACAGCCCCGAATACAAAATTGTATGGTGAATGGTGATTGATATAACATCATGTCGTGGAAATGGTGCTCAGCGATTCCAGCGCTTCTCTTCGGGGGAAGGCGAGGCCGACAAGGGCGGCAGGGCAAAGCAGGCCGAGCCTGGGGGGGCGTTTGGGTAACCCGGAAGGAAGTGGCTGAACCCCCCGGAAAACCGAAGTCATCAGGCATTTCCAAGGCAATTCCAGATAACCTATTTTCTCGACTCTGATTCCGGGGTTTTTGCCTTGGCTCCGATTGGACTCACGATCTTATTGTGTAAAACGTCACTTTTATCACCCTTCGCAACCAAAAACCTGGAGCATCCCTTGAGCAACACTATCAAAAATCTCTTCGAACCCTACAGCATGGGCAATACCACGCTGAGCAATCGCTTGGTCATGAATCCCATGACGCGTTGCCGCGCGGATGCGGCAGGCACGCCGCAAGATCCGATGGCGGAGTACTATGGCCAGCGCGCCACGGCCGGTTTGATTGTCTCGGAAGGCATCGCGCCTTCGGCAAACGGCAAGGGTTATGCCCGAATCCCCGGCCTATGGAGCGAGGAACAGGTGCAAGCCTGGAAGCCCGTGGTGAAGGCCGTGCATGCTAAGGGCGGTAAGATCTTTGCGCAACTGATGCATACAGGGCGCGTCAGCCATCCGGCTAATATGGCTGCAGGCACAAAAATTGTGGCACCCAGCGCCGTGGCCCTGGCTGAAAAGATGTACACCGACTCCCTGGGCATGCAAGACTATCCTGTGCCACAAGTCATGACCGAAGCCGACATCTCCCAGGCCAAGGCCGAGTTTGTGCAGGCCGCCAAGAATGCCATCGCCGCCGGTTTTGACGGTGTCGAATTGCATGGCGCCAACGGCTACTTGCTGGAACAATTCCTGAGCCCCACGACCAATCAGCGCACCGACGCCTGGGGTGGCAGCGTCGAAAAGCGCATCCGATTCGTAGTGGACGTGGCCCGCGAAACGGCGGCTGCCATTGGCGGTGACAAGCTCGGCATTCGCCTATCGCCTTATGGCACCAACTCCGGCATGGTGGCTTACCCCGAGGTGGAAGAGACTTATTTCAAACTGCTGGCCTTGTTAGCCGAGGCGGGCCTGGTCTATGTGCATATCGCGGATCACAGCGCGATGGGTGCGCCCGCAATTCCTGCCACGTTCAAGCAAGCGCTGCGCAAGGCTTGGCCACGGACCTTCTTCATCGGCGGCAGCTTTGATCAGACCTCGGGTGAGCAGGCGGTGAAGGATGGACTGGTGGACCTAGTCGGTCTGGGCCGCGCCTTCCTGGCGAACCCGGATTTGGTGCAGCGCATGCAAAAGGGCCAGGACTTGAATGCGCCGGATATGGGCAGCTTATTTACACCGGGTGCCAAGGGGTATACGGACTATCCGGTGGCTATGGCTTAAAACGACTTAGCCCGATTGGGTAACTTACCGGTTACCCAATCCAACCGGCGATTTCGGCCCAGTTTTTGTCTGGGCTTGAGTCGACGGATGTCATCGTTATGTTTTCTTTTGTTTGGTTTTCTTTCCATCTGTTTCTGAAGCCAGCATGTCAGCGTGACGATGAATCAGCTTCCACTCGTCGTCTTCGCGGCGGAACACCTCGGTGATGCGCAGACTCATCGGCGTGGCCTTGGGACTCTTACCCATGAAGACGGTAGCCTGCTGCAAGCCCACCCAGTAAGCAAGGCCATTGCTGGCTCCCATGTGCAGAATCTTCAGCTTACTTTTGCCGCCGGCCTGGAATGGCTCGGCACCGCGCTCGTACGTGGACCCTACTTTCTTAGCACCCTCGACGTGGCCTCCCATTGGGCCGAAGAAGCTTGCCGGAGAGTCCTGGGTGGAGAGGCGGCCGACTGGCGCCGAGTCCCCGCTCACGTAAGCTTTTGCGGCCGCTTCGCGCTGCTTCATGAACTGCTCGAATCCCGGTAGATCTTTATTCGTCGTTGCTTTCTTCATCCTCTTCTCCAATTCATTATTCGCAATTCTGATTGTTATTGAAATAAATTCAAACTGTCACAATTGAAGTGGGGTGAAGGCCCTATTCCCGTGCTGCTCGGGGACGCAGATAATTATTCTTTGGCCATGGCCGCGAAAAAAAGTCCCCACGCGAAACAAGAAGCAGAACTCCGTAAAGTCGGGATGGCTTTCCCCGAAACCACCGAAGATTTTCCCTGGGGTCACCGCGCTTTGAAGGTCAAAGGCAAAGCCTTTGTTTTCATGTCCGGTGAAGAAGGGGAATTGAGTCTTTCTATGAAGCTCCCCGATTCCCGCGACTTCGCCTTAATGCAATCTTTCGCTACCCCGACTGGTTACGGCCTCGGTAAAAGCGGCTGGGTGACGGCCCGGTTTGGCACGAAGGACAAGGTTCCCGTGGCTTTGCTTGCGGAATGGATGCGGGAAAGTTACCGGGCCATCGCTCCAAAAAAACTGGCCGCGCTGCTCGCTGGTGAACCCATCGTCCAAAAGCGTAAAGGCCGGGATTGAACCGTGCTACCATCCAGGAACAGAGTGGGGACGATGTGTACTCGTCGGCAATGGGGGACTTGCCTTTTTTAGGCTCCTAATACTTCTATACTAGGAACCTAGGAAGGATTGAATCCTTAGGAGGACGAGGCGATGAAGAATAACCGTAGAGATTTCCTGAAATTCTCGGGCATGATGGGAGCTGTTTCTTTACTGCCGGCACGGATCGCCGTAGCAGAATCCGGCTCCTCCAAGTCCTCCGCGGCGGGCACCTGCACCCTGATCCCAAGTGAAACCGGCGGCCCATTCCCGCTAGACTTGACGGCGAACAATGCCTTTTTCCGGAAGGACATCCGAGAGTCCAAAACCGGGGTCCCGTTGAATCTAAAACTGAAAATACTCGGTGTCGGGAATTGCTCTCCCTTGCCTAACCTTCGCGTAAATGTGTGGCATTGCGACAAGGATGGGAATTATTCGGGTTACGACAATCAGATGAATCCCGGGCAAGCCGGACTCACCTATCTACGGGGCTATCAAGTCACGGATGATAACGGGGAAGTCGAATTCACGACGATATTTCCCGGTTGGTACCAGGGTCGCATTTGCCACATTCATTTCCAAGTTTATGTCAGTTCATCCTATGCGGCGGTTTCGCAATTGACCTTCGATATAGCCGCGAAGAATGCGCTGTATGCAGCGAATCCATCCTTGTACACCAAGGGAGCGGACCCGACAACTTTAAGCGGAGACAATGTTTTCTCCGACGGCTATGCCGTGCAGACGGCGACCCTCACCGCCAATGCATCGGGAGGATATGACTCCTCCATGGAAGTTTCCATCCAAGGCAATGGCACGCTGGGAGTGGGACATCTCGAAAAAGAGAACGCCAAGCAATTCGCTCTCGGTCAATCTTTCCCTAATCCGATTACCGGCGAAGTTAGGGTTCCATTCACCTTGAAGCAGCGTTCCGATGTCGTGCTGGATATCCGGGATCTTTCGGGGAAGGTGATCGCGTCCGTTTCTGAAAGGGGAATGGTGGCGGGAGCGCATGATCTCAAGATCGTACTCTCGGATCGAAGCCTGAAATCCGGCAATTATTTATACCAGTTGGAAGTCACGAATAACTCCGGAAAATTCACCGAGTTCCGGAGAATGATTTCCATCCGGCCTTGATGGGTTTCAATCGGGCGGAGATATCGTTTACCGGGGAACTTTCGACTTGTCGGAAATGCCAGCTTTCCTGAAGTAGGTGCCGGTATATTGCTCCTACAACCTTCTTAAGGGACGGAAACGTCCTTCCTAGGCCGTTTCAATCGGGAATTGCTTTGCGATGAAGGTATTACGGGAAGGGACAATCCATGTTCGTAAGGATTTTCATTACCGCTACCCTGTTCGGCGCGATGATGGGGGCCTATGCCCAGACTCTGGACCTGCGGGGCCGTGTCGTGCAAGCGAACGGGACGCCCATCGCCGACGCCACGGTCGAGCTAAAGAGCTTGGGCAAATCCGTCAAGTCCACCGCTGACGGCGCGTTTTCTCTGAACACCAATACGGCGCTGAATCCAGAAGCGCGTATGGATTTCCAGTACCGCTTGGAGCCGGATTTCCTATGGATCGAAACCCGGACGGAGTTGCCGGTTCGGATGGAAGTTTTCGATTTGTCCGGGCAAGCCCTGGGAAGCCTTTCCCGGCGCTTGCCTGCGGGAAGCAGCCGAATAGCCTTTGCCGAGGCCATCATCGCTCCCAAGGCGGCCAGCGGCCTTTTTATGCTGCAGTTATCACTGGGATCACAAAGCCTCACGCGGAGCGTCTTCTATTCGGGCCTCGCGCCCCTAAGCCCGCGCTTGACCGGAATCGGAGCCCAGGTTGCCGCCAAGCGCGCGGCGGGCGTGGATACCTTGCGGATCCGCAAATCCGGCTTCAAGGATTTCTCCCTGGAAATCCCCAGTTACACGGCGGGGAACTTGGGCGATTTGACCCTGGTCGATCTCGGCAACGGCGCATTCCCTGTCCTAACAGATTCCAATCGCGATGGCGTCATCGATGACAAGGATGCTGCGGGATTCACGGACTGGGTCTGGAAAGGGCCGGGGGCCTTCTTCATCGCCAATATGGACGACGACGACGAGGATGGAAAGGTCGATGCGACCGATCTGGCTGTGAACGGGGCCAATGACGAAAAGGATTTGGCTCGCATCCGCGTGAAGATCCCGGCCGATCTGCTGGTGAAGGCGAAATCGATTTCGGCCACGGTGACGGCGGGTGCTTCCCAGGTGCATCTATTCGAGAAGGCCGCGTCGGGCTGGAAAGCGGCCACTGGCGCGCTTTCCCAGGTCACAGCGGACATGGAACTCGGCATCGAGGGGGTCCAATTCTCCGCCATCGGCTGGGATGGTTTCGCTTCCGTCCGCCTGGATTTGACGGACGCGCAAGGGGCTTCGCTAGGCACCCAGACCGTCAAGATGCGGGTTGCGCCTTGGATCATGCTCCCGAATTTCGCCAAGACCGAGCTCGTGTACGTTTCTTCGACCACGCGGAACATGCGCCCCGGCATCGATGCCGTGCTGACGAAGTTGAATCTGCCCGCCTCCAAGGCGTCCAATCCCCCAAGCCAGGACGTCTGGTTCCAAGACACCATGGAAATGGGTTATACCCAGATCCCGGGCCTGCCACCCATGCACGTGGTGATGAATGCCGTGCGCGGCAACTCCGCCGACAACCTGGCCCCCACCCTACTCGCACCGGACATCGGGCTCATCACGGTCGCCAAGACGCGCAACCTGGGCGGCGAGGACCATTGGATGGATTGGATGGGGGACCTAGAGGTCACCGCTCCGGTGCCCGGATACCCGCTCGGGCGCATCTACTATGGCAAGAGCCCTCGCACCACCTTCCATCCCGACATCGTCAAGTTCCTGGAAGCGCAGGAGGTGCAGAAGCCGTTCGCCGTCAATAGCGGATGGTTGGTCATCCAGCACGTGGATGAGATTTTCAACTTCGTGCCCGATAAGAACGGCAAGGGGAAAATGATCATCGTCAGCCCTGAGGCGGCAAGCAAGGTGACGCCTGCGGGCTACGATGCGGGGAATCAGCAGATCCAGGCGATTATCAACGACATCATCAAGTCGGCCAAGACCGAGCTAGGCATCACGGACGCCGATATCATCCAACTCCCTACCTATTTCAGCGGGGGTGGGACCGATTACGCCCCCATCTGGTCGAGCGCGGTCAACGGCATCCACGTGAACGGCACCGTCATCGCGGGAGACACGGAAATGCCCGCCGCGATCAAATCCGATACCGAAAAGAAACTCACGGACTTGGGACTGCAAGTGGCTTGGGTGGACGATAGCGAGTACCATCGCGGCGGCGGCAACGTTCATTGCGGTAGCAACACGAAGAAGACCCCGGTCTGCAAGAACTTCACGGATTGCCTGTGAATTACGTGCGCCTCAAAATCCGTGAACAGCCTGATAATTTTAAAAGAAGATATTGCGCACTTGGCATGCGCTGCCCGCGCGCAGCCTGAGGAGGTAGGTCCGTGGAGTGGCGTGTCCGCTGGAGATTATCCAAGGCCCGCGGCCTTGGCCAGCGAGTCGCGTTTGCAGTGAGCCATCCAACGCCATCAAATCAAGACTCCAGGGCCTATCCGGCATACGGTTCAACTGCAACCGCCCTGGACCTACAGCCACCAAGGACACCGCACCCCATCCGAATGCGGAAGTGGGCAAAGAAGTCGCGAGGGATACGGGGCGGCTATCCCAGGTTCGGTTCGAGATGGCATTGAGGGTATACCAGGCCTCATTGTCCCAGAGCGTGGTCCCCGCAGCCGACAGGATGCCCGTGAGCTTAAATGCCACCACGTAATCCATGGCCTTCAAGGCGCCGATCTTGAGATGCACACGCAGGCGGTCATCGGAGACTTCCACATTGGCGACCGACCTGGCCTCATCGAGATCTTTGCAGCATCCATAGTTCGGCCTGCGCGCATAATGCCACTGCTTAACCGAAAAGGCCGAAGGGACTATAGTCGACGGGTCCACCGGCTGAGTGAAAACGATTTCGAAACCGTCGGCCAGGCTATGGATCGACTTCATCTCGAAAGCGGATCCACCCGCCTTCGGCGTCATGCGGTACAAGGGCATTGTTCCGTTTCCTGGCCAGTTGCCGTATTGTTGTAATGTGCCCATGTAAAGGGCGCCCTCTGGGCCCCAGGCCATGCGATTGACAGCCGAATTGGAGGTGCCGTTGCTGAAGCGGAAGACGGCGCCCTGGTATTCGCCGGCAACGGTGTCGAGCGCCAGTCGATTAATGCCCGGCGCACTGGCATCGCCGACAAGCCATTGCCCCGCATAGGGGCCAACTTTCACGTAGATAGGCTGCGAGCTGGAAACTCCTACTATCGAAGGTGTCGTGTGTGTGGGATACGGTATCCACACCGCCGGAGGCTGATACGGGAGTGATTCCCCCCAATTGGGGGCCTGGGGCGGCGATTGCCGGTGGCCATAGAAACGGCCGGGCTTGATGTGGAGGAACGCGCAACCGGGCAGCCAACTGCCCTGATTGTCCATCACGAACATCTCTCCCGATTCGTCCATGTTCGCCCCGTTGGGCGAACGTAATCCTCCGGCCACTTTCTCGAAAGAGGTTGCCCGCCGATCCCATTTAAGGAAAGCACCGGAATAGTCGCTGCTGGCAATCACATCCGAAGGGCCGCCTTGCACTATGGTACCGGAATAAGGGGCATAGAAAAACCCGTCCTTGTACATAGGCGTGAAAACCCATTGATGCCAAAACGCACCCATGACCCAATTTGCGATTTTCGTGACGTTATTCGCAGGATCGGCCACGTTGTCCAGAGACGTCAAAGCATAGAAGGCATCTCGATCTGCAACATAGACCGTATCGTTCACCACGGTCAGCCCGGAAGGCTGCTTAAACATGCTGGCGATTTTGACTATGGAAGGCGAGGCACCGTCGACCCCGCTCGCTAGATAAACTGCAGAACCGGAATTCGGCGGAGGGATTTCGCCACCTCCGATCACGCCGGCAGTGAGAATCACCATACGCCCGTCGCTCAAGAAGGCCAAACCGATTGTGTTGTACTTACTGGGCAAACGCACCTCCCGTATTTCGTAGGCGGGATGGATTGCATTTGGCTGAAGGTCCGCATGGACCGTTACCGCTAAGAGGAGGCCTGGGACCGAGGCGCGAAAAATGAAGCCTAATATCTTGTGCAACATCCCTAGTATCCTCTCATTTTTGCAACCTAAGGGATAGCCAGTATTTGCGCTTATTGATTCTATAACTTATGAGAAAGCTGCATATCCAGGAGTCGGAGCGTTTAACACCAATATCTTGGCTTTTGGGAGCGAGTTGAAATCGCTAGCGCAGACAGTCGTGTAGGCACCCATGAAATCCGCAACCAGTAGATCGCCTATCTCGAGTTCGGGTAGCCGGATATTGTCCTCGAGAACGTCGATGCTATCGCAAGTGGGCCCTGCCAGAACACTTGGATGGACCTTGCTCGAGTGATTCCCCGCGGGCTTGATCGGGTACTGTGCTCCTTGGTCGTAGACTCGTCCATTAAAGGAGCCGAAAACGCCATCGTCGAGGTAATACCAAAACGCAGGGCCACGACGAGCCTTGCCCACCACCGTGGTGATCGCAGTCATCGCCGGCGCAGCAATGAATCGTCCTGGCTCGGCTATCACCCGTACCTCGGACGGTACCTGACCCAGCGCTGCCACAATAGGCTTGGCGAATTCCTCGATGGAAATCACCTCGTCCTGATAGGGGGCGGGGAAGCCACCGCCAATGTCTAAAAGTCGAATCGGGGTCAAATCATGGTTACGCGCGTATTCGATGATGGTGCAGCACTGAGAAATGGCGTCGAGATGCGCGCGCGGAGATGCGCACTGAGAGCCCACGTGGAATGACAAACCCGTCACCCGCAAACCGAGCGTTTTCGCAATCGTAAGAAGTTCATAAACGGAATCGGGTGCGCAGCCGAATTTTTTCGACAGGTCCACCGCAGCGTCAATACTTGGAAAACCTACGCGCAACAACAATGAAACATTTTCGCGATAAGCAACGAACTTCAACATTTCGTCGAGATTATCGATTACGAATCTATTACAACCGTTTTCAAGGCCCTCGCGAATATCGCAATCGCGTTTGATCGGATGCGTGTGCACCCATTTATCGGGGGAGACATTGAGGCGCCGTAAAGGAGCGATTTCACCCGAGCTGGCCACATCGAAACCACTCCCTTCCGCATGCAGGGTAGCCAGCACCGCCGGGTGCGGGAGCGCTTTCATCGCGTAATGGATTCCCACTTGCGGTAAGGCCTTTGTCAATTGCCGATATTGCGCGCGAATGCGATTGCAGTCTAGCACCAAAAGCGGCGAGCCATGCGCCATCACGAGGGACTGCGGGTCGGATGGGTGAACTAATTCGTCAATGGTCAAGGAGGGACTTGAAATTGTCATTTTATGCTCGGCTTCAATGGGTAAGGAAATAGATTATACTGGACTCGTAATAGCCATTGTCATTGAGCTTGGATGAAGGTGCACTCGAATTTGTATCACTTTTTTTTCAAAGAAAATTCATACTGGTGCCGCTCTCTGGGTGCTCTTGAACCCGAAACTTGATCATGCTATATCCATTTGCAGCGCGGCTATTCTGCGGCGCATTTTCAGACGCGGAATTCATGGCTGACGGAACGGCATACGACGAATGGGTTCCGCAAGATTACTTGTCGGAGTATTACAGCGAGTTGCAGGAAGACGAACGAAGCACCCTGAAGTATTTCGTTGAACAAATACGCAAGGCTCCCGTCGGACCGGTGCTCTGCTTCGGATCCGGACCGACTCTCCACCATGTCTTCCTGGCCATACCGCGAATGACGGAAGTCTATCTGGCCGACTACCTACCCGCGAACTTGAAAGAGATAGACCGCTGGAGGAAGAACGAACCCGATGCTCACGATTGGTCGCCCTTCGTCCGATACACCTTGATATGCGAGTCGGGAGTGGAACCAGGGCCAGAACTGATCGCGGAACGCATGGAAGCCTTGAGAGAAAAGATCGCTGGTTTGCGTCACGCCGATGCCAGCCTTTCGGATCCGCTTGGAAAAGAGTATCGAGGGTATTTTGCGGCGGTATTAAGTCCCTACTGTGCCGAGGCTGCGACTTCCGACAAAGTCCAATGGGTTCAGTACTGTCGAAACATTGCCTCCCTGGTAAGGCCAGGTGGACTGTTCATGACATCCACATTGCGAGGAGCCAGCGAGTATCGCGCGGGTTCGCGTTTTTTCCCGGTCACCTCCATTGATGAGACCGACTTGATGGCCGTCTTGCATCAGGATTTTCGTGCGGACTCGGTGGAAGTCGAAGTAAGAGAATTGTCCCAGCATGCCAGCCAAGGTTTTTCGGGAATACTCCTCGCTCGCGGCATCCGAACCTGACAAAATCAACATTCGATAAAAGTAAGGTGAAACTCATGTCCTTCACCCAGGCGCAAGCATTGGGGATGATTATCCTCCTCACCTTGATTTCAGGAATCGCGGATGCGAAAGCATTCACTTACGCCGCTGCCATCTGGCAAGATGGCCGGCTCGTCTGGAGCGTATTCGGCAAGTCGGCGCTCGGATTCCTTGTGGGCATCGGGGCATTCTGGCTATCGGTCCGCTACATGCAGAAGCTCGGTGTCGTCACTCCCGAATTGCAAACCTTGATTTGGTTCGGCGTGACCTTGGTCGGCGTGGCCATGATCAGTGGGCGCGCTTTCCGCTGGCCCTTGGTCGACCAGATTGTCGGTGTCCTGGTATTGTGCGGAATCGGCTGGCTATTGGCGCGAACTAGCGGTTGAGCCTAGGTTCAAGCATTTTATCCCGGCTATTCGTCGCCATGCCATAGCTTCGTACCTCTTTGTATCGAATGCCGAAGCTTTGATTTTCCCTGGTGCGAAGCGCAATTGGCAAGTGTGGATCGGACTTAAACTGTAACCCGATAAACTGCCTTCAGGATCCGGCCAAACATATTCACTGGTATTCGCCTTATTCGATTCAAAATGCTTTTGGATGGATGTCACATATCCAATCGTAAATCGCTCCACCATTCTCACTCGCCCCTCTTCGGGGGAAGGCGAGGCCGACAAGTGCGACCGAGCAAGGCGGGCCGAGCCTGGGGGGCGTTTGGGAAGCCGGGAGCGAGTGGCGGAGCCCCCCGAAAAACGGGTCCATAACTTGCGACTGTTTCCTTGATCACAGTGTGAACCTGGGAAGCATTTGGTGAGGCTAGCGTTTCAAATTTGAAGTAATCTCTCATTTTCCAGGGATATCTGGACAGGAGCCTCGTCCTAGCGATAAGATTCGCCGGTATCCGGGAGGAGTGATGGCTGACGCGGGCATCAAGGCCGAACATGTTAATCCGTTCATCGCGGCGACCATCGATATGTTCGAGACCATGGCGAATCTCCAGGCCAAGCCCGGAAAGATGTGTTTAAAAGACAAACACATTTCGGCCTATGACGTGTCGGGTATCATCGGATTAAGCGGGGGAGCAAAGGGGCTGGTGGCCCTCAGCTTTCCCAAGGCTTCCGCTTTGGCGGCCGTTCAGGCCTTCACCGGGGAGAAAGACGTCAAGAAGAGCCGGATTATCGATTCCATTGGCGAACTGGCGAATATCGTCGCTGGCGCCGCGAAAAAAGATCTCTCGCAGTTCAAGATCAAAATATCGCTTCCTACGGTAATCACGGGTGAGAACCATTCCATTTCGGGTCCGGTGGATGCGATGGGATTGGTGGTTCCCTTTGAGTATGCCGGGGGGAAATTCGATTTGACGGTGTGTTTTAAAAGTCTGATTTAAGCGGGAATGGATTATGAAAATACTGCTCGTGGATGACTCAGGCATGATTCGATCGGTACTGAAAAAATATCTGACCGATCTCGGCTTGAGCGATTTCGCCGAGGCCCCCGACGGAGTATTCGCCTTGAGAGCCGTGGCGGCCCAAAAGATCGATCTCATTTTCATGGATTGGAACATGCCCAATCTTTCCGGGTTCGAAGCCCTGAAAAAGTTGAAAGCGAATCCGGCAGCCAAGTCCATCCCCATTATCATGGTCACGTCGGAACAGGAGAAGGGCCATATCCTGGAAGCCGTGAAAGCCGGCGCCGCCAACTACGTGATCAAGCCCTTCTCGGCGGCGGTGATCAAAGAGAAGATGGCGCCCTATTTGCCTCAGCCTCCTGTGAAGGCTCCCGAACCGCCCTCCGCGGACGCCGAGAAGAACATCCCCTGAGGGGCCGATATCTGTTATGGAACAAATGGAAGAGTTCGCCAAGGAATTTCTGACCGAAACCCGAGAGGGTATCGACAGGTTCGACCAAGAGCTGCTGGTGCTGGAAAAGGAGCCTCCGACTCTAGAGACCATCTCCGAAATCTTCCGCGTCGTTCATTCCATCAAAGGCGGCTGCGGGTTCCTGGGCTTCGTGAAATTGGAATCCCTGGCGCATAGCGGGGAAAACCTGCTGAGCAGCATGCGCGACGGGAAGCTCGCGCCCAGCAAAGATCTCATCACCTCCCTGTTCAAGCTGAGCGACGCCATTCGCGGAATCGTCCGATCTATCGAGGCAGGCGATTCCGAAGGGGATCTGGACCCGGCGCCGCTGATCCGGGAATTGTCCACCTTCCAACCGGATTGGGTCGGGAAGGCGCCATCCGCCCAGCCTGTGGATGACTTTTCGGCCGTCGAGGCGGTCGCCAAGCCGAAGGAAATCTCGGAAGGCGGCGCAGGCCAGAAAGAGGGGCATGCCGCTTCGGAGCAGACCATTCGGGTGAATGTGGCCTTGCTGGACAAGCTCATGAATCTGGTCGGGGAACTGGTCCTGGTCAGGAACCAGGTATTGCGTTACTCGCAGCTCTCCGGTAACAACCAACTAACGGTGCCTTCGCAGCATCTCAACCTGCTCACCACCGAGCTGCAAGAAGGTGTGATGAAGACCCGCATGCAGCCGATCAAACATGTGTGGGGAAAGTTCCCCCGCATCGTTCGGGAGCTTTCCATCTCATGCGGGAAAATGGTCCAGGTGGAAATGGTCGGCGACGACACCGAGCTGGACAAAACCATTCTAGAGGCCATCAAGGATCCGCTTACTCACGTGCTGAGGAATTCCGTGGATCATGGCATCGAGGCTCCGGATATCCGCGAGGCCCAGGGGAAGCCGCGCGAGGGCAAGATCGCCCTCAAGGCCTTCCATCAAGGCGGCCAGGTCATCATTGAAATTTCCGATGATGGGGCGGGCATCGATTGCGCGCGCGTGGCGGTCAAGGCATTGGAAAAGGGTCTGATCAATCATGAGAAACTGGCCAAGATGCAGGATTGGGAATTGGCGCAGCTCATTTTCCTCCCCGGTTTTTCCACGGCGGAAAAAATCACCACGGTTTCGGGCCGCGGCGTGGGCATGGACGTGGTCAAGACCCACATCGAAAAAATCGGCGGAGCCGTGGATCTTCTCAATCGCCCGGGATTGGGATTGACCTTGCGGATAAAAATTCCCCTCACCTTGGCCATCATCCCCGCCTTGATCGTGGAGAGTTATAACCGGCGATTCGCCATTCCCCAGATCAATGTCCTAGAAGTGGTTCGCCTGAAGAAGGCCGAATTAGCAAGCGGCATGGAGTGGTTCCAGGAAACCCCCGTGTACCGACTCAGGGGTAAATTGCTCCCCTTGGCGCGGTTGGACGGACTCTTCGAAAAGCCGGGGCCGGGCGCAAAGGACGCGAAAGTCGCGGGCTCTCCTTACCAGGGCAATTTCGTCGTAGTGCTGCAAGCAGAAAATCACCATTTCGGTATCCTGGTCCATTCGGTGCAGGATACCCAGGAAATCGTGGTGAAACCGATGAGCAAGTATCTGAAATCCTCCCTATTCGCGGGCGCCACCATCATGGGCGACGGCAAGGTGGCGCTGATCATGGACGTCCCCGGGTTGGCCCAAAGGGCCCGTTTGACCCGCGAAATGGAAGCCCGCGATGCAGCCGACTCGGGCGCAGAAGATCTAGACCGGCATAAGGTGAGCATGTTGATTGTGGAGTGTCATTCCCATGGTCTGCTGGCCATTCCCGTCGCGAACATATCCCGCTTGCAGGAAATACCCTGCTCGGCGATCGAAACCATGTCGAATGCGGAAGTATTCCAAAGCCGCGGCCGCATCCTCCCGATTTTCCGGATCAACGGAATGTTGCGGGGCGGGCGGACTCACGAGACAGATGCTTCCGTCCACGCGAATAGCGTCCTGAGCGTAGTGGTATTCAGTGAAGGAGAGCAATCCGCGGGCTTCGTGGTGGATCGGATCCTGGACATCGTGACTGTGATCCCGGAAATCCATTTGCCCTCCAGCGGTCCAGGGTTCAGGGGCAGCATGATTATCAAAGGGAAGGCTACGGAAATCCTGGACCTGGCCGCTCTTGCCCGATCGGCGCTCCCTGCGGTATTCGCGGGACGGGAAGACTTCCATGTCTCCCAAAACCACCGAATGGACGTTTGAGGTGGCCCAATACTGCACCTTCTACCTCGGCGAGCAAACCTATGGATTGGATATCCTTTCCATCCAGGAAATCGTTCGGCTCCCGGACATCACGCCGGTTCCGGATACGCCGGCATTCGTTGCGGGGCTGATGAACCTGCGTGGCCAGATCGTCGTGGCCGTAGACCTGAGAAAACTTTTCGGGCTGCCTCCGCTTCCGCGTTCCCAGGCGCCCATCAATATCATCCTGAGTTCCAAAGAGGAATTGCTGAGCCTGCTGGCCGATCGCGCGGGCGATGTGGTTGACTTCGGGGCCGAGGCCATGGTGCCGCCATTGAGTTTACAGAGAGGCCGGACCTCGGATTTGATCAAAGGCGTTTACAAGCTCAAGGATACCCTGCTGAACGTCCTCGACACGGAAGCCATTTTCAAAGACCGGAATGTCATGGATGCCAACGCGCTCCAACCCGATTTCGTAGGAGAAACAGATGTCCAAGAATCCCAGTAAATCGGGCCTGCTCACCAAATTCGGCGAGTCCAAAATCCACACCAAGTTGGTGACCTTGGTGGTGTTTTTCTTGGCCTCATTCATCCTCTTCGCCGGAATGGCCTGGCAGGCCGTCGAGACCGTGCGCATCCGGGGGCCGTATTACAACAATATCGTCCAGAGCAAGGATCTGATCGCCGATATCCTTCCGCCTCCGGAGTACCTGATTGAAAGCTATCTCACCGTGCTGGAAATGACCGAAGAGCCGGATCCGCAGAAGCTGGCGGCGTTGATCGAAAAGGGCAAACAGCTCAGGGTCGACTACGAGACGCGTAAGGAATTCTGGACCACGGATCTTAAGGAAGGGAAGATCAAGAACACCCTCCTGGTTGCCTCCTATGCACCTGGCATGGAATTCCTGGAAAAGCGAGATAAAGAATTCATTCCCATGCTCTTGCGTGGAGACCGGGCGGGAGCGAAAAAACTCGCCAACACCTACCTGAAGCAGAAGTACGGGGACCACCGGGCCGCCATCGACCAGGTCGTCGCCATGTCCAACGAGAAATACAAGCAGGACGAAGACGCGGCCAGTTCCATTCTCCGGATCTACACCCTCCTGATGTCCGGGTTCGCCGTGGCCATCATGGTCGCCATGTCCTTGTTGTGCTGGTATATCATCCGCAAGATCGCGGGCTCCCTAGTGGCAATCTCCAAGGGCCTGGACTCAGCGTCCACCAAGTTGACCGAAGTGAGCCAGCAGATGAGCGCCAACGCGGAGGAAACCTCCTCGCAAGCCACCTTGGTCTCCTCTTCAAGCCACCAGGTGAATCAGAGCGTGCAGACGGTAGCCATCGGCACCGAAGAAATGTCGGCGAGCATCCGGGAAATCTCCAAGAGCACCTCCGAGTCGGTGCGCGTGGCGGAATCGGCGGTCAAGATGGCGGAGTCCACGAACGCGGACGTCACCAAGCTGGGCGCGGGCAGCGAAGAAATCGGGGAAATCATCAACCTCATCACTTCCATCGCCGAGCAAACGAACCTGCTTGCCCTGAACGCCGCTATCGAAGCGGCAAGGGCGGGAGAAGCTGGCAAGGGATTCGCCGTGGTGGCCAATGAAGTGAAGGAGTTGGCGCGAGAAACCGCCAAGGCCACGCAGGACATCAAGCTGAAAATCCAGGCCATCCAGAACAGCACCAAGGGCGCCATCGGTTCCATTTCGGAAATCGGGAATATCATCCGGCAAATCAGCGACATCCAGACCACCATTGCCAGCGCCGTGGAGGAGCAGACGGTGACCACCAACGAGATGGCCAAGAACGTATCCGAAGCGGCCAGGGGAAGCGGCGAGATCACCAACAGCATCTCCGGGGTCGCGCAGGCCGCGCAAAGCACGGCCAACGGGGCCAGCGACACGAAAAAGGCCTCGGAAGAGCTGACCAAGATGCTGTCCGACCTGCAGCGATTCGTGGGATGAATTCCCCCGGAAGGAAAATCCGGGTCCTGATCGTCGACGACTCGGTTGTTGCCTGCAGGGTCCTGAGCGAAACGCTTTCCCGCGATCCCGGCATTGAGGTCGCGGGCACGGCCTTGTCCGGCCCCATCGCCTTGAGCCAGCTCGGAACCCTAGCGCCCGACCTGGTGATGCTGGATATGGATATGCCCGTCATGGATGGGCTGCAAACCTTGCTCGAGATCAAGAAAATCAAGCCCAAGCTTCCGGTGATCATGTGCAGCGCCTTGGTCGCGCCGGGTAACCGTCATGCCATGCAGGCCTTGCTGGGAGGTGCCGCGGATTGCGTGACCAAACCCTCGGCCCATATGAACGAGGGCAGCGGTCTAGGCCCCTTCTCCAGGGAACTGCTCAGCAAGATCAAAGCGAATTTCAACCCCAAAGACAAGCCGCCCGCGGCCTCTATTCTGTCAGCGAAAGCAACTGCGACTGCGATCTCAACTGTGACCGCGACGGCGGCCCCGATACTTTCGCCTCCGATCTTTGGTAGCCTCAAATCCATGGGCCTTCCGGAAATCCTCGCCATCGGCGTCTCCACGGGTGGGCCTCAAGCTTTGGCCGAGCTGATTCCAGGGCTTCCGGCGGACTTCCCGGTGCCCATCGTCATCGTCCAACATATGCCGCCGCACTTCACCAAGGCCCTGTCCGACAGTGTGGGCAGCAAATCGCGCCTCAAGGTGGTGGAAGCGGTCGAAGGTTGCAGGCTGGAAAAGGGGACAGTCTGGATCGCACCCGGCGGTTCCCACATGCGGGTGGTAAAACGGAAGAGCGGCTACGAACTGGTCCTCAATTCCGATGAGCCGGAAAATTCCTGCCGTCCGTCCGTGGACGTCTTGTTCCGGTCCGTGGCCGAAGCTTTCGGCTCCAAGGTGCTCGCCGTGGTCCTCACGGGAATGGGCCAGGACGGGCTGGCGGGAGCGGAAGCCATCCGTCGCGCCGGCGGCTCCGTCTTCGTTCAGGACGAGGCCAGCAGCGTGGTTTGGGGGATGCCCGGAGCTATCGCGAAGGCAGGTTTGGCGGATAGGATTCTCCCCTTACTGGATTTGCCGATGGAAATCCAGGCCGTATTTTCCAAAAAGCCTCTGATGGCGAATCCCCCAGAACTACCGAGGTAAACCGGATATGGCCGTCACCGAAGCGGATTTCCTTTTCATTTCCAACCTTCTATACGATCGGTTGGGCATCCGCCTCGAAAAGGAAAAGGAATACCTCGTCGAGGCCCGCCTCGCCAAAGTCGCGGAAAGGGCGGGCGTGGGCGATTTGGAAAAACTCGTCCTATTGCTGAAGTCGGGCCGCCCCCCGGAAGCGGTGTTGAACGACACCCTGGAAGCGATGACGACCAACGAAACCTTTTTCTTTCGGGATACCGCGCCATTCGACGCTCTCAAGGAGAACGTTTTGCCGGTCATCGTCGCCAAGAAGCGCAACGAGAAGTCCATCAATATTTGGTCCGCCGCCTGTTCCACCGGACAGGAAGCTTTCAGCATCGCCATGACCCTCAGGGAATCCTTTCCCCACCTATCCAGTTGGAATATCCGGATCTTCGCGACCGATGTGGCCGCCAAGGTCCTGGCGAAGGCCCAGGAGGGGATTTTCAACCAGACGGAAATGAATCGCGGAGTCACTCCGCAATTGCTGGCCAAGTATTTCGTCCGGCAAGATGGGAAATGGGCAATTCGGGACGAGATCCGGAAAATGGTTTCTTTCCGGCCATTGAACCTGATCCATCCTTGGCCCCTGCTGCCGAAAATGGACATCGTATTCCTTCGCAATGTCCTTATTTACATGGATAACGACAGCCGCAAAGACATACTGGCCCGCGCCCACAAGCAATTGGAACCGGGAGGTTACCTGTTTCTCGGTGCCGCCGAATCCACCTACAACCTGTCTGAAATGTTCACCAGGATGGACTGGAAAAGCTCCGGGTGTTTCCAGTCTGTTTTGTAACGTTATCAATTTGTTTTTGGAATAGCGGTGTTTATCATCGAGGTGTATTATGCTGGCAGTCGTGAAAACGCCCCATACTAATTTGCGCATCCAAGGAGACATTCCGGGGCCGGTTCTATCCGTCCTGAAGGCGCAGTACGGCAAGAAGCTCATCCTTCGGGAGGATGCGGATGATGAATCGGTCAACGTGTCGGGCCATAAGTAAGAATATCGCCAAAGCGCTTTCGGAACTTTTCAAGCAACCTGTGGCCCGATTCCTTTAACGTTTACGCCAGTGGGGAGTGGCCTGGGAAGGCATGCGCTTTTAGCGAGGATGAGGCAGAAGTGGGGCTTATGTCCCCTGGATGCCGCACCCGCAGCTCGCAGTGAAAACCATTTTTGAGCAAGCGTAAGGAGGCATCTGCGAAGTCACGCGCCGCTCAAAAATGAGTTTGAATTGCCGACCATACACCTTACCATGCCATTTGCGGACGCGCAATGCGAAGCATGCCCGCGCGACTCTGGCTGGGCTTTGTTGGGCGGAGTGGGCTGAGAACTTTTGGGGGCGGTATCTTCCTCTCACTAAAAAGCATGGGATTTTTGCGCAGCCACAGTGCGAGAAGTTACAGTATTCATTTGGAGGCGGTTTTGGTTTATTACCATTTTCTCTGCCAGGGCGTTTTTACTTCGTTTTCAAAAGTAAAGTCAAGACATTGACAATTAGTTTCCGCAAACCCAAGAAATGATTTTCTTTTTTCATCCTCGCTTACATCACCGCAAGAATATGTAAAGTCAATCAATTTTTCATTTCGGATCCAGTCGGGCAATAATTGCTTTTCAAATTCCGACATATCTAACTCCCTTTTGTAACAATAAGTAGACGCGGAATCACCGAAATTAGAGGCTTCACCAGTCCCCTTTCCTTTTGAAAATTTACTATCCAACTTTCTTTTGAAGCGAAATACAGAATACCTGACTGTGCCAATTAATTCTAAGTGCACGGATTGGATTTGATTGAATTGACTCAGGAATACCTTTTCCTTAACTTTTAAATCTTCACCAAATGAAGATCCAATTATTATTGACATGCCAATGAAAAAGGGGGCTAAATTCATTTCTTTTCCTTTTTAATCAATTTTTCGTAGTAAAACTTTGCATTCAACTGCAAAGCCCCATCTCTACCCACCTTGGCTAGTCCGCATAACGTCATGCTAACTTGCGAGCGAGGGTGAGGAGAGCGCCTGCGAAGCAGAAACGAACCGAACGTACCTGCGCGTCTTTCGCGTAAGCGAAAGACGCGCAGGCCGAGCATCGTCAAGTTGTGCACGTTGTTATGCGGCTGCGCAGAAACCTTCGGGGCTTCTCGGACTATCATATAGTTTTGCCAAGGAACGGAATACCAAATCGCTTACTACTTAGAGTATTCGACAGCGCAATGGCTTTAGTGATTTGGTTTTCTGTCTTTATCACGTTGTGTTTAAAATAGTTTTTGTTGATCGTTTTGACTGAAGCAATGCATCCCGACCCCAAAAATTAAAATACCTTTGGCCCATTACGCCTAACTCATACTTAGGGAGTTATGGACATCGCATTTCTAATCGTAAATCGCGCCCCCCGCTTCTCTTCGGGGGAAGGTGAGGCCGACAAGTGCGACGGAGCAACGCGGGCCGAGCCTGGGGGGCGCTTGGGAAGCCCGGAACGAGAGGCTGAGCCCCCCTGAAAACCTAGGTGAAGATCCGGTATCTGTTGCTTGAATATTATTACAGAAAATAAAGTGCTTACTTCGACACGGCGTCGCCCGGAATGAATTTCATTCCCTCGCAATAAAGATCGGCGGTGGTCCTCAAGACCATGTCGGAATTGGGCTGGGAGCCGCTAGTCTCCAGTCGGAAAATGCCGAGACCGGTGAATTCGATGGTGGCCAGCACTTCGCGGCGATTGGGGGAGAGAAATTCCAACCGACCTTTTCTTTCTTCTTGGGGACCATGCTTGCCTTGGATGACGAAGGACTCAAACCAATCCTGCCAAGTCTGGGAAGACGCGCTGCTCAGGGTGATTTTCAGGTTGGGGAAATCCATTTTGCCGGGCTCACGGTAATAATCGCGAGTCTCCCCGGCCTTGGCCTCTGGCAAGACATGCTTCACGGTGAAGGACTCGATGCGGGCGATATGGGTGCAGTCCAGGCCGTCTAGGGTGAGACGAAAATTGGCCGACAACCACGCCCTCTCCTGGGTCACTCCCACGTTACTGGGTGAATTGCCCGAGCCTTTGACTTGCTGGGTGTATTCGGGCTTGAATTTGACGGTAAGGTTGCCTGGTTCTCGGCTGGAGCCGTCGCAAGCCGGCACGGTGGTTTCCGTGATGACGGCATTGAAAAATTCGCGCCTGAACTTGGTTTGCATCTGGTGGTCGGAGATGACGATGGCGCCATTCATGGGCTGAGAATTCTTGTTCCAGACCGAGGCAATCCAGTTGCTAAGGTCCGGGTCGGATGCGCCTATTCCGAATTGGATCTGAAAGGGCTCATAAATAGATCGGCCCAGTTGCTTGTCGGACTGTTGGCCGCCTTGGGCGACGTCTTGCACTTCGGCAGTGATGGCGCCTCCTGCTACGCTTTTCAGAAAACCGACATGGCTGCCGTCCAACTCAAGGGCAAAGTTTGAAGCGGCATAAGCGCGCTGAGCATTCGTTTCGAGGGTCAGGCTCGCAAGGGCCAAGAAGGCGAGGGCAGGGATGGATTTCTGCATGGGGGACTCCTGTTTCCGCTCATTCACTGGCGGCGTGAGGCAAACATATCCCAATCCTCGCTCCGCATCTGTGATGGCGGTCACAGGGTGACCGTTGCATTGTCTTGTCCGTCGTGGACTCCACAACTAAAACGCGCGCCCGATTATAGGTGCATAGCTCAATCAATCCACTATTCCGATTTTTCCGCTTGGCCGGAAACCAGATATTCAGTAGTTACGTCACCCTATATATTTTTATGCGTTTCTTTTTCCACCTTCTCCTGCGACTCCGGAATGATTCGCTTGTGCCACTTGCTATTGGAAGCCAATACGCCGAAGGCGCAAGGGTTGCGCGGCGATCGGCTCGGAAATGCGGAAGGAACTATATTCTATACGTCGCGCTTCAAAACATTTTTCAATCCTATTTCGGCAACGTGCAATTCGTTGAAGAGGTACTCTCATGAAATGGCATGAATTTATTGGGGCGCTTAGGATTGCGGCCATCCTCCTGATTCCCTCGAATCTCGTAGCCGGGCTAGTTCCCGCTCCATCCATGGAAGTTACGGCCCTAGGGCTCAAGCTAGGTGCGCCCATGCAGGCCCTGGAAGCCTATGTAAACCCCACCGGCGTAAGGTTCCGCTCGGTTTCCAAATCCGAAGGCCGCGAGGATTTCTCGATCATTCCGATATCCATGGATAATCAATCGATTCCATCGGTAGGCGTGGCTTCCTCTTCAGATTCGAATTCGATATTGCTTGATAAGGAGATTTTGATCGAGCGATTCTCGGCAAGCTCCGAGGGAATACGGCAGGATTTCATCGTTCGGGACCGGCCCCGAGTAAATGGCAGAATGAAGATTCAGTTAATGGTTCATGGCGCACTCGCGCAGTCCGCGAATAGAGGGATTTCGCTATCGCTTCCATCGGGCCGGGCATTTGTCTACAACAAATTGAAGGTGATGGATGCGAATGGGAAGTCTCTGGAAGCCAGTATGCTTGCATTGGAAAAACAAAAGATCGAAATCGCCGTGGAATTTTCAGGCGCGCGGTTTCCGGTAACCATAGATCCGACCCTAACCGATGCGGATTGGATGGCCTTAAACAAAGAGGGTATTCAAGGGGCTAATGGGGCGATAAACTCTTCAGCAAGCCATGAAGGGAATTTCTATTTCGGCGGGGGATTTTCGGGAGCTGGGAATATTTCCGCCCATAATATCGTGAAGTGGGATGGCAGCAAATGGGATTCGCTTGGATCAGGGACAAGCGGTATTATAAAGGCACTAGTTTGCGATAGTATCGGAAATTTGTTCGTCTGCGGCTCTTTCAAATATGCTGGAGGACATCCGGTCTATGGAATCGCAAAATGGGACGGAACAAATTGGAGCGCCTTGGGATCGGGGCTGGTAAACGAATTGTTTTGCTCCGCATTATCCATTGGCAAGGGCGGGAAATTATATGCCGGTGGCGATTTCACCAAGATGGGGTCGCAGAGCATTGCTGTTTGGGATGGTGTCGAGTGGAAAGGATTGGGGACCGGACTGACCTCGAAAACCAAGTGGGGTGGGATTGTCAGGTCCATTGCCTGCGACACGGCGGGAAACGTATACGCCGGAGGAAACCTAGATACAGCCGGAAACTTGCCTGCAGATGGCATTGCTAAATGGAATGGATCGAGGTGGAGTGCCTTGGGAAAAGGGATCCACAAGAAAGCCTCTGGTCAAGAAGTATCCGTCCTTGCCTGGGACAGCTATGGGAATCTGTATGCAGGAGGAACATTCGATTCCATAGGGGATGTCTCGGCTTCCAATATTGCTAAGTGGGACGGGAATGCCTGGAGCGCGTTAGGATTTGGCGTCAATAATAACGTTGCCGCCCTTGTTTGCAAGCCTTCCGGAAATGTCGTTGCGGGTGGAGCATTCACCAGCGCCGGTATAATTCCGGCCAATCACATAGCGGAGTGGAACGGTATCCTCTGGGCTCCCCTCGGTGCAGGACTGGATAAACCCGTTTCCACTCTTGCTTATGATGGGTCTCGCGCGCTTATCGCATGCGGAATTGCTTATGGGTCCCATAGCTACCCATTCAGTTCCATATCGCAATGGGATGGAAGCGCATGGAGCCCGATCGGGAATGGAATAAACGGCCCCATCAGGGATATTGCCGCCGATAAAAAGGGAAATCTCTTTTTCGGTGGGGACTTCACTACCATCGGCGGCATAAAAGCAAATCATCTCGCGCAATGGGATGGAAGCGTCTGGAGCGGGATGGGTGGCGGTTTAAACCGCTCAGTGAACGCTCTTTTGCTTGATAACGAAGGGTTTCTTTATGCGGGTGGAAACTTTGATTCGGCCGGAGGAATAAAATCGAAATCGATAGCCAAGTGGGATGGGAAAAAATGGAGCCCGCTAGGTTCCGGCTTGAATGTAAAGGGCAATGACGGGGGAAATTACGTTGCAAAACTTGCATTCGATAAAAAAGGGCGTGTCATTGCGGGAGGAGTATTCGATTCGGCCGGAGGGGTCGCGGTACATTATCTAGCCATGTGGGACGGAAATAGATGGAGCTCAATGGGACAGGGAATGGATGCTTTAGTTAGCGCTTTTGCCAACGATAGCAGCGGAAACCTATACGCCGCCGGACCTTTAACGGTCAGCAGCCGTTGGAAGGCTTCCGTTGCCCGGTGGGATGGGGAACGATGGGAGGCCCTTCACTCCGATACCTTATTCGGATTTTATCCCTATGCTGTAATTTGTGATGCCAAAGGAAATCTCTATGTCGGCGGCGATTTCAAATCCATAGAGGGTGTGCCAGCCAAAAATATTGCGAAATGGGATGGAAGCAATTGGAGCGCAGTTGGATCCGGGGTGGACAGCGCCGTTGGGAACCTGGCTATCGACAATTCGGGAAACATTTATGCGAGCAGCAAGGTGCCTGCCGGCATTTCGAAATGGGATGGAACGAGGTGGACCGAAATCGGGTCCGGGACCGATAAGCTCATTTTCGCCATGAGGATTTTCGATTCCACTCTGTATGCAGGAGGGAATTTTGTCCAAATCGGTGGCAAAAATTCCGCATGCATGGCTCGCTGCAATTTGCACACCCCCGCAAGCAACTCGATTCAATATGGTCTCAGCGAAAACGCCGCGGCCTCTCCTCCTGATTATAGGTGGATCCATTCCATCCTGGTTTTTTCCAATATCGAGAAGAACGACATGATTTCCATTACTTCACTTTCCGGTCGGCAAGTGTACGCGGCCAAAGGGGCCACGCATATCGATCTTTCCGGCCTTGGGCCCCAGGTCCTTGTGGTGCGGGTCCATCGATCGGAAAGAACTATTTCTACCGGCATGGTGATGATAGAGCCTAGGTAAATTCCGTTTTATAGGAGATCACAGTTCCATGCACATTTTTCCGGAAACGACGAAGACGATCCGGCTCTCGGCCGGAACCCTCCATTACCGGGAGGTCGGCACCGGGGAGCCCTTGGTTTTCATCCATGGCCTTTTGGTCAACGCCTTGCTATGGCGGAAAGTCGTGCCTTTCCTCGCCGGCGAATTCCGGTGCATCATTCCAGACCTGCCCTTGGGAGGGCATCCGCAGCCCTTGTCGGCAGGGGCCGACTTGAGCCCCAAGGGACTGGCCGACCTCATTGGAGAGTTCATCAATGCCCTGGGTCCGAGCCAGGCCACCGTCGTCGCCAATGACACGGGCGGGGCATTGGCGCAGATTGTCGTGGCTCGCCACCCCGAAAGAATATCGCGGCTCATTCTTACGAATTGTGATGCCTTCGAAAATTTTCTGCCGCCGCTTTTTCAATACCTGCAGAAGCGGGCGGGGATTCCCGGCTATGTCTTTCTTCTGACCCAGGCCCTCCGCATCGGCAGGGTTCGGCGCCTGCCCAAAGCTTTCGGTAGGCTTTCGAAATATCCCCTACCCGATGGGATTCTCGACAAGTTCCTGCTTCCCGCAATCAGAATCCCGGGCGTGCGCCGGGATTTGAAAAAGGTATTGATGGGCATATCCTCGGAGGAGACCATGGCGGCGGCGCAGTCCTTCCATCTCTTCCCCCGGCCCGTGCTCCTTGCCTGGGCGTCGCAGGACAAAGTTTTTCCCCGGAGGTATGCCGAGAGACTGGCCGACCTTTTCCCGGATGCGCGCATAGCGGACATCGAGGACTCGTGGGCCTTCGTACCCGAAGATCAGCCTGAGAACTTATCCCGTGTCATGCTGCAATTCCTTCATGCTACGGCCGATAAATCCGATCGGCTGAGCGCTCGATGGATTTAAACCATTTTCACGGCAAAAGCAGCGATGGCATTAGGGTAGCCCTTCCGACAGCGTCCCATATCCCAGGGAACCGCAACGGGAAGACTGCACGCGCACGCTGCGGGACAGAGATCACCGCCGTAGCTCCGTCCGTCAGGTATTGCTGATCGAGGACGAGGTGCTGGATGCCCGCCCGGTCCCAGCTATGGGTGATATGCACGCGGCCATCGCGGGTCTGGATCATCGCCGGATAATCCATCCGCTGGGTCCCGCGCGCCGACAGGTCGGGCAGGATCCTTTCCCAAGTCATCCCGTCCCGGCTTCGCGATAGGACCAAGGGATAGCGGTTGGGCGGCAGGTTATGCGCCAGCAGGTGCCATCCGTTCGCCAGGGTCAGCGCGTCCAGGCCCACCGAGGTTTCGAGCCCGGGCACCCGGGTCAGGGCCGACCAGGTTCGCCCCATGTCCGAGGAGACGGCGGTGAAGGGGTTGTTTCCGGTCTGGGGGCGGCACAGCATGCGCAGGTTACGGTAATCGGAGGAAAGAACCAGGAATGATGGTTGGATGGCCCCCGCGGGCTGGAGCGGGCCAGCCAGCACGAGACTGCCGGTCCAGTTGCCGGCGGCTCCGATTTCCACGTGGGCCTGCCAGGATTCGGCTTCGGTGCTGGACCCGCAGAGCAGGGACCCGTCAGGCAATTCCAGGGGCTTGTTCTTCACCGGTCCGGTCATCACCTTTCCGAAATTGCCGAAGATGGGAGAGTCGTGGGAGGGAAGCCACTGCCTTACCGACCATGTGCGCCCATGGTCCGTCGACGTCTTGAAGCAGCCCCACCAATTCTGATAGCCGGCCAAAGTCGCCGCGGCGCGTCGGGAACTGATCTTGTAGAAGAGATAGAGGACGCCGCTGCGGGCGGTGAACAGCACTGGGTTCCAGCAGGCATACAGGAGGCCGTCATCGCGCCGGCCGTCGTCCACCTCCACGATCGGCGACCAGGCCGGACCCTCCTTGCGGCTGGCCCAGATGGAAACGTCGTCGGCGCCTTCAGCGCTGCCGCCGAACCAGGCGGCGACCAGGGATCCGTCGGCGGCCTCGGCGAGGGTGGAGGCATGGTTGTAGGCGGTAGTCGGGGTGCCAATCCGCTCTTCGCTCAGCACGGCCAGGTCCCGATCCAGGGCGAAGGCTGCGGCGAGCAGGCAGGGGAGGAGCGTCATGGGGGTTTTAACCTACTTGACGGATGCATTTCGGACACACAACCTCCTCAGCAAAGGTCCGGCACAGCATTTCCTTGCCTTGTTTATCGTTCGGCGCGACGCGGAGGGAGAGGGGTCGGACGCTTGCAACTGAAGGCCATGAGATGGCATTTGTGACAGGCATCACGGATTCTGAGGGTTGACTGGCTTTGAATTAACTAGGCACCTTAGACGGCGATCGCCTTATCGGCGGGACGACTATAGGTGAAACCCAGCTTGATTTCCCTTATCCCCGGTTTAACGAGGAAAAGGGAAGCGGATTAAATTCAGGGGAGGAGTTGGGGCTGGAGAATCGCAGGCGCCAAAGACCTTGCGGCATAGGCGCTGGAAAGCATAGCCATAGAGGCATCTGAATGCGGCCACCCGTCGGTATACAGATTATAACCGACGCAACGCGGGCTGCTGGAAATGGCCACCCAATCCTGTAAGGCCTGCATTCTTGTCTGCTCGGGTTGGCCGTCGGGATAGGCCCAGGTAAACGCGAAATTCAGCCCATTGTTTTCGAAGAACTTCGCGACGGCGCGGGTGTCATAATACCAGACGTCCTTGGTGATCTGCATTTGAACCTCTTCCTTCCTGTAAATGCTGGAAAAGACTGCAGCATAGTCCAGACCGGTACGAGTGCGTTGGTAATTCCAAGGCCGGAAGACGATTCGAGATTTCTTCAGCGAGGAAAAATTAGGCGTTCCGCCGAAATGTTTTTGCCCCACCATGGGATCGATGGCATCAGCATAGGTGTAAAGCATGGCACCGGTGATAATCGGATGCGTCTTGGCAATATCGTCGATATACCCGACCTTCTTATTGTATTCCGCCAATAAGGCATTCATCCAAGTTGTAGCCGAGCTATAGCCATTGTCGGCGATTCTATTGAGGCTGGGATCGACAAGAACTTTATAGGAATAAGGCTCATCCCCACCCAAATCCACCGAAGCAATAGGAGAAGCGATGCCGGTCTGCCTTTGAAATTCCTCATGGGCAATGCAGAACGCGGTCAGGGTGCTTTTCCAGGTTTTATCGGCTTCGGGATTGTTGGTTGATTTCACCAAGGTTTCCACGGTCGCTATGGTCGGACTATTCGTAACCGTGCGCTTGGAGCTGAATCCGAAAAACCTCATAACGCCGGTAACCACCTTGTCGACTAGGACTCCGACGACATGTACTGCCGCGCCGGCCGTGCCCAAGGTGGAATAGCAAGCCCACCCAACGATTGGGCTCCATCCATAGGCGTCGCCGCAGCCGGTCCAGCTTTGCACTAGAAGTATCGACGCCAGGCTTTTGATGTCGGTATCCTTGACGGAGACCATGGTGATTTTGCTGTTCACAATATTCGAAGCATCCCATTTCGATTGCCCGGAGACCTTGGGATATAGCTTCAGGGTGCCATTGGAAAGGGTATTGACTCGATGGAGCAATGCCAGATAGTCCTGCACCAATCGGCTATCGACGCGATTGTTGTGAACCCCATTGGTGTATTCCGCTGTGTATGTGCCATAGTTCGGGCATACCCACATGGTGGTATAGCCGGCGGAAACTGCCTTCCGAATGAAGTCATCGGAAATGCTTTCAATGGGTCCACCAGGGGCGATTGACTTCAGGTTTTGCCCGAAGGAAGCGCTGAGGATCAGCAGCGCCAGTCCAAAAAAGTTTTTCATTCAAGCCTCGCCTTCAAGACAATTCCCGCATCGCTGGTAGCGGCGGTGGGATGGGTTCCTGTGAGAATCAGGTAACACTTGCCAGACGCCTCAAGCAATTTGGTTTTGAACCCTGCGCTCACTTGCGCGTCGCCTTCCCAAATGCGCCCATCATCGGGGCAGGACAAGGTCTGGGAAACCAAGGTGAGAGCAACTCCGGGAGTCACAACTACCACGGCGCTGGGAATCGTATAGCCTGTGGGCCTTTTGCCGGCGATATTCAAGAAATCGACCTCGGCATCCCCCGTCAAGAGCCCGCCCCTTTGATAGAGAAGGATGCGGAAGACGTATTCCAAGCCAATGGTTCCTACGCCGGCGATTTTTGAAAATGAAGGAACGCTGCACAACAAGACAAATGCCAAGACGCATTTCATGGATTTCACAGACGACCCCCTCCAGAATAAGAAAGCATTCGACGCTCCCAGGTGTTTCGAGGACAGTTGAGGTTGATTACTCGACATCCAGGCCAGAGCTTATGTCGTAGACCTCAGTGGTTGTGGGGATGAGCCCTTTATTGCAGGCGCAGAAAGCCACGGTGCGCCCAGTCGACTTTGCAGTAAGCACCATGGACACGATGGTGTTGTAGCGGGCATTAGTGGGCGCGACACCAAGCCAAATACCGTTGTCATTGACGATATTCCCAGTAGTCGAATTGTCCTTGGGGACAACGTTGAATCCGAACCAATTGTTCCCATTCATGCGGACGGACTTGATCGTATACCCCGACGACCAAGACGTCTTGTCGAAAGCGCCGGCGATAGCCGCCAAAACAAAAACAAAAACAACGATGTTCTTCGCGATGCGATTTCTCATAATACGTTTCCCTTCGCCCTATGGGCGTTAACCAAGCATTGACCAAATATTGAAAAGGCGCGGGGACAATCTATATCTACCCCACCAGCATGTCAATTACTGATGCTGACGCTATCGCCAGAATGGATCTGGATGAAGTATTCATTCGTCATCGCATGTCCATTGGAGAAGTAGCCGAATCTCCTGGTAAAGGGTTCGTTCCCGGCCGACGATGAGTACACAAATCCGCCATCACCTGGAGGAAGGGTGAAGACTCTTACGACAGTGTCGCGTATACCGAGTTCGGGGATTTGCTGGCAATTCGAGGTGCTTTCAATGCACACATCGATTTTGGTTATCGCTTCCCCAGATTTGTTGGAAAGTGATATTGAAACCACCTCAGGTTTGTCATTTTCGGTCGAACATCCAAAGAAACCCACCATGGTGGCAATGCAAACTAAACCTATCGCTTTCATATCCATATACCGTCCTTCATGAATGGGCAATCAAGTGCGTAGTATAAAGAAAACGATGCCCTTAACCCATCGCATTGGAAAAGGGCATCAGAAATAGTTCAGTAGACCGAAACCTTGTAGGATACGAAGTCGACATCATTAAAACGCTTAATCCTGAATTCCATGGACTGGCCAGCGGTCTGCGTATAATGCATGCTAATTGAATTCTGGTTCGGGTGGGTATTCGGAATGTCACCCATTCTTAAAACTCGTTGATTAAGGATACGTCCCGTCGAAGCGCTAAAAATTTGTACTTCCGCGAGATCTTTGTTCCCCGGATAACTTGTCCAGGCGGAAACATCAAACTGCACGCGCCTCAGGCCCGCGGGAATATCTGTGGCATAGGGCCCGAAAACCATGAATCCACTAGGCTGACCGTACATGTTCCAGCAAAAGCTGGATGCGCAACTATACGAGTATGCGCCGGTATTCTGGTGATACATCGCATTCGGATCGTAGACTTTCAATTGGGTCGTCAAGGGCGTATTCGGTGCGATGTAGACAACACCACTCGCGGCGGGCCATAACATTTCCGTGTCTGAAAATGTTGCATTATCCGTTTTGCTCTTCACCGCCGCTTTGAGATCCGCAGTCGGGGGGCTCTCGACCCATCTCGTGTCCCAACCCCACCAGCTGAGGGCGCCCCGGTTAGTCGAAACGCTATACCAGTAGTCGCGACCGACTTTGTTGTTGTGCAAATCCATCTTGGTATCGAGATAGATGGAGTTCTCACGGCATGACTCATGGGCGCTGGCGAATTCCTCCGCCCATTCAACGGCATCCTGTCGATGCGGTCCCTCATGCTTGTTGTAATGCGCTAGGAGCACGTTCCAAATGGTGTGCCGGAATGCGTCTCCCTGCGTCATGTGGCCATTGTTGCCATAAAATTCCACTTCCCAAGCAAAGGCATTATTGCTCGCACTTTGTGTCCCATCGATATAAGTCGGGCTCCCCAACAACAGCCAATACTCATCATCGCAGAGGCCGTATGCTTCTTGGTACGGGTAGCTGAACGATTGCTTTTTCAGCGAGCCGGTCTTGCCTTTGCCGTCGAGATGCTTCAGGACGTCCTTGAACAGGAAGTACCTGATTTTTGCGTTATACTTTTCAAGGACAGCGACCTGGTCTTTAACCATTTCCTGCCGGGTCATGCCAAGCTCAGATTCGACCTTTTGCAATTCCACTTCCGACAGATTCTGAAAATCGGGCATTTTTACGGTTAGGTTCTTGTAAATGGCTCCTAATTCCGAGATGCTGAGTGGCAGCTCTTTTTTGGAGGCGGAGGATTTCGCAAGCGGCGATTTCGCGATTGCTGCGTAGAACGCCTGCTTGTAGTCCTCCATGGTAATCTTGGTGTAATCGTCCGAAAGGCCGCTCATTAGTGGCTCCTCGGAAACGGCATCGCCCTCCTTATTATGTATGACATCTGCCATTTGGCAATTGAACAATACGCTGGCGGCAACGGCTGCCAGCATCAGATTTTTGCAAAATCTCATCAGCTGAATTTCCTTGATGTAAATAGTTCGAGCACACCAGTACGAATAAAAACGCCCATGCGTTTTGCCGATTGCGAATAGATATCCGCAAAAAGCATACCTAGGTTCACGAGCTTTTCATTGCCCGGGGACTCGGAATTTTTACACTGAGCGCGAACTCTTCGAACTGAAAACCAAAACTATTCTAAAACCCCCAAAATATCAAGCCACGCTCAAGTTTGCCGCATTTTGGGCATTTGCTGGCGGGACCAACAAGGACATTGCGCCGCGCTACTGGACTCTCATTTTTGGACCTTACCCGTATTATGAAGTCGCAGAATGCTCTCCGCGGTTTATAGACTCTGGTTTCTTTTCCATGTGGCTCGATCTTCGCTCAACTTAAAATTTGATAAATCAATTGTTTCTATGATCAAATTCTGATTAGTATGGCCGTTAATATTAACTGTATCGTTTCCTCCGTCTTCAACATCGAAATGCATTTCCGCGAAGCAATGCGATGGGGAAGGCGAGGCAGACAATGGCGGCGGGGGAAGTCGGGCCGAGCCTGGGGGGCGCTTGGGAAGCCCGGAACGAGCGGCGGAGCCCCCCCCGGGATTGTTCCGGCGGATCGCCCGATTTGCTTGTCTAAGCGGTCCCATCCCTGGGATCAAGAGGCGGGATCAGATTCCCAACGGAGCCTTGGATCGGGCCTTTACGGTTGTACCGAAACCTCGGCAAAACGAGATCCTTGTCTATGGAGCCTTGCAGGACTAGCAGCACACCCTTAGCGTCTGCCAAATCCTGGGGCCTTCCGGCGAAATGTCTACGCTTGCGCCCGGATTCACGTCTAACCTTCATTCCGATTTGGAAGACGTTTATTAACCCGAATGATCCGATAGGCTATGGTCACGAAAAAACTCCTGAATGCGATTTTGGTTTTATGCTTGGCCGGGTGCGCGGTGCCGGGTCCATCCTTTCTGCAAACCGCAAGCACCTTGCCTCGCGGAGGCGTCCGATTGCAGATGGGGGTGGGAACGGGCCTTCATTTTGAAGAGACGGCTTACCGAAAATTGAGTCCCGCCCAAATTCAAACGGGCGGAGAACCCAATAAGGATCAAGCTTATCAGCGTGATTTTATCATCAAGCCGAATATCGTCAATTTGTTCTACCTCGGGAATGCGGTTGTCTATGGCGCCTATGGCTTTTGGGATGGATGGGAGGCGAATGGATCGCTATTCGTAAGCCTGGCCTCGGCAGGTGGGCGCCTAGCGATCAAATCCCGCCTCTATCAGGATGCAACTTATGCACTGTCGATCAATCCGGGAATACTGGCGGCTTATTCGCATGGCGGGAAATCACCCGATGAGGAGGACAAAACAGGTCAAGATTCTTTTCTGCAATATCTCCTCAATGACAAGCGGGTTTTGGGGTTGGAATTGCCGCTGCTTGCTTCGGTGACTTCGGGCAAATGGATCTATACGGCTATCCCTTCCCTCGCCTATTATGACATCGACATTTCGAAGGGCTTTGCGCCCACTGTAAGAGGCGCCTCCGGTGTTTTGGGCGCAGGGCTGGGTTTCTCCTTGCGACTACGCCTGAAGAAAGCCCGGTTTGGGCCTGAGATTTCACTTTCTGCTTTGGATCTCATGCACGAACCGATCGTGAATGCGAACTATGGTTTTGGCGGGGGGATAGAGTTTTAACGGGCCTTCGGGTAATCGTTGAAGACGATATTTCCGTCACAACCCATTCCTATGTTCTCTATCCATGTGGAGGTTCCCATGTTCGGTCGTGCTCCTATCGTTTCTTCGCTTCTGATTATCGTCATGGGCTGCAATATCGCCCGCTCCCAATCGCAAATCAAATTCACCAACGCTTATCCCGGGACGAAGTTCGACCGGCCGCTCTACTTCGGGCCTTTCCCGGGCCGCCCCAAGACCAATGTGGTTCTGGAGCAACATACGGGAAACGCCCTGATCCTCTATCAGAAATCCGACGGCTCGACGGCGAAAGATACCTTGTACCACGCCTCGGTGAATAGCACCGAGAGCGAAATGGGATTGCTTGGAATTGCCTTCCATCCCGATTTCAATTTGAATCACAAGTATTACATCAGTTACAATCCGCCGGGTACCCCTTACCGCGACATCGTCGAGGAGCGCATCGCCGATGCCACGGGCATGAAAGACTCGGGGGCCAAGGGCCGCATCCTCATCAACATCAATGATCCGTATGCCAATCATAATGGCGGCACCCTCGGGTTCGGGCCCAAGGATGGCTTTCTTTATTACGGCGTCGGTGATGGGGGCTCAGGCAACGACCCCAACTCGAATGCGCAGAACAAGTATTCGTGGCTGGGCAAGATGCATCGCATAGACGTGAACGCCAAGGATGCGAACCTGGAATACCGCATACCCCCGGATAACCCTTTCGCCAAGGGAGGCGGCCGCCCCGAGGTTTACGCCTATGGGCTGCGTAATCCGTGGAAGTGGAGCTTTGACGCGCTGACCGGCGAACTATGGGCCGCCGACGTAGGCCAGGACAATGTGGAAGAAGTGAATATCCTGGTCAAGGGCGGAAATTATGGTTGGAGGGTTTTGGAGGGCAATCGGGAAACGTCCTTGGGGAAAAAGGATCCGTCCATGATTCCGCCTGTGTTCACTTACGACCATGCCATGGGTAGCTGCATCATCGGCGGAGTGGTTTTTCGGGCCAATCCTGCTTCGAAGTTTTACGGTAGCTATTTCGTTACCGACATGAACACCAGGCGAATCTGGGCCTTAAAAGGTAACTCGGCCGGTACCGTAACGGCCACCTCACTTAACGGTTATGAGACGGGGTTCTCGTCGTTCGGGACCGATGCCGAAGGAAACCTATACGCATGCGCCATGGGGATGGGGGTCATTTACCTCCTGGGCGGCCCAGACTTGACCCCCACGAAGGCCGTATCTCCTCGGTGAACCCCGTGGTCTAGACAGAATTCTTCCCATCACCCGAAATATTTACGGGTCCCCCGATCGAACATAATATCCACCAGAGTCGAGCAGTGATTTTCATCACCGCTCTCTAAAGTTATTTGAATGGTTACGGATCGAAAGATCCATGAATCTAAGGCGAGGTTGGAGTCCCGGAGGAGGAGTCCTAAATCGTCAGGATGGGTTCAAACCATGACTCCTAAGACAAATAATCCTGCCCCTTTTTTTTCGGTGATCATTCCTGTTTACAACGGGCTTCCCTACCTTTCCATTTCCCTGCAAAGCCTGCTCGACCAATCACTCGGGGATTGGGAGGCCCTGGTCGTGGACGATCAAAGCACCGATGCGACCCCGCAGCTTGTCCAGGATTTCCAAAGCCGGAACCCGTGGGCCAGGATTGAATACTTCCGCATGCCGTTCAAGAAGGGCATTTCACCCGGTCGGGTACGAAACTATGGAATCGGTCGCGCCCGGGGACAATGGATTTCCTTTCTCGACCATGATGATCAGTGGCACCCCACCCGCCTCGAGAAACACCATAAGATCATCGTATCCGACCCATCCGTAGCATTGATTCACAGCGACGAATGGCTCATCGATAATACCGGGGCGTTTTTAAACGACGGGCGGGGGCGGATCGAGTCCCGTCCCACACTGGACCCGGGCAGCCTTTCAGGAAACTGTTTTGCGACTTTGTTCCACGGGAACCCGATCGGCATGAGTTGCGTGAGCGTGAAACGCGCGGTATTGGAATCCGTCGGCGCTTTCGATGAGGAAATCCTTTCCGAGGACTATGATCTTTGGTTGCGCATGTCCATCGGCAGGAATTTCCATTATATCCCGGAGCCCCTGAGCAGGTATCGAATTCACGCTGGCAATATCAGCAAAAAAAGGATTGTCATACTTGAAGGCGAGGCAAGGGTCATCTCGAAAATCTGTCGCAGCCATCCCAAGGCGGTAGCCGGGCTTCCCCCCGGGGCCAGGAATGCCCGCCTTTTTTATTTGTGCCGATTACTGGCCACTAATTATCAGCAAGCCAGCGAGCCGGGGAAATCGCGCGCCAGTCTCATTCGGGCCTTAATTGAAAAGCCTTCCAGCCTCGGTACCTGGGCGCGGATCCTGCTTCCAGGCCCGCTTAAACCCGCCGATTGAGAAACCCGGAAACGGGGTATTCGTATATACTGGATGCAGTACGGGAGAGTCGCTCATGCAAAAGGAAAATCAAGGTGGATGGACCACAAGCACCTTACTTGCGTGGGCGCTTTGCGTCCTGCCCCTCTGCACGGAAACATTCGCAGCGTGGGAGAAAATCGCGCCGCATCCGGGGGGCAATGTCTCGGAATTCCTTGTGGCGGGAAATAGGAAGTTTATCCTGACTGCGGCGGGTGTTCATGTGCGCGACCCCGGCCAAGCTTCCTGGTCTCTTCTCGATTTGCCCTGCAAATCCCACGTGGACGAATTGCATAGCTCCGGAAACGCGATACTCGCGAACTCCTATGAAGGCAAGCCTTGTCTCAGCCGGGATGGGGGAAAGACTTGGAAAGCCCTCGATTCCGGGCCCATCAAACCTAGTCCTGGGGTTCCAGTTCTTGGTATGGTCCGTCATTTCGGGCCTCAAGGACTTTATGTGGTGGCACTCGATACGGATTTTGTCCTGTTCAGGTCTCCCGACACCGGGCGAACCTGGATAAGACTTAGGCCAGCTCCCGACATCCTCAGCCTAGTTCCTACCGGAGCGGATTTCCTCCTATCTAACCAGGATGGAGGGGTCTACCGGATGGATCCGGTTACTGGGCAACTCACCTCCGCCTCAGAAGGCTTGGCGCCAACACAGAGTCATTCGTATCAAATCATCGGAAGGGACCCGGGAATCATTTTAGCTAGCACCGGAGAGGAGGGGAAGGGCATTTACCGTTACCTGCGATCTTCTAATCGGTGGGAATTACTGATTCCTGAATTCGTTCAATTCTTTCCCTTGACCGCCAATGATGGCTCCAGGGTCTTTCTGCTTGTATCTGACAAATCCGGATCCACTAAGCTATGGCATTCGACTGATGGAGGGGGCTCATGGCAACAAAAGGTCTTTACCGGGGATGCTCCATCCAGAATCTGGGCAGAAGCCGATACCCTCATCTACGGATACTGGGGTGTACCCTTGGTCAGAAGGGAATGGGGATCCCAGACCGAAGTCATTTGGGATCAGGGAATCTATGCCAACCTGATACATCAATTGCGGTTGTACGGCAAAACCCTGTATATCGACGGCGACAATTTCCCTGGTTACCGACGGACGCGGGATCGTGGGAAGACTTGGGAAGCCCCGATGGATTCCACGATCTACGAGCACCTTCATATCACCGGCAACCAGGTTTACGTGAGTGGAGCCGGATACCTGGATAGGCTAGATCCGGTGGGACTAGGCCGTCACAAGATGCCCTTCCCAACCCTGGAACAGCCTATCTACAAACTCATGGATGCCGGTGATTATTTCTACGCCATTTCAAGTTTACCCCTTGAGCCTAGGAAGTGGCTGCCCGTGCTTTACTCGGCGTCCAAGAGCAAGCTCACCTGGGGAGACAGTAGGGAGCTCCCATTCCCCAATGTGATTACCATCGCTGCAGCTAGTGAAACCTTGGCGGCCACCTACGGGGATAGTCTTGCCTTCAGCAAGGATGGCGGAAAAACATGGTCCCGCATTTCCCCTCCACTTCCTAGGAGAGCGAACTCCGACCCTCAAAATGGGTCGAAGAATTACCATGTCCATTGGGAAGCTGGCCTATGGACGCTCTGGGATGGTGTGGAGCTGTTCCATGCCACCGATCCGGAAGGAGTTTGGAGCCGGATGCAGGCGCCCCTTGATACCATCCTGAATTACCGCATTTCGGGAACGCGTGTACTGGTGGACAACTATAAGGACGCATTCCATCTTTCCTCGGATCAGGGTCGTACTTGGCAGGCAGTCCCACTCCCAATGCTCCGTACCCAGATTTTCGATTTTGCCCTTTCCGATAGCATGGTTTGTGTGACGGGATATACAAATACACAATGCCAGGAATTGGATCCTCTACCTGTGGTTGCCGTTGCGCAAAAAGCCCGTATTTCCAAAGACTACCCGCCCTTTCTCAGGCGGTCGGGCCGATTTGTGATCCGCAATCCGCACTATCCACACCGAAACGCCTTCCTAAAGGTGGACGGCCGGGCGCTAGCCCTCCCACGTCCCTGAGCGCGGTCTACGGCCACTTTCAAAGTCTGGGCATTATGTTTTCAGTATCGGGATGGCGGCAGTAAGCTGGCAACCAGGTCCGTCACACCTCTAAGGGACTAATCATGGATACCAAACCTCCCATTCCACCCTTTACAACCGAAACCGCCACTCAAAAAGTGCGCATGGCTGAAGATGCTTGGAATACTCGCGATCCCGATCGTGTCGTGCTTGTTTACACAGAAGACACGAGATGGCGTAACCGTGTCGAATTTCCTGTCGGACGAGAAGAGGTGCGTAAGTTCCTTGTCCGCAAATGGGCCAAAGAGTTGGACTATCGATTAATCAAGGAGTTGTGGGGATGCTCAGGGAGTCGCATCGCAGTGCGCTTCGCTTACGAATACCACGATGATTCTGGCCAGTGGTTCCGCGCTTACGGGAACGAAAACTGGGAGTTCAATGACCAAGGTTTCATGATGCGCCGCTTCGCCAGCATCAACGAACTTCCAATCAAGGAATCGGAACGGAAATTCTTCTGGCCTCTCGGTCGCCGCCCAGACGAGCACGCGGGACTGAGTGATCTTGGGCTCTGAGG
>JAYUVP010000066.1:0-2215 GCA_043753995.1 Fibrobacterota bacterium
GAAAAGGATTCGGCCATTAGGCCGCGGAGAAGAGAGCCACGCGACCCACGCGCAGCATGCACCAGGCCCCAGGACCCCACGGGGCCGGGGCCTTTAGACCAGCCCTACCGAGCCCGCATCTGCGAAGGATTCGGCGTGTACGACCGCGGAAAGCGCGTTTCCTGATTGAATATGTTCTTCTTCAGATTATCCGCATCCCAGAAAACCGTCGACAGGTTCGCTCCGGAAAAGTCGCAACCCGTGATGAACGCATTGTCGAACCGCGCATTCGAAAGGTCCGCTCCCGAAAAATCCACGTTGAACAACTTCGTCCCGGAGAAGTCCGCGAATTTCAGGTTCGCGCCGGTGAAGTCCACCTTGCTCATTTTGTCGATGGAGAACTTCGCTCGTTCCAGTTGGGCACCGTGAAAATTGGTTTTATCCAGGGTCTTGTGGTCGAACACGGAGCCGTTCATGGTGGAGTTGGAAAAGCTGACCCCGCCCAGGTCGACGCGGTAAAAGGACGTATTGGTGAAAGAGCAGCGTTCGAAGGACGCGCCGCCCACTTTGGTGAATTGGAATTCGGCCTTGTCGAATTTGGAATCCGAAAACCGGGCTCCGCGCAGATTCGCTTCCACCAGGGCCGTGGATTGCAGGTTGGCATTGCTGAAATTAAGCTTGGACAGGTCCGCGTCCGTCAGGTTGGATTCGGCCAGGTTGATATTGGCCACCGTGGCGCCGGTGAAATCGGCTCCTTCGAATTTCACCGCGTTGAAAACGGCGTTGCTTAGATCGGCTTTGGAGAAGTCGGATCCTTCCAGGCTGTTGTTCTTGAAGTTGGCCCCGTTGAGGTTCGCTTTCGCGAAAACGGCCTTTTCGTTGAACTTGGCTTCCAGGAAATTGGCCTTGGTCAGGATCGCGCCTTCGAAAACGGCGTCCAGGAGAACGGTATTCTGGAAATTCGCACCATCCAATCCGGCGCGCTTGAAATTGCTATTGCGGAGATCCGAGTTGCGGAAATCGGCCTGGGGAAATTGGGTGTTGCGGAAATCCGCGTCGGTGATCTGCATGGATGAGAAATTGACGCTTTTTCCGTTGGAGCCCTCGAAGCTGGCCTTGGATCCCACGGTCTGGCTGAAGCGCGCATTTTCCAGGTTGCAGCTTTTGAAAACCGCGTCGGTGAGATCCCTGTTGCTAAAGGAGCGGTTGGCGAGATCTTCCCCCTTGTGGGCTTCGGCGCCCATGACCGAAGCCGAAAAAGAGGCTATCCCAACCAGCAAACACAGGGACTTAAAGCTGCGCATATTCCTACTTTCACAATTGTTGGACACGAGGGGCCCGGCCATATTGTCCGGGGCCGAGCCCAGGCTAAATTTAATGTTAAATTCGGATTTCGCCATGACGACACGGATTCATTTTTCTCAAGAAGCCGGAAACCTCCCGGATGGTTATGCCTACTAAACGCGTAGCCCCCTCTAATGTCCCTTCCAGGGTCAAATTGGAAGTCGGACTAGGGTCCATCCGCCGGAATTTCGTCCAAATCCAAAAAACCGTCAAACCGGCCAAGGTCATGGCCGTGCTTAAGGCCAACGCCTATGGTTTGGGAGCCCTTTCCATAGCCGAAGAATTGGTTACCGCAGGGGCGGATCGCCTCGGCGTGGCCGAGCTTAAGGAAGCGTCCCAACTGGTCAAGCGGTTCAAAGTCCCTATCCAAATCATCGGCGGCCTACTGGCTTCCGAGGTCCAGGACTGCGTCCGTCTCGGAGTGGTTTGTCCCGTTCCGGACCTGGCCACGGCCAAGCTCATTTCCAGGGAAGCCAAAAAGCAGGGGAAAACCGCCCGAATCCATATCAAGGTGGATACGGGAATGGGGAGGCTGGGCATACCTCATTTTCAGGCATTTCGGGATATTAAGGATATCCGGAAGCTTCCCCGCCTTGAGTTGGAAGGGATTTACTCCCATTTCCCCAATGCCAACAACCCCATGCATGGTAAGTCCCAAGAGCAATTGGTGCTATTCCGCACCCTACTGGCCGAACTGGAGGGCGTGGGCATCGGATTTCCCCTGGTGCATCTGGCCAATTCCGACGGCATCAACAATTATCCCGAGTCTTATTTCAACTTGGTACGCACCGGCATCAACTTGTACGGCGTTTTCGATTTGTCCGGACTCCGTAGCTACAAATTAACCCCTTCCCTGACCCTCAAGACCAGCCTCATCGCCAAGCGGCGCCTG
>JAYUVP010000067.1:0-6002 GCA_043753995.1 Fibrobacterota bacterium
CCGCAGGCCTTCCTTGGGAGATTCGGCAAACCAAGACATTTGCCCCAGGACTTTCGCGAAATCGCGCACAGCCTGGGCATAGCCCGGCATGCTTTTCACCTCGGCCAAGGTTTCTTCGGCCGCCGCCAAGGCCTCGCGCATACGCGGTGCGGCTTGCGCATAATCCAGAGACAGGCTAGGGGTCGTCGCTAACGTTGTTACTGTCGCAGGTGCAGACGCAGGCATGGCCGTCATTGCCGAAGGCGACGCCAAGGTCGATGCCGCCATGGCTGGCGAAGGGGATGCTGGTGGCGTCGGAGCATTCGAAATCCCATCCTCCGACCCCGACTTGGTCACTCGCATGCCCTTGGCATCCATCGCCGGACCGGCCACAGTAGGTAAGCCCTCGGCCTCGGATTCCGGGGTCAAGGTCGCCACGGTTTGCCCTGGTTCCGCCCGCACATATTTCACCAGAGTCCCCGGGATAGGCGCTTGCGAAGCCAAGACCGAAAAGCGGCGTCCCTCTTCCCATAGGCCCACACGCAAAAGCGGCGTACCCGGTTTCGGACTCAGGCCTTTGGGGTCTTGCGGACCCGCCTGCACATCGCCTTCACTCTCGACTTGCAGCACTCGCGCCAACCCCTGCTGACGCGGCTTGGACTCCCCATTCGCCGCCGCCTGCAAGGTCGCGGGACGCGCGGGATTTTCCGTTTCCACGGCCCGCAATAGCAAACGCATCAAAGCAGAAGCCCGCGCATTCAACTCATGATTTTTTCCGTTTTTGCTGTCCGCCTGGAGCAAGGCCGCATCGAGACCGGCATGCAGCAAGGTGACCACGGCGGTGCGCGGCAAATCCGGCAAGGCGGCGAGCAAGCGAGCTTCGCCTCCGGGTTGCGACAAAACACGCAGCAGCAAATGCTCCAAGGTTTCCTTGCCCATCGGAGCTGCGCCTTTTTCCGCCGGCAAATCTTTGGCGAAAGCATTCAAATAATCCGCCAAGGTCCGAGTCATGGCAGCAGGCAAGGCCGACCCCTCGGTCGTCTGCGAACCCGATAGCCATTGCATCATTTTCATGCGCAAATCATTTAAAGCGGCAAGACCTGGTTCCAGTCGAGTGGCCTTTTCCAAAAGCGAGGGTAGAGGCGGGGCCGAAGGCATTTCCCCCGCGCGCCCTTCGGGGCTATCGCTTCGGGGCAAACCCCCGGTCAAACCGGAAGCAGCACCTCGTGAGGAGGAGGAAGACGGATCCGGGGGAAGGGGAGAAACCGTGGCCATAAGGTTTAGGGGTCAAGCCTAAACCATTGTACCACCCCGCAAGGGGAATGAGGCCTTTATCCGCGCTGACGGCGCAGGCGAATAATCAATTCGACTTGATCCTGGCTGATTTTGAGGCGGCGGGAAATTTCCGAAGATGTCAAACCGCGTCGCGCCAACTTCACGACTTCGTCCTTTTGGCGCTCGACCTTTTCGAATTCGGTGGTCGCGGGCATTTGCCCATAGCCCGTGGCTGAAGCGGCATAGGGGTCTTCGCCGCCCAAATCTTGAGCCATCAAATCGGGAATCCCCTCTTCCTCGTCTTGCATGGTCAAGGCTGAGGGAGTCGGTTCCTGGCGAGCCGTGGGAGGCATAGGAGGCAAATAGGCCTGATGGGCTACTGATTCCAGAGCCGTTTCCGGTGCGACATCATCCCAACCCGAAAGCACATCGAGATAGGTGGTGTCTTCTGGATTCAAGCCGGGTTTGGAAAGAGGTTGTGCAAGCTCAGGAGGCAGAGGAGGCTGGAGTATGGATTGCGGGACGGATGGCTTGGCCGGCAAGGGTCGATTCGCACCTGAGGACAAGGAAGACGTCATGGGCGAAGTCACCGGCCCCTGATTTTGGCGAGGCGAACTCATGGGCAAAACCTGGGGCCCGCTCAACTCGGCGGCGAGAGAATCCAATAAGGCGGGATTCAATAAGTCGGCGGGCATTGGGCGTGGCTCAGGCCTGGCCTCGAACTTGGAGGACGCGACGGCCCGCTTCTGGCGCACTGGCGATTGAGCTTGAATGTCCGCGATGCGCCGCACGGCTTCTTGAAATTGATCGAGGGCCGGAGCATTCGCGGCGAGTTCACGCGCCTTGGGATTGCGCATGGGCATGGTGCGTGGAGTGGTCGGCACCTTCATCCAGAAAAGCAAGGCCAATAGACCCGCTCCCAGAGTGAAAAACAATTCCAAGGGCAAGGCATACATCAATAGGGATTGCGACCAGGCGAGAAAGCCTTGGCGGCTGGTGCGAACATGAATGTGCGCCATTTCTCCATAGCGCTGACGCCACACCTTATACTCTTGCCATGTCTTGTTTTGCGCGGCTTGCTTCACCGCCAGGGAATCGCCAATACCCAAGGCGATACGGCCTTCATTGGCTGCCAAATGCTCTTGATAAGCGTCGAGTTTCTCGCGCACGGCCAAGACCTTGGGATCGGCCTTCAAGTAAAGAGGATTGCGCCAGGGAGAGGCATAGAGGCCCGCTAGCAAGGTCAAGCCCACTATCGCGCCTGCCAGCGCCCCGATTAAGAATACGCGTAAATGTCGCACCGTTGTCCCAAAGTGTAGCATTCGCCTTTCCCTTACTCTATGGGCTCATCCAAAACTCACTACGGAATGCCCTTGAAGTCCGTGGTATATTTGTGTCCAGCTTGGGCCATGTGCCCGGAGTCCTGCCTTCATGCCCAAAATCGTCGTACGCCATCAAAACCAGACCCTAGCCGAATTCGGCCTACACCGTGGAATCAATTCCATCGGTCGCTTGCCCACCCATACGGTTTGCATTGAAAACCTGGGCATTAGCCGCAATCACGCCTTTGTTTTGGGCGATATTGAGCAAAAAGTCTTCGTTTTAGAAGACCTCAAAAGTCTCAATGGCACCTATGTCAACAAGAAGCGGGTGCACAAGCACTTGCTGCAACATGGCGATGTGATCACCATAGGCCAGCATAGCCTCGAATTCCGCGAAGAGAGTTTACAGGGCCGAACCGCCATTCAAAGCCCCGCAGAAAGCAGCAGCCTCACGGGACTCGCTCTGCTCGCCGCGGTCGAAGCCGAATCTGGCGACTCCGCCTGCCTCGAAGATCTCGCCGACGGCAAACGCTATTCCCTACCCAAGGACGTGATTTTCTTCGGCAATAGCAGCGCCGACGACATCCATATCCCCGGCCTCATGGTCGGCAAGAATTTCGCGAGCCTCAATCGCAAGGGCTCAAGCTGGATAGCCAATCTCCTCGTCAAACGCTTCAGCCACTTACGCCTCAATGGCGAAGACATTGTTTCTTCGAAATTGAAAGACCGCGATGTGATCGACGTCGCTGGCGTGCGCTTTCGTTTTCTAGAAGCGGGATAACAAATCCCCATGTGGGGCAGGGCCGCTAATAGCCTACGCCCCCGCCCCTCGCTGCGGCCTGTGAATCGCTGAAAGCACGGTCGGCCTCCGCTACCCCACCTGATTGGGTAGAGTGAAATGGGGCTATGCGGCTTTGGCCCGCATGTACATCTTCAATATTTCATTGATTTTCGTTTGATAACCCCGACCCTGCTTTTTGAACCAGGATAGAACGTCTTCGTCTAAGCGAATAGAGACCATTTTTTTATTGCGCGGCATTTGCAAAACCGCGTTCTTAAAAAACTTCTTGTCCAAGGCAGGAATATCGGAGGTATCGATATTCGCGTCCTTGAGCTTGGAAAGCTTATTCCATTTTGTCTTTGATTTTTTCGAAGTATTTTTCACGTTCATGTTTTAGTGCCTTTCTAGCGGATATGATGCGAATGACATCTTCACCCCGCTCTGTGAAAACGATGACTACGACCAGTATCCCTTTCAGTTGTCCAATTCCCAACCACCGCTCTTCTCCATAATCGCTTCGGGAGTCCAAAGCAGTCAACATCGGCGAATCAAAGACCGAAGGGACATCTTCGAAATCAATGTCATGCTTCAGGATATTTGAACGGCATTTGGCTTCATCCCATTCAAACCTCATCTGTCTATTATACCTACATATTGTATATACGTCAAGCGTATTAAACCCCAAAATCAGGCGCTTTTGTAGCGCTTAATGCGAGTCGTTGACTTTGGAATCAAATAGTTATTGACCAAGCCTGAAGCATCCTGATTGGGAAATAAATATCGGCCTTCGCTACCCACCTGACTGGGTAGAGTGAAATGGGGCATTCACAGAGTGAGGATTGAAGAGCCTAATCTGGTTTGAAAATTCAACCGAATAAGATCACCTGGTCAGGCGAATTAGTTTTGAACATGTTTGAGATGAACACCAAAATGACCGGTGAAACTTCATTGTGGATCGGTCACATTCATTCGGGATTACGCGGTCACATTCGTGGGATTATGCAGTCGTGCGCAGCTCCAAATTGAGTTTGAATTGCCGCGCAGCCTTCCCATTTGCGGACGCACAATGTGGAAACATGCCCGCGCGGCCCTGGCTGGGCTTTGTTGCGTGCTGTACGAAATGGATGGAAGATAGCCGAACCCATGGACGGGAGAGACGATCCTTCACTTGAGACCTTGCCTTGCTATCAAGATCCGTATTAGGAGAATATCATCACTATACTTAGAGAGCTAACATTTGATATAATTTTAATGCACTATCGGGAACGCCGATTTTTTTGAGTGCTGCACTGTGATGCTCCTTCTCTTCATCTCTGAAATACGAAACATGCCATTGGATTTTATCGACGCAAATATTTTTAACTATTTCGGTAAAATATGGCTCGTCCACTTTGGATAGGGAATGGCCTAATACGATGATTTTTGTCAAGCCGCTTAGGCTCTTATAAAAATCAGAATTATCCTCTATAATTTTTCCTGAGTTTTTAAATGTCAAACCGAAATATTTATTGATTATTTCATTTCCTTCCATAACTCTTGTATCCATTGAATCAGGTTCAGGCACATCGTTCAATGATGGAATTTCAATAGGGTTCCACGCATGTCCGAGAACTAAATTATCACCACGTTGAGCATTCCCATGAATGTATATAATGTTATTTATCGGAATGGAATAGATGTCTGTTAGTGAAGATGTGTAATTAAAATTTAAGTATCTGGCAGTGACCGGCAAGCTAAGAGGGCGGACAACTATCTCACTTGTGGAGGGAGTTACCAATTGCCGTATCCATTCACAAAAGCGAGACTTTAGTTGTTCTGAAAGCCCTTCTATGATTTCGTTAATCTCATATTGATAATCATGATGGCCTGCATCACTCCAGTCTTCATCGCTATATGACATCAAAAACTGTGAAGCGTTTTGTATGATTATATCAACATCTATCTGGGCGAGAGCCGACTCTAAATCAGACCAATCTTCGTGAACAGGAATGTACTCTTCAACTAAATCAAGAATATTGGTATCGATATTTGAAAGATACTTTTTGAAATCTGAGTATCGAGAAGAAACGCCATGATAGATATCAAATCCATTCCCGATTATGTATAAAGTATCTTTGGGCACCGATGCCTCGCTCTTTCTTGAATCCAACCGAATTTAAAAAAATAAATTCCCTTTAATTGCTTCGCTTGTATACCAATGATTTGGTCAGAATCATGTGCAAAGTATAGTATGTATAGCTCCGACAAACACGACGTTTGGCGGTTTAATTGCGCAGCGTGCGGAAGCTCGCGTAGCCCCATTTCGTATTGCACGCAACAGTCACCTGAGTAGGATGAAATGGGGCCGTCACAGTGTGAGGATGGAAGAGCCTCTATGTCTATCAAAATTGCCTGGACAATGAATCCGAGGTCAGGCGCATGATTGGAGAATGGGTGCAGGACTACAATACTTTCGCCCCACACTCTGCCCTTGGAATGATGTCACCACAAGCCTTTTTAAATCTTAAGTCTGCAGCATAGCCGGTTCGAAAATTGGCCGATAAGACGTAACCCTTCGGTCCATACCATACCCAGCCAGTGACAAAGTCGCGGTGCCATCTGCGCCCTTCACTCACTAACGCAATCACTCTGGGGCTAATCTCGAT